>NZ_JACVUE010000006.1:0-123232 GCF_016624925.1 Leuconostoc sp. S50 | reverse complement strand
TTCATTTTACGGACTGAATAAAAATAGTCCATTTTTTTAGTATAAGAGCACTATGGTTAAGCTAGGTGGACGTGGCGGCGGTGAGGGTAGTCACTATGTCAACCCTAAAGCCTATGCACAAATTCATAATGCTGATGACGTTGGTATGCAAACTGGTGGTTATTTCTGGGGTGAGGTTGGTGATTCAGTTAGTGAAGCAAGTTATCACGCACAATTAGCTGTACAAGACGCACAGAATGCTGGATTAGCTAAGGTTAGTTACATCGCATTGGATTATGAAGAAGGTGCAGGTCTGAATAAGGCTAACAACACGACAGCTATTTTGAAGTTCATGGACGCCATCTACGCTGCTGGTTACAAGCCAATGCTGTACTCTGGTTACTACTACATGAATGCTAACGTTGACTTATCAAGAGTGAATACACGTTATCCTAACGCTTTATGGGTAGCTTGGTATCTAACTACTGCTAATCAAGCAACGCCGCCTATGCAATATTTCCCAAATATGAGCAACGTTAAGATGTGGCAGTATGGTGATAATCATTTTGGTGTTGACGGTAACGTTATGGTGGTTGGTTCATTGGATAATGACAAGCCGACAGAGCAAACAGCTTCTAAGCCATCACAATCAACGAACACACCAAGTACACCAGCCAAGACACGTTATGCAACATTTAGTGGTGTCTATGTATCTGATTATTGGACGAAGTACAATCACAAAACTTATGGTATCAACATTGATATGAGTATTCCGGTGATTGATTACAACAACTATATTCCTATTTCAGCCCTGACTTTGACTGACCGATACGGTAATAAGCTGAAAAATCAATACATTCAAGGCAACAATGGACGTATGGAATACTTCACTTTGACTGGCAAGTACAAGGTCATTTCACAGACAGCGACAACGATTAACGTTGAAATTGGTGGTGAGCCAGTCTCGATGATGAAGTCGTTTGCAACAATCAAATAAGGAGATCACATGCAAGTAAATAGTATTTCAGATGTTATTATCTCAATCGCTTTGGCAGCTATTCCAATCATTGGTGGTTGGATTGGTAAAGTCATTACTGGCAATAGCAAGGCTACCACTTTGATTAACGTTCTATCACCCTTGGCTAAGGCTGCAATCGTGGCCATGCAAAAGTTAGGTGTGACACAATATCTAGAGGGTGAAGCAAAAAAGTCAGGTGCCGTTGATATCGTCAAAAAAGCGTTATCGGCATTAGGACTTTCAAATACGAATGAAACACTAATCAGGAACACTATCGAAAAAGAGTACGCTACATTGATTAATGAACTGAATCAGACGTACCCACAAATGACAGCTGAACAAGCCAAAGCGCAAGAGGCAGCAGAACAACAAGCAAGCGAAGTAGCCAAGGCTGATGAATTAGCCAAAGCACAACAGGCATTAGCTGATGCACAAGCAAAGGTTAACGCCTTACAAAATTGAATATAATAAAACCGCCCGACTGGATTATTTCTGGTTGGGCGGTTTTTGTGTCTTGATGATAATTATAAATTAGCAAAACGGCAAATTTATTTGACAAAAAATATACAAACAATATATAATTCATGTATAGGTAATACGTATTACGTAATATGTATTACTTCGGAGGATAAAACATGACAAATACAGGAATCGGAACAGTAACGGCAAAGGGTCAAGTTAGCATACCAGCTAAGTTCAGAACAAAGTTGAACATAGAAAAGGGAGATAAATTGACTTTTACCTTGAACGACAATCAGGAACTAATCGTTTCAAAAGAACCTAGCAAGTTAGATTGGGACGATTTGTTTGCTAGCTATCCTACGGAGGTGGTTGATATTGACGAAAACGGAAAATACGATGAAAAGAAGTCACCTAATTTCCATGACTGGATGGTTAATGGTTAATGAGTGAATTAGATCCCAGGATGAAAGTTTACGTGGTAAACATACCATATGAAGACAAAAGTGATTCAAAAACTAGACCTGCTTTAGTATTAAGCATGTCGGATGGATATATTAAATTACTAAAAGTTACCAGTGATTACGATAAAAAACCAGAAAAAATCAAAGAGCTATATTATCCTATTATAGAGTGGCAACAAGCAGGATTAAAAAAAGAGTCATATGTTGACTGCCACAGAACTTATAACATTACAACTGATTATATATTGAGAAACAAGCCGGTTGCTAAGTTAACGGTTAATGATAAAGTAGGATTGCATAGTTTTGTTAAGAACTTAGTTGATACAGGAAAGATACCTTTCAAAGGATAACCACCATAACAGGGATCCTTTTTTATTTGCCCTCAACCCGCACAAGTGATACCATTAAATAGCCCAACAACAGCATGATGAGTTACCCCAATTTCGAATCTGATATGTTTGTTGGGTTTTAAGTTGCAATTAAAATTCAAACAGCTTACAATAAGTAAGTCTTATGTTGACACTACCCAGCAATCATTATCGGAACTAGACCTAGATGTCTACCGATATCGCACAATGATCGTTGGGTTTTAATTTGTGATAAAATAGAGTCGTAGTTCTTTCAAGAGTGGACTACAGACCCAGCAATCGGTTTCATGCTCTCACGAGCTCTTCCTTATGGGATCGTTTTCAATTTGTTGGGTTTTTGTTTGCAATTCTAAGGTGACGTAGTAGAATAATAACAGGCTCAACATCTTGCTGTTCGCAGCATACCGTTTACAGGTTGTTGGGTTTTTATTTGTGTTAAAATAAACGAGTGGTCTTTTCAAGAGTGGACTACATGCTCGGCAGGTTAATTGATGTTACACTGTTGAGCTTTTTTATTACCCAAAAATCAATTACATGGTATTATAATGACACAACTCAACAACTGCTCTTTTGAATGTTATCGCTTTTGGTTTTTATGTTTACGTGTTGTTGAGCTTTTTGTTTGCTTATTTAAAGTATGTAGTGATAATATATAAGCATAGTAGGTGACTACTTAGCCCGACAGCTTTCTTAAAAATCTTCTTTACAAAATATGTGAAATCATGAGTTGAACGAATATACCTTGTCGGGCTTTTTGTTTGCAATATTTTACATGTTTATATAAAATAAAAGAGTAATTTCTTGCCATTGAAATTATAATGTATTTTCTCCCCAAAGAAAATACGCGTCCAGTATCAGGTTAGTTTACGCTAACCTGATTTTTTATTTGACAAAAATATTTATTATGAATTAGAATAATTTTGTAGTCTTAATGACTACGACTGTGTTTGTTGCTCCAACAGGCGTATTCTTTCTAGGTTACTTACTACTGGCGTGATTACGCAGATCATATTTACTCTTTAAAATTTGGCTTGTCCCTGTTGGGGTTTTTTTGTTGTAAATTTTTATTTCATATAGTAAAATATTTTTGTAGTCATGAGAGATTGGCCGCACTCAGCAAGTGCTCCTTCTTTATTTTTTAGTTTTGAAACCTTTATGTACCATTGTTTCTTGCTGAGAAATTCACTATACTACCGGTCATTAGTTGTAACCGGTTTTTATTTGCTATTTTAAAGTAAGTGATTTACAATATATTTCGTAGCTTTCTCTGAAAAATTGCTACACTTCTGTTAGATTTAAGGAGCACATCTGATGTGTTTCTTTTTTTATTTGCTTTCAAAAAGTAAGAGTGATACTATACAAATAGCCTAACAAATACGGTCGTAAGTATACACATTACTGTTTGTTAGGTTTTTATTTGCAATTAAAATCCAAATAGCTTACAATAAGTAAGTCTTATGTTGACACTACCCAGCAATCATCGTCGACCATTTCATGACGTGCCCGTCTTTTAAGTGAAATGCTTGGTTGTTGGGTTTTAATTTACACAGCAATCAAATAGGGGTAGAATAAGTGTAGCCCAACAATCACTTTTTAATAATGGAGGCGTCCATTCTGAAATTGTTTTCAACTTGTTGGGTTTTTATTTGCTATTTTAAAGTAAGTCCGATAGAATGTAGTACGTAGCTTCTCCGAAAACTGCTACATTTCTTTTATGTTTAAGGAGCACATCTGATGTGTTTCTTTTTTATTTGCTTTCAAAAAGTAAGAGTGATAATATATAGTCAGCTCAACAATCGATATCAAAGTTTAACGTCCATCCTTCTGATATCAGCGCAGATTGTTGGGTTTTTATTTGCTTAAAATAGGAAAAAGTAATAGACTGGGTGTATCATAATACTCCGGAGTATTGATGATCCATACATTGACCCGCTAACTGGTGCGGGTCTTTTTTTCTATTTAATATTCATATAATCAATAGAGCGCATAATTGGGCAACCCAACAGGAAATGGGGGAACTGATAAAAAATGTATTCCCGTTGGGTTTTAATGTTCATATAATCTAGGCCGAATATATTAATTGAGTATTCTCTTTCTCCTCTGACAGAAAATATATTACACAAAAAAGCCGACTGGAAATTAATCTGGTCGGTGCTTTTTTCTATTTGTACATTATTTGTACACTTTATTCGATAAAGCCTTGGTATATAGGGCTCAATAATCCCTTTCAAGTCATTAAACTTGCTTTTATTGAAATCAGTGGCGGCGTGCTTCAAAATGAGCAAGTTCAACAAAAAGTAGAGCATATTGTTCGAACAACTTTAGCAGATGATATTTTAGTAAAATCATGTGTCATTTATAAAACAGGAATGGCTTATAGAGTGAAAGTGTTAATTAATGGCACAATTAACGGCGATATTAACCTAAAAGGATTAGCACAACAGAAACAAAAAATTGTGACAGCGTTACGGCATAAATTTGCTTTTATGAATCTTGATTTGGTTTACGATGCCTAGTGCTTTGATTTTGTCGTTTAAAAATTGTTGACAAAAAATGAATTTTATATCGTAATGGAAGCTATTCGCCTCGTTTAAGACCGGAAAAATGTCGTTTTTTGTGTTATTTATTGATATCTAAATTTTTAAGAATTGGTGTTGTGATAATGTTTTGATTTGACTTTGAATTCATGCTTTTCTAAAATAGCTTTATGTTAGAAAAGGGGAATTTATGATTGACAAAGCGATTTACAAGCAAATTTTAAAGTCCAGTTTTGACGCCCCAATCGACGTTGAATTTTGGGATGGGGAAACAGTGCATTTTGGTGAAGGTGAATCAATTGCCAAAATCATTATGCATGAGCTCATTCCGATTAAAGAAATTGTTGCCCATGCTTCACTTACTTTTGGTGAAGCCTACATGGATGGCAAAATTGAGATTCAAGGTAACTTACAAGAATTAGTTACATTGGCTTACCGGTCACAAGATAGCTTTTTCAATAATAGCAAGTTCTCTAAACTGATTCCTAAGCACTCACATTCTGAAAAGGTCAGCAAAAACGATGTTCAAAGTCACTACGACATTGGTAATGATTTTTATGAGATGTGGTTGGATAAAACCATGACGTATTCTTGTGCTTATTTTGCCAGTGACAGTGATACTTTAGAAGATGCACAGATGAATAAAGTGCGTCACATTCTCAACAAGTTGCATGCCCAAGAAGGTGAAACACTATTAGACATTGGCTGCGGTTGGGGAACTCTGTTATTCACAGCTGCCAAAGAGTACGGTCTAAAAGCTACTGGTGTGACCCTGAGTCAGCAACAGTATGATTTTGTCTCAGACAAAATTAAAGCAGAAGGTTTGACGGGTCAAGTAACTGTTTACCTAGAAGATTATCGCGAGCTAAAAGAGCAGTACGACCATGTTACCTCGGTTGGTATGTTTGAGCATGTTGGTAAAGAAAACCTGGCGGCCTATTTTTCAAAAGTTGACCAATTACTTGTTGAAAATGGTACTGCTTTGATTCATGGTATCACTGGCCAACATAAAGGTGCTGGTGTCGATGCATGGATCAATAAGTACATTTTCCCGGGTGGTTATATTCCTAATTTGGCGGAGAATATTGACCATATTATGGATGCTCATTTGCAGGTTGATGATTTGGAGCCGCTACGCCGACATTATCAAAAAACACTTGAAATTTGGACCGATAACTTTCACGATGTCAGTGAAAGTGTGACATCTCGATACGGTGAGCGTTTCTATCGTATGTGGGATTTATATTTGCAAGCTTGTGCAGCGTCATTTGAATCAGGCAATATTGATGTTGTTCAGTATTTGCTGACGAAAGGTGCCTCGAGCACTAATCTGCCAATGACACGTTCATACATTTATCATGCGGATGTAGCAAGTGGTGTAAAATAATAAAAGACTGTTCAATTCTAACGCTAGTAACACGTTAGAATTGAACAGTCTTTTTAAAACATTTTTATTAAAATAATGCCGCTCAGCATAATTAAAATGCCGATAACCTGAGTCATTGAGACGTTTTGACGTAATGATTTGAACAGTCCGAATTGTTGCACTAACATTGCGCCAACCATAACGCCTAGTGTTGAAATACTGACGGTTAAGCCAGGGCCTAATTTAGGAATTAGGAGGGACATTAGCGTCACAAATGTACCACCAGCAACACCGGCTGACCAAGATTGTGGCATTTTAATGCCACGAACGAGAACTTGCCATGTGTTGGGCTTGAGGAAAACGAGTACGATGAGACCAATCACAAACGCCCAAAGTGCACTTACCGTTGGACTGTCAATTAGATTGCCAAGTTGTCCGTTAAAAGTTGATTGGACAGTACATAAGACACCAGCGCCAAACGCCCATAAACGCAAGACCAAGCGTGAGGATGCTTGATTGTTTTGAGAACGGCTGGCGAGTGTTTTTCTTTTAGTGGCTAAGACGACAGCGATGTAAGTTCCTAATAATAAGACCATCAGACCAACAATGCGAAGCAGCGTCATTGGAATAATATCAACGTTGAACCAGCCAACTGTTTCAAATAACATGCCAGCGACAATTTGACCTAGTGTGGGCAACATGACGGTTTCAACCGCACCAATTTTTGGAAAAAGTATGATACAACTTGTGACAAACATTAAGCCAAACAAGCCACCGGTGAGTAACCAAAGTGGTGCTGAAAAGAGGTCAGCAATTTTAGAAAAGTCACCAATTATAATGGTCAACAGGAGTAGAAATAGGGTCCCAACTACATAACCAAGAAAACTGGCAGCGATTGGAGATTTAAGGCAGGCGCTTAACTCGGCATTGATAGCGTTTTGTGCGGCTAAAATTAATCCGGCGCCCAAAGCAATGATTAAAAATAACATTAAACTTGCTCCGTATTCGTCTTTTGTCGCTCTTTAATTGTCACAGTTTCACCACCGATAATCACGCGATTACAAATATTAAGGAACAGACCATGCTCGACAACGCCAACTTGGCCTTCCAAATATTCAGCTAATGCATACGGATTGTTAATGTTATTTAAATGGCAATCAATAATGTAGTGACCCGCATCAGTAACTAAAGGGGCACCATTTGCTTGACGTCTTAATTTAGGAAAGAATCCTCTATCGGTAAATTGACGGAATAATTGGCCATTACCGTAAGGAATCACTTCAATAGGTAGTGGAAAACTACCTAAAGTTGCGTGAACTTTACTTTCGTCAACGATCCATATATTTTCGTTAGAGTTTTTGGCGACAATTTTTTCCATTAAGAGGGCAGCACCGCCACCTTTGATCCCGTTCAAATAGGTATCAACTTCATCAGCGCCATCGACAGTCACATCAATATGATCGACTTCGTCAATATCAACAATGGGAATGCTGAGCTCCGCACAGTGCTGGCTAGTAACTTGTGAAGTTGTGACACCGACAATATTGATATCTGCTTTTGCCAACGCCTCTAGGAAATATGACACAGTCGATCCTGTACCTAATCCGACAATCATGTTTGGTTTAATATATTGTAAGGCCGCCTCAGCAGCTTGTTTTTTTTGTAAGTCTTTATCAGTCATTATTAGCCTCTAGTCATCACTTTCGCTTGGTTAGCAAGTCCTGCGTCAACTTCTTGTTTGTTGGGAATGGATACAATTGCGCCTGAGCGACTGACGGTCAGCGAACTTGCGAAGCAACTGCGTGTAACAATCATATCTAAATCAGTCATTTTGGTAGAAATGTTAGCGGCAACCGTACCAATAAAGGTATCTCCAGCCGCCGTGGTGTCCACAGCTTTGACTTTGAAAATGGGTAATTGATTGTGTTGATTGTTGACGTTATAGAACACGCCATCGCCACCCAAGGTGATGATGGTGTTGTGTAATCCCCTTGATTTTAGCTGATCAACGAGTGCAGGTAATTTTTCAGGGGCGGTTGTTGGTTCAGTGCCTGCAAGTGCTGCTGCCTCGGTTTCATTTGGGATGATTAAGTCAGTATTTAGAATTATTGTATCATCTAAATGTGACGTAATTGGGGCTGGATTTAAAATAGTCAGTGCGGCATGTTGTCTCGCAATGGCAAATCCCTCAGCCACAACGTCTGTAGGAACTTCTAGTTGTGCGACAACAACATCAGCTTCAGCAATGGCTTCTTTGGCTTGCTGAATATCAGCAACGCTAAGTGCCATGTTGGCACCACCGTACACCATGATTGTGTTATGACCATCATTTTCCAGCATAATAGTTGCTGAACCGGTTGGTTGCTTTTTAGTAAAAATATACTTTGTACTGATACCTTCGTCATCCAATAGTTGCTTAAAGGCACGGCCACGTTCGTCATCACCGACTGCGCCGATGAAAGTAACATCAGCCCCTTGACGTGCAGCCGCTACAGCTTGATTTGCGCCTTTACCACCAAAGGTACTAGCTTGATTTTGCACTGCAATTGTTTCGCCTTGTTGCGGCATGCGTTCAATCATTTGAATGGTGTCAATATTGAGACTACCAATGATCACAACTTTATTTGTCATGATAGTTTACTCCTTAAGATAAAATTAGGTTAAACGTTTTACCTGAGTTAGGACTTTATTATAAATTAAAAGATTGTTTAAGTCAAGCACGTAAAAAAGCCCCTGAATGTTGCTTTAGCATTCAGGGGACATGATATAACTAAGGGTTTATTGATCTGTTGATAGTTGGGCAGTGGATTCTCGGATGACTAATTTAACGTCGAAAAATGCTGTTTGGTAAGGAAGATTGGGATGGGCGAGACGTTGCAAAATCATATTCAACGCTGATTGCCCAATTTCGGCGACTGGTTGGGCGATAGTGGTTAATGAAGGCACCACGAATTCAGCGTAGTCAGTATCATCATAGCCAACAATTGATATATCCTCAGGCACCTTAACATTTTGCCAAGTTAGACCGCGTAAGACACCGATTGCCATTTCATCATTTAATATAAAAGCAGCTGTTGCCTGGCTTTGTATTAATTGGTGAACAACTGCCAAACCACCGTGTTTAGAGAGCGCTGCTGAAATAACTGAAATAGGTGTCACGTTGGCAGCCGACAACGTATCAAGGAACCCAGCACGCCGTTGACGCATATTGTCGGTTAGGTCATTGGGTAATATGAGGGCAATATCACGGTGACCTAACGACAGTAAATGGCTTGCTGCTAAGCTACCACCGGTAAATTCATTGGTTTGTACCATGTCTTGAGCGTTGATATCGGCATTCTGGTCTAATACCAAATAAGGAATATGACGTTTTTTTAAAAAAGCATTCACAACATCGCGATTAGGAATCGGGCGACCGAAAATCAATGCTTGAACGCCACGTTCAACTAATGAATAAATTGAACTTTGCAAGTTGTCGGCAGTAGAGCCAATGAATACAAGATTCACATCTTCAGGCGCGTTGTCCTGCATACTTTGAATGATATCAGCAAAAAAGGGCATTCTAAATGAGGGAACAATAATACCAATCAAGCGGCTATGCCGCACTTTTAAATTACGAGCGGCACTGTTTGGTACGTATCCCAGCTCATCACGAGCTTGTAACACTTTTTTGATTGTTTCTGCTGAAAAGCGATCCCCCTTATTATTTAAGATTTGTGAAACAGCTGTAATTGAGACATTGGCCTTTTTTGCCACGTCCTTAATGGATATCTTATGCATCTTCTCATTCCTTGTTCTCATACTTAGTATCTATTGTACCAGTTAATTTTTTGAAAACGCTTCCAATTTTAAAATAAATATGCTACACTATTTTTGGTTAAACGTTTTACTTAAAAATTATTGTTTTCAGGAGAGGAACTGATTATGTTTTTAATCGTAAATTTACTTGGTATTTTTGTTTTCATTGCCATTGCAGCGCTGTTTTCTAATGATAGGAAGAATATTCCTTGGAGTTCAGTTGGTGTTGTGTTAGCCTTAGAAATTGCTTTGGCTTGGTTTTTCACGCAGTTCAAGGCAGGTCAAATTGCTGTTCAGGGTGCAGCTGATGGGTTTAACTGGTTAGTATCTGTTGCGTCAAAAGGTATTGCATTCGCATTACCTGAGTGGTTGACATCAAATAATGGTGGCCCAAACTTCGTAACCTCAGCTTTGCTACCCATTTTGCTCGTTGTGCCATTGTTTGATATTTTGACATATATTGGTTTGTTGCCATGGTTGATTAAATGGATTGGTAAGGGTTTGGCATTTGTCACTGGACAGCCAAAGTTTGAAGCATTTTTCTCAATTGAAATGATGTTTTTGGGTAATACAGAAGTTTTGGCTGTTTCAAAAAATCAGTTGGACAGCATGTCTGCACGGCGTAATTTTACATTAGCAATGATGTCAATGAGCTGTGTGACATCGGCAATCATTGGTTCTTATACACAAATGG
Source organism: Leuconostoc sp. S50 (assembly GCF_016624925.1). Lineage (NCBI taxonomy): Bacteria > Bacillati > Bacillota > Bacilli > Lactobacillales > Lactobacillaceae > Leuconostoc > Leuconostoc sp. S50. Next base: position 112,549 of record NZ_JACVUE010000006.1, on the reverse strand, counting down.
TGCCTGGTAATTATGTGTTGACTGCTATTCCCTTAAACATTTTGGGCGCTATCATTGTGGCTTCCATTCTTAATCCTACTAAAGTAACGCCTGAAGAAGATGTAATTGTGAATGTCACTGAAAAAGGTGAAAAGAAAGAACCATTCTTTTCATTTTTAGGAGATTCAATCTTAGGTGCTGGTAAGTTGATTTTAATTATTACCGCTACTGTGATTGCCTTTGTTTCTCTGGCAGCTTTGATTAACCAATTGTTTAGTTTGACAGGATTGCATTGGTTAACGCTGGAAAATATTTTCGGTGTGATTATGTTCCCATTTGCATGGTTGTTAGGTTTCAGTGTTGATGATGCTTTCCGTTTGGCACAATACATGGGTACTAAGTTAGTGACTAACGAATTCGTTGTGATGGGTGAAGTATCAAAGTCGATTATGGCTGGTAAAGGCTTCTTCGCAAATGAGCATGCACGTGTTGTTTTGACTGTATTCTTGACAAGCTTTGCTAACTTTGGCACGATTGGTATGATTATCGGTTGTTTCAAGGGACTTGTTAATAAAGAAAAGAATGACTATATTAGTGCACGTGTACCATATATGTTGTTGGCTGGCGTATTAGTATCATTGCTTTCAGCTGCCACAGCAGGTTTGTTTGTTTGGTAAGAATTGTAGAGGAATAGATCATGATACCGATTATTTTAGATATGGATCCTGGCATTGATGATGCAGTGGCATTGTCAATTGCCTTAACTAATCCTAATTTTGACATTAAGTTATTGACTAGTGTGGCTGGCAATGTCAGTGTTGATAAGACAACTGCTAATTTACTCAAATTAACCACATTTTTTAATCGGCAAGAAGTACCTGTTGCCAAGGGTGCATCAAAGCCTCTCAAAAAGGCGTTTGTTGATGCTTCGTATATCCATGGTGCTTCGGGTATGCCAGGTTATGATTTTGAAACGCCAAAAAATCAGGCAATTGCACAAGATGCAGTGAGTGCGATGGCTGAAACGTTGCTGGCTGCGACAGAGCCGATCACTGTCGTGGCAACCGGATCTTACACAAATATTGCACAGCTCATCCAACGGTATCCAGAAGCTTTACCGCATATTAAACGCTTCGTGCTGATGGGAGGGTCATTATCTGGTGGTAACGTGTCTTCAGTGGCTGAATTTAATGTCTTTACTGACCCTGATGCAGCTGATATTGTCTTTAAAAGTGGTATCGACATTGTGATGATTGGTTTAGATGTTACGTTAAAAGCATTACTGTCTTTGAAAACGATTGACGCCGTTGCTAAACTTGGCGAGTGCGGTAAAATGTTACATCAGTTGATGACTGCTTATGGTGATACTGAAGCTGATGGTAAACCAATGCATGATGTAAATACAATCTGCTACTTATTGGCACCAGAATTTTACACGTTGACAGATTATTGGGTAGATGTCATTACACAAGGACCAGCAGCAGGCGCCACTGTGGCTGACACGCAAAATCGCTGGTCGCAAGGTAAAAAAAATGTCCATGTTGCAACAGACATTGATGCAGCAGCCTTTGAAAAATGGTTTGTTGCACAAATACCAAATATGAATAAACAACTCGAAGGAGAAGAATGACATGGCTTCTGTCAAAATGATTTTAGATTTAGATACAGGTGTTGATGACGCCTTAGCATTGGCATGGGCTGTATGTGATCCGCGTACAGACTTGATTGGTGTGATCGCTTCTTATGGTAATACATTAGTTGAAACAGCCGCACAAAATACATTGGATTTGTTACATTTATTAGGTGCAGACAATGTGCCAGTATTTTTGGGCGAATCTCATTCTTCAACAACACAAAGTTTTGATGTGATGCCAATTTCTAAAGCAATTCATGGTGATAATGGTGTTGGTAATATTGATATAACACATTCACCACGACAAGTTGAAACAATGAGTGGCATAGACTTTCTGATCAAAATGGCGCACCAATATAAGGATGAATTGGTTTATGTACCAACTGGTCCATTGACCAATTTGTCAAAAGCGTTGACAATCGATCCAGAAATTGCTCACCTGATTGGCAACACCACCTTAATGGGCGGTGCGTTGACAGTGCCAGGAAATGTGACGCCATTTACTGAAGCTAATATTCATCAGGATCCTGAAGCTGCAGATCATGTGTTTAGGGAGCAAGAACGGTTGACAATGGTTGGTTTAGATGTAACTTTACGGACATTGTTGACGAAAAACCACACTCAAAAATGGCGTGATCTAGGCACTAAAGCAGGTATAATATATGCTGATTTGATGGATTATTACATTGAAGCTTATGATCAACTTGGTATTGATCATCGTGGTGCTGCTTTACATGATCCACTAGCCGTTGCAGTGGCGATTGATCCTAGCTATGTCCTGACGATTCCATTGAATATGAGGGTGACATACGATCAAGAATCGGGTGATTACGGTCGTACAATCGGTGATCGAGAGCGTTTGCTTGAAGACACAACAACGCAAGTGGCAGTTGGTGTCAAGACGGAACGCTTTGTCAGAGACTTTATGGACTTTATGATTGCTGTTTTAAATGATTAAAATCTATTCAAGTACGGACGCGTCCGTACTTTTTTATTGCATTCGATTTGACTAGCGCGCCAGCTAAAAAAGTACCCAGAACAGGGAAATGTAGGTATTATGCTATAATTAAGAATGAATATTGATAACGTAATTTTTTAAAGGTGGTAGAGAGAAGATGTTGCATATCATAGGAGACACAGTTTTTGTTGGTATTATTGCTGGGCTACTGTCTGGCATGGTGAAAATTGGTTGGGAAGCCATTTTGCCACCTAGAAGTCAAGCTAGAGATGAGACTAATCCACCCCAACAGCTTTTACAACAACTTGGGTTTTCTAAATCGTTTACGCATGCTTATTGGACCTATGCCACAGATCAACGAATCTATTTTGTGGCGCTATTCATGCATTTTGGGTTTTCGATCACATTTGCTGCGCTGTTTACTTTTTTACAGGCATTTAATCATGTTGTAGCGATTGGTCAGGGAACAGTATATGGGGTTGTTGTGTGGTTCATTTTTCATATTGTGCTACTGCCACTACTAAAAACGATTCCGTCACCTGCCAAGCAACCATTTGCAGAGCACTTTTCGGAATTTTTGGGACACATCGTCTGGGGTTGGAGTATTTATCTGGTGATGGTGGCATTGATAGGTTAAGTTCATGTGACTGATAACGCTCAAGTGCCAATAGCTGGCATTTTACAAAAACGTGATGAATTTAAAACAGTCGCGTTTTTTATTTGTTGTTTGGAAACCATGGTACATTGTGCATTAGCACAGTGAGTGGTAATCTAGACTATGTTATTGCCTGATAAAATAGTTATAAAAGTGAGAGATAAAATGGATACTAGTGCCACAAAAAAGAACAGTGGATCATCATCGGCAACACGAGAGAATATATCATTAACGATTGCTACCGTCATATTGGGTGTGATTGTTGGATTTAGCGCGATAGGTTTAAGTCTATTACTGGAATTGATTGAAAAAATATTTCTAAATTATTTGGAAACAGCACAAGCACCAGTGCCTACCGCTAGTGCTTTTCGAAGACTTATCTCAGTGACGGTTGGTGGCCTTTTGGTGGCCGTTGTGTGGTATTTTTTGAGAAATAAAACACAACCAACTGTTGGCATTAAAAAAGCGTTGGATGGTCAAAAAATGCCAGTATTACAAACAATTGTCCATGTTTGCACGCAAATTGTTTATGTTGGTACTGGTGGATCAATTGGTCGAGAGTTAGCGCCTCGTGAAGCAGGTGCTATGCTTGCCCAAACTTGGATACGTTTCCAATCACATTTGGGACTGGCAGATTTAACTGATGCTGATCGTCGTTTATTGATAGCAGCGGCAGCTGGTGCTGGTTTTGCCGGTATTTATATTGCCCCTATCACAGGTATGCTATTTTGTGTTGAAATATTGTTAAAAAAATTATCATTACGCAACGTGTTAGTGAGTCTGACGATGTCAATGATAGCCATGTTAATGGGATCTTTAATAAAAGGATTTCACCCGTATTATTTAGTTGGGGATGCGCATTTTTCGATTATTAGTTTGATTTTAGTTATTATTATTGCACCATTCACGGGATTTGCTGGTGCGTTATTCCGTGTGATTTGTCAATGGGCTGAAAAAAATCAAGTCAAAAAATCGCCAATTTTGTGGCAGTTGCCTTTGGTAGCTTTCTTAACTGGTGTGGTCGCGTATTTCTTTCCGGAAATCATGGGCAACGGTCGAGCACTTGCACAGACGGCCATTTGGACCAAAAGCTCACAAGTCCTATGGCTTTTGATTGCTGTGGGAATCCTTAAAGCTGTTGTGACAGTCTTGACAATCCGTTTCGGTGCAGCTGGTGGTACATTAACACCAGCCATTGCCATCGGTGCAGCGATGGGCGCAATTATCGGTATCGGTTTATCACAGATATGGCCTAATCTTGTGATTTGGCAGTGCGCTGTTTTAGGTGCCGTAACTTTGTTATCAGCCTCCCAACAAGCACCTTTCATGGCAATGTTCATGATTCTTGAAATTTGTCACCTTAATTACTCAGTGTTCTGGCCAATGGCGATTGGAGTGACCATTGCAATGGTTATTTCTCGTCAAACATTAAAAAAATATAACACCATAGTTCAATTGAAAACAGTACCAGTTCCTAAATGAAAGGGGATTTGACTATGAACAGTAAAAAAATATCACGTCAAACAGTTATAATTGTGAGTATTATTTTTATCTTTAATGTTGTTGCGCAATTTCTAATTAATTGGGTACAAGGTTATCAGCCTAAAACCTATCAAATACCAACTAATGGTTTGACAATGTTACTTAACTATCTTGGTGACTATTGGGTTAATTATGCTGTCACTGGTGTTGTTTATCTATTACTGTGGTTTGTGTATGTTAGTTTGTGGTTGGGGGCATTCTTGTGGCTTTGGCAAAAAATAACATGGTCTCGTTTTCAATCGGGTTTGTTAAAGGGACGCGTTCATTTATATGCTGCATTGTTGTTGATTTTGACAATTCCTTTAAATCAATTTGGCTTTAAATTTCCGTTATCTTACTACTTAACTATTCCTAAAACGTTTCTTGATAGTTTGAATAGTCAGTTGGCTTTGACCGTTGGTATTGTTGTTTACATACTTTATTTTCTATTTGTCATGAAAATGAGATTTTTGATTTACCAGACTGTCGTTGGTCAAGATAGTTTTGGGTTGAGCTTTAAAAATAGTTGGCGTCGCAGTCAGTTTGACTTTAAGTTTTATCGCAATTTATTGTTGGTTGTGGTTATTCTTGTTTTCAGTTTGTATGGGGTTATTTACGGACAGCAGTTACTTGATACATACGCATCAGTCACAATCAGACATGTTTGTGCGAATGTATTGATTGTAGTGATGACTGGCATTTTTTATGTCATTACAGCAAAATTTGTCGACTTGCTGGCTGATTATGCTCATCCTAACAACTCACACCAGTCGGTTAATGTTCAGAATCAGCCATGGCATTGGCAAACAATATTGGTTTTGATTGCTGTTAGTGTTTTGAGTGTGTGGCTATCTGGTAAATGGATAGACCAACCGAATGGCCGTTACTTAGTGATTGCTCACAAAGGCATTAGCAACCCGAATCAAACACCAAATGTCGTTGAAAACTTGAAAAAAGTAAGTGCAACTAAACCAGATTACGTTGAAATGGACATTCAGCCAACAAAAGATGATGTTTATGTTTTGAGTCATAATACGAAAGTAACTACCACAAGTGGTAAGTCGTATAAAATCAATCAAACAAAATGGTCGACTTTAAAGTCACTGAAACTAAAAGAAGCAGGGCATACATTCAAGTTGTCGTCGTTTGAAAATTATCTCAAAACAGCCAATTTGTATCATCAGAAATTACTAGTTGAGTTGAAAATCAATGATACAATTACTAATGAGCAATTGCAAAAATTTGAGACGAAATATGGTCCATTAATTCAAAAGAATCATTCAGAAATTCAATCGTTAAATCAGAACGCCTTAAAAAGAGCGAGCCGCTATTTGAAAGTCAAAACTGGATTGTTATCACCAGTTAAGAATACGATTGATAGCACAAAAACGAATCAATTTTATGCGATTGAATATTCAGCTGTTGACCAAACGGTTGTGCGCGCGATTAATCAACACAAAAAAGATTTATATGCTTGGACGGTCAATGATTCGGCGGATGTTGCCAGTGCCTATGTGATTGGCGTGCGCGGTTTCATCACCGATCATCCAAAACAAGTTCGTCAGCAATTGAAACAGCTGGTTAAGCACACGACATACAGTGACGCATTGCGTGGTATATTACTATTCCAAAAGTCAGCTATTTAAAAAAACACGTATCACTCATAAAATAATGGGTGATACGTGTTTTAATTTGTTAATCTAAAACATCATGAATAGTGATAATACCGACAACTTCTTCATTATCGTCAAGGACAACTAAGTTGGAAATATTATGTGCCGCCATTTTTTTCCAAGCAGCGCTATTGCGGGCTTCTTGGTTAATGCTGATGAATCCTTCTGTCATGTAATCTTTGGCAGTAGAATTTTTGACTTGACTAATGTCCAAAAATTTTTTACGAATGTCGCCGTCGGTAACAATACCAATGACTTTTTCATCATCGTTTTTGACAAGCGTCATGCCAACGGCAAAATCACTGATACGGTAGATAACATCATTGATTGGTGTCGATGTATGCACATAAGGAATCTTCGTGTGCATGGCATTTTTAACATTTTGGAGTAATAACTTGCCAATGGAGCCACCTGGGTGATACAGGGCAAAGTTTTCGCGTTTGAATGCTTTCTCTTTTTCAATTGCAATTAACAAAGCATCACCCATAACCAATGTGGCCGTCGTTGAGCTAGTCGGCGCTAATTTAGTAGGGTCTGCTTCTTCAGCAATATCAACTTTTAAGAGTAAATCTGTACTATTAGCTAATGTAGAATCTTCTGACCCTGTGATAGCCACAGTTTTAAGATTATTGTGGTGAATCACTTGCAAAGCAATCAACGTTTGAATGACTTCTTGGGTTTCGCCACTATTAGAAATGAAAATTGCTAAATCATCACTAGCAACACGACCAAGATCACCATGATAGGCCGTACCAGCATCAATATAAAAGCTTGGAACGCCAACTGATGAAAAAGAGGCTGCAATTTTGTCAGCAATAATACCCGATTTGCCAATCGCAATAAAAATGAGACGTCCCTTGGTCTGTAATATAGCTGCCACTACACTATCAAAAGTCGTGTCCAAAGTATCTCGGACAGATTTTAACGCGTCAATTTCAGTGTTGAACGTGTGTTTTGCATCGTCAAAGTAAGTCGTCATGGGCATACACCGCCTTCATTTCAAGGTGTTCATGAAATAATCGATTCGCATTCTCCAGAATAGGACGAATTTTTGACAAGTATAATTGACTGTCTTGGTCCGAAATTGCCTCGGGTGGATTAGGGTGGACTTCAGCAAAAATGCCATCAATACCAATGGCTAGTGCCGCGCGCATCAGTGGAAAGGCGTAATCACGATTACCACCTGAATGATTGCCGTAACCACTTGGCACTTGAACAGAATGGGTCGCGTCAAAAATGACGGGATAGCCTGTTTCACGCATTTGAATGAGACTTGTCATATCAACAACAAGCTGGTGATAGCCAAACATAGTGCCACGTTCAGTTACCAGAATATGCTGGTCGTTTGTTGCTACTTTATCCACAGCTGTTTGAATATCTTCCGGTGCCATAAACTGTGCTTTTTTGATGTTGACAACACGCCCAGTTCTTCCAGCTGCTAATAGTAAGTCAGTTTGTCGGCTTAGATAAGCAGGAATTTGCAATACGTCTGCGACTTCAGCTACAGGTTCACATTGATAAGGTTCATGAACGTCAGTGACGATTGGCACATGATAATTCTCTTTAATCTTGGCTAAAACTTTCAGACCAGCTGCCATGCCGGCGCCTCGTTGGGAATCAATAGAACTACGATTTGCTTTATCAAAAGATGATTTGAAAACGTAATTTATCCCGAGTTCATCGGTAATTTGTTTTAGCGTCTCGGCGACTTCAGCACATGTTTCATAGGATTCAATGGCACATGGGCCGGCGAGGAGCGTGAGACGATCGTTTTTAAAGCCGTAATTTTGAAATACATCACTAATTTGTGGCATGATTTTCTATCTCCTAACTTAAATCAAATTTTTGTTGGGTGGTTCGCTATTAATTGATGAGTTTTGCATGGCCATGCTTTACTTAATTAATATTACGGATATTATAGCATGAGTTTGTGAAAAGCATGTCCGAAAACGATTGGTTTCTAATGACAATCTAACATTTTCGTTTCAAATGGTATGAGCATAATATTTGCAATAAAATATTATATTTGTTATTCTTAAAGCATTAACCAAGGGATTTGATTAACATTTCTTAGAAAGTTAATCTATTTTTTGGTATTAAATATTGAGAAAGAGGGATATTGAAATGGGATTAATTTGGACGCTAATTGTCGGTGCAATCATTGGCGCCATTGCAGGTGCGATTACTAGTCGCGGTGCTGCAATGGGTTGGATCAGTAATATCATTGCTGGCTTAATTGGTTCATGGTTAGGTGAAAGCTTGTTGGGTTCTTGGGGCCCAAGCTTGGCTGGCATGGCACTAATTCCATCAATCATTGGCGCCGTTATTCTAGTGCTAATTGTTTCATGGTTAGTTGGCAGAGCTAATAAATAAGGTCAATCTGCTCTGATTTTAAATCATGTTAAAAGGGACTTTTTAGATAAAGTCCCTTTTTTGTGCGTATTAACGATCTGACAAGCAAAATAATAAGTATTTCTGACAACAAAGCGTATCATATATTATAAAGATTGTTATGTTTTGGATGAGAGAGTGACAAATAGATTTAAAGTTAATTTGATATGAAAAAAAGGGGAGAAGATGAAATCACATACTAAATATATTGGTGCAGTTATTGCTACAATTTTGGTCGTTCTAATGGTCAGCGTTGGCGTGTATGCTTACAGTCAATCACACACGATACAAAAATCACAATCAGCACATCAATCTAGTAAATCAACATCAACAAGTCATCGTGCTAAATCATCAACTAGCACTGAGAATTCAAGTACAACATCATCGAGTAGTAGTAGTAGCGCAAGTTCTAGTAGTTCAAGCAGTGCCCAAAGCAGTAGTAACGTGGCAACTTGGGCAGCACTTGATTTAACGCACCAAATTGCGATTTTGATACAGGCTGCATTTGCTGGTCAGAATGGCAAGCCCAATGCCCAATTTGATTTCACACAAAACTACTGGGCAATGACGGGAAGTGTAAATGACGGCGAAATTCAGCGTTATGTACCGCAAACGGACAGTTTTGCTGGAATATCGGATATTTTGTCAGCAAAAATTAATATCAATGGCGACCAAATTCAAGTTGCCAGACCAATTTCGGAACCATTTACAACCTCTTTAAACACATCTGTTGCGACTTACTACGATGAACAACATCGTTCTGTTACGGACCAAATCGCCCAGCGAGTCGTGACGCCAGCCAGACTACAAGCCATTCGTGAAGGAAAATAAAGCGTCGAGAGAGCATATTTTTTGCATTGGTTAATAAACGGAAGTATAATATTCGTAATGTTAGTAATGCCAAAATTCCATTCCCAGGAGGATTCAGTATGGCAAAAGTAAAAAAGAGTACAGGATTTTGGAGTAAATTATCAATTTTGTTGGCTGTTGGTCAACTGTTATTCAGCCTTTATCATGAAATTAAGCAATCGCGCAAAAAGTCTTAAATACTAATTAAGGTGCCGTGCAAACACATGTTTATAAAAGGAGACTTACAATGTTGAAATCTATTTTGAAGTTTATGCTTGCTTCCACGCTTATTGTCAGTGGTTTGATTGTTGGTGGTACAATTTTTGCCGCCAAAGGAATTGATGAATTAGGCGATGATTTAGAAGACAAAATACATGGTTGATTTTGATAGTATAAGACCATAATAGTGATAGCCAATTAATCATTATGGCTATTGCTATTTTTTAATTGAAAAGAGGGATTTGTATGAATGCCGCGTTTTTATCACATCTTAATTTAGGAACAATTTCAAAAGTCACACCTGTTGGGGGCGGTGACATCAATCAAGCTTTTCGTTTAGAAAGCAGTACAGGACCAGTGTTTTTGTTACTGCAACCAAATCATAAAAAGGAATTCTTTATTCATGAAGTCAATGGTCTAGCGTGTCTAGCACGCTTTGTTAAAACGCCACAAGTCTTACGGATAGGAGAGTGGGGTGATAATGCTTATCTTGTTTTGTCTTATTTAGCGCATCAATCACAAGGGGATGCTTTCGCGTTAGGCACCGCCTTGGCAAGAATACATCAGCAAACTAGTCCTCAAGGCCAATTTGGATTTGAGGAATCATTCACAATGGGGACTTATACAGCTGACAATTCTTGGCAAAAAAGTTGGTCAACATTTTTTGTACAGCAACGTTTAATGCCCTTGCGAAAAATGATTCGAGATCAAGGTTTGTGGTCGGAGGAATTAGATCTATCATTTCAAGCGGCTATCAAGCAATTTGAACGCTTGATGGTGGATTATCAAGCGCAACCCTCACTATTACACGGCGATCTTTGGTCAGGAAATTATATGTTTGGGTTAAATGGTGAACCCATTCTAATTGATCCCGCAGTATTTTATGGTGATCGTGAATTTGATATTGGGATTACAACCGTTTTTGGTGGCTTTTCCGATGCGTTTTACCGTGGTTATCAAGCAACTTACCCATTGACTTCGGGGTACGAAAGACGCATATTGTTTTATCAACTGTACTATCTGATGTTCCATCTGTCACAGTTTGGTGCCGGATACTTGGCACAAGTACAGCAAAAATTAGTCAGCATCAATCAACAACATGACTAATGAGCGCCTAGCATTTAGTTTGACTTATCTAATGCTATAATGACGTTAATAAAAAATATGATTTAAGGAGAAATTATGGCTAATATATACCAGTTTCAAGCGATCAAAGAAAATGGGGAAACATACTCATTAGACAGTTTGAAAGGGCACCCCGTTATCATTGTTAATACGGCTACAAAATGTGGTTATGCACCGCAGTTTGAAGAATTAGAATCGCTTTATAAAACTTATCAAGACCAAGGCTTAGTCGTTCTGGGCTTTCCATCTAATCAATTCAAACAAGAATTGGACTCAAGTCATGACGCCGCTGAAGCGTGTCGCTTGACATACGGCGTGACGTTTCCCATGCACCACTTGATTTCTGTGAACGGCAAAAATACCGATCCATTGTTTAAGTACTTAAAGGAAAACACGAAAGGTACTTTTGGATCGGCAATTAAATGGAATTTCACTAAATTTTTGGTTAATCAAAAAGGTGAAGTGGTTGAACGTTTTGCGCCAAATACATCACCTAAAGAAATGATTACAGATATCGAAAAATTGCTTGGTGCTTAATTTTTATTTTGTGATCAATCAGCGTTGGGGTGAAAGCGTAACGTCAAGTAAGTATTTTGTCTTAGTTGCTTCACCAGCAATTCTTTTCTCAAGAACTTCAATGGCGACACTTGCCAACTGTTCAATTGGTTGCACAATGGTTGGCATGTTTGGAAAAATAGCTTGAATGAGTCGTGTGCCATCAAAACCTACTACGATAGGTTTTGATGGCATTTTTGATACTAGGGGTAGCATTTGCGTTGCTTCAACATCATTACTTGCAAATATGGCGTCAACGTCGCCATGTTGTTGCAGCATTTTGGTAAAATTGGCTGTTTTTTGTGCATAGCTCTTTTCAAAATCAATTTGCCATGTAATGGGTGTTAAGTGGTGTTTGACCATTGTGTCTAGATAACCTTGATGTCGTTGGTCACTTGGCATATTGTTGGAAAACGGATCTGTGGTATGAATAATTTTCTTTGCGCCTTGTTTAATCAAAAAATCCGTTGCTAACACACCACCTTGATAATTATTCACGGCAATCGTAGGAATTTCATCATTAAGAATGCGTTCAATTGAGACAATTGGTAATCCGTGGTATTTATTGTAGGTTTGAATGTTAAAGTTATGCGTCCCGACAATTAAACCATCAACTTGGCGGGAAAGTAATTGCTTTAAATAATGCTCTTCTTTTTTGGCATCCTGAGTTGCATCGCCGACAATGACTGTATAGCCCTTTTGATATAATTTCTTTTCAAGTGTTTCGACGAGTTCGCCAAAAAAAGGGTTGGCGATTGACGGGAAAAGCAGACCAACGATATTTGTTTTTTTCTTTTGCAATTGTTGCGCTGCTGCATTCGGTTGATAGTTTAGTTCAGCCATAGCGTCGTGTACTTTATCAATTGTGGCTTGGCTCAAATAGCCGCGTTTATTGATAACACGAGAGACTGTCGTTTTTGATACGCCGGCAATTTCAGCAACATCTTCTAATTTGTAATTCATCACATCACCTAAAAAAATAAAAATGCTTACCCTAATTTGATAAGCATTATAAAACTAACTATAAGTATACTACAAGTGATAATAAACTTTGATAATGTTGCTAGGAGAATGTTGTTTAGTGTGTTTCGAGTTGATAGGTTGTGAACTGACCTAACAAATTTTTGCCGTCAATTTTGATGATAGGGGCGTCATTAGTATAGAATCTCTCTGTGAATACTTTTTCACCATTTTGAACGAATATTTCAACGACGCTTTTATCAATATATAAGGAAAGTGTTATTTCTGTTGATTGTGCAATTGTTGCAAACCGATTATCTTGAGGATGATCCTGATGTGTTAGTCGGAATTGCTGGTTAGCATTATCAAAATTGAGCGTGATAATATCTTGCTTTTTGCTATTTTGGAAGTGTAAGTTAAAATTTTGGGCGGTGAGATTGAGTTGAACTTCAACAGTTGCTGAATGACCATCTAATAGCGTTTGTACTGATGACAAACTGCCACTGCTTAATAACTGTTTCCGTAAAGCGCGAACTTCGGTGACTGGACGCATCAATAAACGGTCATTGGCTAGGATAAGTTCGCGAGGTAAGGTGAGCATACCTGCCCAGCCATCTGCTTTTTCAGGAAATTCGCTTTCCCACATATCCGCCCAGCCAATAACGATTCGGCGACCGTCCGGTGCCAAAAGAGTTTGTGAGGCGTAAAAGTCATGACCATTATCTAATTCTTGAAATTCGCCTCGGTCAAATTGATTTTTGGCGTAATCGTAATGGCCTACAAAGTAACCTGTTTGATAGAGATTACGGAATTTTTGGGGCTGGGTTTCAATTTTCATAGGTGAGGTGAGTAGGATATGACGACCGTTGAGGGTGAAAAAATCAGGGCATTCCCACATGTCACCTTCGGTTGCGACAGATCGTGATTTGTCGAGTTCACCTAGATATTGCCAATCAAAAAGATTTTCGGATTGATAGATTAAGGCACGACCGAGTCCATCTTGTGATTGATTGCCTAAAATGACATAGTAATTGCCATCATATTCCCAAATTTTAGGATCCCGAAAGTGGTGCGTGCTATCAGACGGCGCTTCAGCAATAATTGGGTTGTGCTCATACTTTGTAAAATGAACACCGTCATCGCTATAAGCTAGATTTTGATTTTGCCAGAAATGTTCAGGATCATTGTCGCCGTAGTAATGATGACCCGTATAAATCAGCCAAAGGCGACCGTCTTTGACAATGGCGCTTCCCGAAAATACGCCGCCTGTATCTTCAGCATCGCCAGGGGTTAATGCAATTGGTAAGTCTTCCCAGTGCATTAAATCACGGCTTCGTGCGTGCCCCCAATGCATTGGTCCCCATTCAGGTTTGTAGGGATAGTTTTGATAGAAAATATGATAATAGCCTTGAAAGTATACAAAACCATTAGGGTCATTCATCCAGCCATAGGTTGGTGCTAAATGAAATTCAGGGCGGTAGCGATCATTGGTTACCGTTGAGAATTTTTTTTCGAGTGTGTGTGACATATTGTCTCCTTAAAGTATGTTTTGGATGTTGCGGCGTTACGAGTTAGCCAAAGGTGTTCCGTCGACGTGTTGTGTATCTTTTTTGAGAATGAAGAACGCGTAAACACCAGCAATCAAGACAATGACAGCAATGACATGGAATGTATTTTGATAACCTACGCGATCTCTAAGAATGCCCAATGGTGTTGATAAAATGACCTGTCCAATCTGGGCTGCAATCTGGAAACCAATCATATATAGAGAAGCAGATAGTTTGGTATTGAAGTGAAGGGTAAAGTATCTGAAAATTGATAACGTAAACATAGGTACTTCGAGAGAGTGCAGCATTTTAATGGCGGAAACGGCGTATGGATTGGCGTTAAATCCGCAAAGGCCAATTCGCAAGAACATAATAGCGACACCAATCATGAGTGTCCGTTTGACACCAACTTTTTGCATCACAATTGGTACGATACCTAACATTAGCGCTTCAAAGAATACTTGGATACTGTTGAGCGTGCCGTATGTTTGTTGGCCAACTGCTACACTTGAGAATAACTTTGTATAGAAATCAGGAAACATTTGTGAATCAAAAATATTATAAAAAGTCCAAGTGAACATGATGAAAATAATCACCTGCCATAATTCAGACATTTTTAAAAGACGTAACATATCTGATAGCTTTGGTACTGAATCTTCGCGGGCTAACGTTTCGACAGCATGATTCGCATCACGCTCTTCTTTTGGCACCCAGAATATAAGAACCAATAATAGTAGCACACCAAATAATGAACCAAACCAGAAATTTAAATGAGGGTTAATCACAAACAAAACACCGGCAAGTAGGGCCACAATAGCGTATCCGAATGATCCCCAAGCACGAGCTTGACCATATTCAAATGAGAATACACGACTAAATCGTTCTGTGACCGCTTCTAGTATGCCAACTGCCGATAAAAAACCTGTCGATAGCACGACAGCACCGACCCACATACCGATTGCAAAATGATTGACGAGGAGAGGGGCATAGACCCAAATAAAAAATGGACCAATTAGTGTAGATATAACAGCGTTAAAAATAAGTAAGTGTCGCTTGATGAATAGTTTGTCTTGAATTGTGCCATAAACAAACATCAAAATTAAACTGATCAATGAATTGGCGGAAAAAATAGTGCCAACTTGACTTCCAGATAGACCCAGACCATTTGTGTCGGAAGTCAACCATAGTTGGTAGAAACTCCACCAAATACCCCATGACGCAAAGAACAACAACATGCTAGTTGAACTTTGTAAATAAGACGCGTTTTTAAAGGTGCGCGTGCCTTTTTGATTATGATTCATTAGCAGATCCATTAACCTTTCTTAAAATGGCGTTCTAAAATGTAAACGTTTACATAAGTGATTATAATTGCAATTTTTTAGTATGTCAACCGATTGGCAGTTTTATTTTTGAATGTTTGTTTTTTTGATATATTACAAATAAAATAAAGAGCTTGCATATTCTTTCTTTCGGCTATATAATTTATCCATAGATAAAAAAAGGAAACGGGAAAGTTCATGAAATTTTGGAAAAGTACGGAGTGGCAACGTGTTCGAAAAATACGCGGTTTGCCATTATTACTAATTGGAATTGCACTCATTCCAAGCCTTTATGCGGTTATCTTCTTGTCATCATTGTGGGATGCGTATGGTAATGTCAACAAATTACCGGTGGCAATTGTCAACCAAGATCGCGCTGCAAAGATTAACGGTAAGACGCAACATTTAGGAAATAACCTCACCAAAAATTTGGTAGATGGTAAGCAACTAAAAATTATTAAAACCACTAAATCTCAAGCCGCATCAGGTTTGAAAAGTGGTAAATACTACATGACCATCACAATTCCTAGTGACTTCACTGAGAATTCTGGCACACTTTTGAGTAGTAATCCCGTGCAACCAGAAATAAAAATTGCTCACAACACAGGTCAAGGATTTATTGCTGAAAAAATGACAACATCAGCAGCCGAGAAATTGCAAACTAAAGTGTCACAATCGTTACAAAAAGTTTATAGTCAAACACTTGTAACCGCCACGACTGCTTCCAAGGACGGTTTTAATACTGGTTCTGAGGGTGCAAGTCAATTGAGCAGTGGTATCTCTCAATTACAAGATGGCACAAAGCAATTACAAACAGGCACGACCGCATTGCAAAGTGGTTCTGCCCAACTTGTAACTGGTTTGTCGCAGTATACAAGTGGTGTCTCATCAGCTAATTCTGGTTCTGCACAGTTAGTGGCAGGTGCGCAACAACTCGCCACACAACTTCAAAAAGTCAGTGATGAAATTAATGCAAAGCAACAAGCAAAGGCATCTGATTTGGCAAAGTTGGATGCTGGATTGACGGAGCTGACGAAAGGATTGGAAAAATTGGGGGAGATTGAAGCACCCAATATTGATTTGAATTCTGATGACATTAGTAGCAATGCACAAAATTTGACAACTAGCTTGGAGCAATTGGGGGGAAGTCTTACAAAGTCTGGGGCAAATTTAAAAAATATTTCTGATAGCTTATCAAAGTTAATTGCACAGAACCCACAACTAATAGCGGATCCAAGTGTGCAAACAGTAATGAAAAACCTGCAAGATTTAAATACTAATCTACAAGATAGTGGTACTTCAGCAACCGCAAGTGGTCAGGCAGCCCAAAAAATCAACAAAGATCTGCAACCTTTAGTTGCAGCATTGCCAGAGCTAAAAAACTTACAAGCCCAACTTCCTGAACTGAAAGCTCTGTCTAAAGGTACGCAAGCAACTAAGGGTGCGCAACAAGCCATCAAAACCCTTAATGCGAGTCTCACTGAAGTTAGCAACGGTATCGCTACGCAAGCTGTTCCGGGAGCACAACAGTTAGCACAAGGTGCGAGTCAATTGAATGCCGGATTGGGTCAACTAAATGCTAATAGTGGCACCCTTAATCAAGGCGCTTCGCAGCTCAATTCTGGCACCACACAGTTACTAGAAGGTGAAAATCAAGCAATCGTTGCTCTTGGGCAAGCTAACACAGGTGCGCAAACGTTGTCACAAAAATTAGCTGATGGTGCTGTTAAATTATCAAGCATTCATAATCAAAAATCTAATGTGACTGCTTTGTCAAAACCAGTTAAAAAAGATAATTCTGATTTATCTAAGGTTGCTAACAATGGTACTGGTATGGCACCATATATGATGTCGGTCGGTCTGTTTGTTGGTATGGTTGCATTTAGTGCGATATTTGATTTCATGACTGTTGGCAAGAAACCGAAAAATGGTTTCCTCTGGTGGGCTGACAAGCAAACAGTTAATGCACCGGTCTGGATTGCACAAGCACTGTTGATGACGGCATTGCTCTTTATCGTTGACGGTATGCAAACTCAAAAACCAGTCATGACATTCGTAGTAGCTTTGGTAGCATCATTTGCCTTTAATCAATTCGTAATTCTGTTCAATGTTGCATTTGGTAAACTAGGATCTGGTATAATGCTAATTTTGATGGTTTTGCAATTGAGTGCCAGTGCCGGAACTTATCCAATTGAGCTCTCAAATGGCTTCTTTAATGCAATTCACCCTTGGATGCCGATGACGTATTCGGTTCACGCACTACGTGAAACAATTTCAATTGGTGGCAGTGTGGCGTTGGATCTAACCGTATTGTTGAGTTTGGGTATTGTTTCCATGATTCTGACATGGGGTGTTTACCAAATGAAACTAAAGCATAATCAATTGTCATTTCCACAATCATCAGCTGCGGAATAAATGACTTATAAACCTCACTCGTGGGGCTTTGTACATAAAAAGTTGGGAGAAATATCATTATGAAAATGTCTAGTGCTGTTGAGCAAAGTTTAGTTGTATTAGTCATGTTGGGACTACAAAAAGATGGACTGCCAGTTAAAAGTCACATTTTGAGTAAGCATCTTGAAGTTTCAGATTCCTATTTAAAAAAGACCATGCGAAAATTGGTTGTTGCCAATATTGTGGAAGCAATTGCCAGCAAGGAGGGGGGCTTTCGTTTGGCACGTGCCACAAAGTCAATCACGTTATTGGACGTTTACGAAGCGATTGAGGGAAAGGACAGTTTTGTCCATTCTACACAGCTAGCTGATAGAGTATTCCCAGCCAAAAAAGCGGTTGAAACAGGTACACAAGAAGTCCTATCAATCATATTTGATGCCGAGCAAGATTTCAAAAAGCGATTGAAGCAGTATTCAATTCTCGACTTGCTGAAGTTGCGCGAAGATGGTAGCGATGGCATTGATTGGCGTAATTATGAACCACAAAGTCAAACGGCCTTTGTGTGATGGGTTTAAAATGTAAGAGATTAGGGACCAGCTGGTCCTTTTTTGTTTCGACAGGTTATTATTGACGACAAATTATAATCATGATAATATGAAGCAAAATGAAAGCGGTTACATAAAAACTGTCAGTTTACAAAGAAACAAGAGGTATTGATCGTATGACATATAGTCATGAAAGTATTCAAACAACAAATGGATTACCGTTTCGCATTTTTAGTTTTAATGAGCAAAATGACGGCCGCTTTATCCCGAAACATTGGCACCAAAGTGTTGAAATGATATATTGCTTATCTGGTCAATTGAAAGTTTGGCTGATTACTGAAGAATATATTTTACAAAAAAATGATTTCATGGTGATTAACACAAATACCGTTCATGCTACGCAGGGACTCAAAAATAGTCAAGTCATGATTATTCAGTTACCAATACAATTTTTACGTGATGTGACCTTTGGTAAATATCCAAATGAATTTGTTTTTCAAATTAATAGGACAGTTATGAAAAGTGATTATGATGATGCTGTGTTGACTTATTTTAAGCAAATGGCGATATGCAGCCGATATTTCAAAGAAGGTCACAAAACGCACGAGTTATTAATGAATCTACACGTTATGTCTGATATATATGGTTTATTGTCAATTTTATGTGAACATTATGCCGATAAAACCATTGCTGCTAGAAGAAAATTGACTTTTGATCGGACCAGATTGATTAAAGTGATTGATTACTTACATGACAATTTTGTTAATGAGATTACTTTGGCTTCTACCGCAAACGATTTCAATTTTTCCACTAGTTATTTTTCAAAATTTTTTCAACAAGGAATGGGGACGTCATTTACAAGTTATCTCCGTTCTATTCGTTTAGATGCTGCCTTTGAAAAGATGATGACATCTGATTTAGATCTCACAACAATTGCTATTGATTGTGGGTTTGAGAGTTATCGTAATTTTTACAATGCTTTTATTGAAGTTTACCGTGTTGCACCTAGTGAATATCGGAAAATGTCAACAATAATGTGATGGCCAAAATGACAAATATTTACATATTTTAAGCGATAAAACAGCAGGTTAGCCATCGAGAAAGCGCTTACAATTAAATTGTAAAATAAATAGTCAATTCGAAAGAGAGGCGCATGATGAAATTTAACAAGGAAAAAGTAACGGGTCTATTTAACAATATGTCTCCGACTTTAGACAAAATTGGGAAAAACAAGTATCTGCAAACAATTATGGGCGCTATGATGGCACTATTACCACCCATAATTTTGGGATCATTGGCGACACTGCTATCGATATATACCAAAGATTTAAATTACAAACCGTTATCAAATATTTTAAATGGTATTGGCACTATTACGATTGGTGCTATGGCACTGTATTTATCATTTTTGATGGCTAAATATCTAGTTCAAAATTTTATGTCTGATCAAGATGATGGTACCGCAGCAGGTATTATATCTCTAATGTCATTTTTGATCATGACACCATTAGGTTCTTATACATCTAATCATGTGGCCGTTACTGCTATTCCGGTAACGTGGCTTTCATCACAAGGTGTTTTTTCAGCAATGGTGATTGGATTAATCGTTGGCCGTTTATATATTTATATTGTGAAACACGGCTGGACAATTAAAATGCCAGCGGGTGTACCGCCAATGGTTTCACAATCGTTTGCAGCATTAATTCCGGGTATTTTTATAGGTATTATATTTGGTTTAGCCTCTTTCCTATTTGCCATATCATCATTTGGAAGCTTTCATCAAATGATTTTTTCCATTATTCAAGAGCCGTTAAGAGGAATTGGTGGCAACATCTGGGCAATGATTTTGGTTAGCTTACTGATGCAAATTATGTGGTTCTTTGGAATTCATGGTACTAATGTATTATTGCCGTTAGTAACCCCAATTTGGTTATCTATGGACGTTGAAAATCTTAATGCAGTTGCGAAAGGCGTCACACCGCCTAATATTATCGGATTAGGATTTTTCAACATTATTACATGGGGCGGTTTGGCACTTGGATTAGTGATATTAATGCTTTTTGCTAAGAGTAAAAGATATAAAGAACTGGGTAAAATTGCTGTTGTACCGGCATTGTTTGGTATCACTGAACCGGTTATTTTTGGAACACCCTTAGTATTGAATTTTAATTTAGCTATTCCATTTATTTTTAACAATGCAATTGCACTTGGCATATCATATGTATTAATTAAATTAGGGATTGTTGCTCGATTTATCGGTTCGCAAGCGATTTTTGGGCTGCCATTAGGCTTCCATGCGGGAATTGAAGGACACGCTTCCATCATTATTCTGCAACTATTCCTTCAATTGGTTCTATCTACAATACTCTGGTATCCATGGTTTAAACACTTAGATAATCAAACTTATAAAGCAGAAATGGAGGGGGTAAATCATGTCGCCAACTAACCTAAAAAAATTATTAAATAGTCTCACATTGCCCGAAAAAGTCGGTCAACTGGTGCAATTATCTGGTGAATTTTTTGACACAACACAGAATATTGTCACTGGACCAGTTCAAAAGCTGGGCTTGAATCCAGAAATGGTACCACTAGTTGGATCCGTTTTAAATGTGGTGGGTGCTGAAAAAACAAGAAAAATACAGCAAGCATATCTTGAAAATAGTTCCCATAAAATTCCCTTGCTTTTTATGGCAGATATTGTTTATGGGTTGAAAACAGTTTATCCTATTCCACTTGGGATGGGCGCAACTTGGGATCCAAATCTAATTAGAACAGCATATCAAAATACGGCGTCAGAGGCTTATGCCAGTGGTGCTCACGTATCATTTGCGCCAATGGTAGACATTGTGCGGGATGCTAGGTGGGGAAGAAGCTTGGAGTCGACTGGCGAGGATCCTGTGTTGAACGCTAGCATGGCTGCAGCAATGGTAGAGGGATTTCAACATAATCTAGGCAAAGATTCAGGAATAGCGGCTTGTGTCAAACACTTTGCTGCCTATGGTGCTGCTGAATCTGGTAGAGAATATAATAGTGTCGATATGTCAGAAATGAAATTGTTTCAAGACTATCTACCGCCATATAAAGCAGCAGTAGATGCTGGCACCGAAATGGTGATGACGTCTTTTAACACCATAAATGGTGTTCCCGTCACAGCTAGTTCATATCTATTGCATAACGTCCTCCGTGAAAAATGGGGATTTGAGGGTATCATTATCAGTGATTATGCGGCAGTCAATGAACTCATAGCGCATGGGTATTCTTCTAATCAATCTGAGGCTGCCAAAGACGCATTTGTGGCTGGTGTTGATATTGATATGCAGTCTTCAGCCTATGCTAATAATTTAGATAGCATTATCACAGATGGTCAAGTAGATGAATCTAAACTCAATGCTGCTGTTCTAAAAGTATTGCAGTTAAAAAATAAATTAGGCTTGTTTGAAGATCCTTATCGAGGTGCTGATAAGCAAGTTGAATCAAATGCCATTTTATCTTCAGAAAAAAGAGAGTTAGCTAGAGAAGTCTCGAATAAAGCAATGGTATTATTAAAAAATGAAAAAAACATCCTGCCTCTAGACACAAGTAAAAAAATTGCTTTAATTGGACCATATTCAGATGAACAAGAATTACTAGGTTTGTGGGCAGTTCATGCCGACCGGAATGAAACAGTAACAATTGCTGATGCATTTCGTGAAGTGGTACCCTCTGATCGTCTGTTAGTTAGAAAGGGCACCAATATTACTGATGATGTCGAAATGTTACGTGGTTTGGGATTAAGCGATGACGTCATTAGCAAGAACATTTTAACCAAAAAACAAGCTAAAATGGAATTTGATAGCGCTATCGAAATTGCCAATAAATCAGATGTGGTTATTTTTGCAGCAGGTGAGCATACATTTGAGAGTGGTGAGGGTGGCAGTAAAACAAATATAACATTACCAGAAAACCAAAAAAAATTGATCAAGGCCATCAGAAAATTAGGTAAAAAAATTATCCTAGTGACAATTAATGGCAGACCGTTGGTTTTAACCGATATTATTGATGACGTCGATGCGGTTATTGTTGCATGGTTTCCAGGAACAGAAGGTGGTCATGCAATAGCTGATACAATCTTGGGCAAAACAAACCCTTCTGGCAGACTTTCGATGACTTTCCCTTATAGTGTGGGTCAGCTACCGATCTATTATAGCCGCCTCACGACGGGGCGTCCTGAGACAAAATCGACACATAGTAGCCGATTTACTTCCCGGTATATTGATTCCACCAATAATCCTTTGTTTCCCTTTGGATTTGGTTTATCTTATAGTCAATTTAATTATACTGACATGAAGCTGAGTGGTGATGTATTGCATGAAGGTGAAAAACTGACTGTATCAGTTGTGGTATCAAATCAAAGTGATCGAGATGGCATTGAAACAGTTCAGATGTATATACAGGATTTATTCGCCAAAGTAGTGCAACCGGAAAAACGTTTGAAAAGTTTCAAAAAAGTATTAGTTCCTGCAAGAAGTGAGGTAACAGTTTCTTTCGACATTGATGTAGAAATGTTAAAGTATTTTGATAATCAACTTCATTATAATTTTGATCCAGGAGACTTCAAAGTTTATGTTGGCCACGATAGCCTTCATTTAGCCGAAGCTAGGTTTGTTCTTCGAGCGTGAAATATTAGAAAAAAGGTTTGAATTGCTTAACCATTCAAATCTTTTTTTTGATACAAATGTAATTATTCATAATTGAGGGTGTGATTGAAATACCTTAGACAAAGATATAGCAAAAATTTAAAATTTGACAATATTTTTTAATTTAAATAACTGTTATAACGGTTCATATCAATGAAAAATTAAATTATACGTCATTAGGACGCCTTTTCTAATTGAAATTATTCTTTTTTTAATATAACATATACTTTATATTTAATTTTCATTTAAGAAAGGGAGAGTAATGGGAGTTGTAAGAAAGAAAACGACTTCGCTGTTTTTAGTGAGCACAATTTTAAGTTCGTTGGTTATTAATCCACAATCCATCACTGTTTTTGGTGATGTGACGAAAGGATTGACTGATACAGTTTCAAAGGCCAAACTTAAAAAGACACTAGACAGCGCAGCATCGGAAGCAAAAAAGAATCAGAAAACGACTTTTGAGAAAAAAGTCAAAGCACAATTAAAAGCAAAAGGATTAACAGTTCCTAGTTCCTCATCAGAATTGCAGAACAAAACTGTCACAGTAATCGTTGAACTGGATAAAAAAGCGGCAAGTCAGTCAACGGCATCACCAACAGGATCGACAAAGTCAATCAATCTGATTGATAAGGCCACGCAATCGACAATTGAGGCTCAGAAACCAGTTCGTGATCAAGTAGCAAAATTGACAGGCAATAAGCCCAAAAAGACCTTTGGCTATTTGCTTAATGGTTTTTCAATCAATGCTAAGGTGAGTGACATTAGTGCCATTCAAGCGATTAAAGGGGTTAAAGCAGTCACACCTGCTAATGTGTATGCCCCACAAGATCAATCAGCAAATGAAATTGCTAACGTACCACAAGTTTGGTCAAAGTATAAGTTAAAAGGTGAGGGCACACTGATTGCCATAATCGATTCAGGCATTGACCCAACGCACAAAGATTTGACGTTGGATAATAATAGTTCTGAAAAATTAACACAGTCTGAATCGAGTGCAGCAATCCAAAAGCTTGGATATGGTAAATGGTATTCCGACAAAGTGCCATTCGCTTATAATTATGCTGATGGGACTAGTGATACAGTCTACGATACTGGGGCCTCAGAAATGCACGGCATGCACGTAGCGGGTATTACGGCGGCAAATGGTAAGGCAACCGCTGAAACTGGTTCTGATACCACTAAATATGTGGTCGGTGTTGCGCCAAACGCACAGTTGCTAGACATGAAGGTTTTCTCGAACAATGGTGGTGGTGCGTATAGTGATGACATTGTGTCGGCAATCGAGGATTCAGTTAAATTAGGGGCTAATGTTATCAACATGTCCTTAGGTTCAGTTGGTGGCAACCAGGATCAAGACGATCCAGAACAAGAAGCAGTTAATCAAGCAGCAAAAGAAGGCGTTGTACCAGTTATTTCAGCTGGAAACAATGGTTTGTCAACATCTGCTGATGCTACGAATAATCAATCAACTAGTTTGACAAATGATAATGGTACAGTCGGGTCGCCGGGTGTTGCGGCTGATGCAATTACGGTAGCGTCATCTGAAAATACAACAATGGTCTCACCATGGTTAGATTTGACGACAGCTGCTGGGGCGCAAACACTCAAAGATCCGCTTGTCACACAGCTTTCGGATAAAGCTGATCTAACTAAACTGAATGGCAAAGCTCTTTATTTGGCTAAAAACGGTAGTGACGGTTTACCTGGTGTTGGTAACGCTAAAGACTTTGATAGTGATGTCAAAGGCAAAGTTGCTGTTGTCATGCGAGGCAGTATTGCCTTCACTGAAAAGCAGGAAAATGCTTTAAATGCTGGGGCAGCTGGTTTAATTATTATTAATAATAAACCTGATGAAACGGCGCTTAATTTTTCAATGAACACGTCAATTACGACAATGGCTATTTTATATGATGGTGGGCAATCACTGTTAGCCTACGTTAAGGACCACAGCAATCAAACTTATAATTTTGCAGTCAAAAATTTGACAACGCCAAATGCTAGCACTGGCAAAATGTCTACTTTCAGTTCTTATGGGCCAACGCCTGATTTGACATTAAAACCTGATGTTACTGCACCAGGAGGTAAAATCTGGTCAACTGCAAATAATAATAGTTACCAAGAAATGAGTGGCACGTCAATGGCGTCGCCATTTACAGCCGGTGTATCGGCGTTGGTAACACAATCACTTGCAGGAAGTGTTGCAGCAAGTAATATTAATCAATATGTGAAAACTGATTTGATGAACACGGCTGTGCCGCTCTATGATAAGGACCATCCTGACGCGATTGTCTCGCCACGTCGTCAAGGTGCGGGATTAGTGCAAGTTGACAAAGCAGTCGATAACAAAGTATTTGCGACGACCACGTCCGGTGATGCGTCGATTTCGTTGAAAGAAATCACTAGTAACACACAGACTATGACGGTTCAATTAACTAACAATGATAAAGATAAGGCCACCTATTCTTTCAACAACTACGGTGGTGTTTGGACAAATAGTGCTACTAGCCAGCAAAATGCTTATGATGACAAATTAAGTGGTGCTGCCATTAATTTGGCGTCGGCTACTAATCACAAAGGTGAAAGTGTTTTAGATGGCAATCAAAAAATTACTGTTGCAGCGAACGATACAGTGACTGTTAAAGTAAAACTTACGTTGCCACAACAGGTAACAAACTCCTATGTGGAAGGCTATGTTGGCTTCCAAGCCGAAAATAATGGTGTGACGACAAGTGCTCAAAACTTAGTTGTGCCATATCTTGGTTATTACGGACAATGGAATAGTCAAAAAATATTTGATGATCCCATTTGGACGGGAAATTCTTACTATGGTACTTCTTATTTCATGGATGGTGAACAAAATATTTTAGGTTTGAACGCCAAAGGTGATAATATTACCCCAAGTAATATCGCATTTTCACCGAATTTTGATGACAGTCAAGATACAGCGACGCCTATTGTGAGTTTGTGGCGTAATGCAAAAAATCTGACTGCGCAAATTTATAAAAATGATCCGGATGATGATAAAAATGCAAACCAAAAACCAATTAGAACTCTCTATATCGATCCTGAGGTAACTAAGACTTACTATGACGCATCTACCGGAAGCTATACCAGCTATACTGGAAATAGCTTGAGGTGGGATGGCACGGTTTGGAATGCTAAAACAGGTCAGTACGATACAGCAACAGATGGTCAGTACTATTATAAAATTTCCGCTGAATCTGAATCGGGAAGTACTGACAAACAGTCACAGACCTTGCCAATCAAGTTGGACACAGTTGCACCAACGATTGATTTTGATAAATCAAGTTTGTCGGTTGGCAGCGATGGCGCATATCATCTGAAAGCGACTGTAAAGGATGAACTGAGTGGTATCGCTTCATTTGGCAAAGTTGTTGTCGCAATAAACGGTGTTAGTGCAACTTATGACCAACCATTATCAGACAGTCATACATTGAAGCAAGCAATTGATGTGACTTTGAATGCTGATCAAGTTTCGGCGCTTCAGGCTGGCAAAAATAATATCCAAATTGGCGCTTATGACAACGCCGGAAACTTTGGAAATGCTGAAGAACTTGTACAAGCACCGGATAAAACAACTTATGGTCTCGTTCTTTATGATCTCAATGATAACGAAGTCATTACAACTAATTCAGCCATCTATCACCGTCGTTATAACACGATAACCTTAATGGGATCATATCCTTCAAACTTTTACGTCAATGGTAAGCTGGTTGAGGCTGACCCACAGACTCAAGTGTTTGATATGACAGATAGCAAGAATGGTATCCCGTTGCCAGAAGATGGTAAATTTGTATTCAGTACGGATGAAGCAGGGAAAAATGTGATTCGAGTTGTTCAAACAAGAATTTCGGTAACTGAACCAGTCGTCCACTTAGATCATGCGAATGAAAACTTGTCAACCGACCAAACAACCTTTAATATGAGTGGTACTCTAGACGATATAGATTCGCTAGACACTTTGGTAGTAGGTAACTTGTCTACCAATCAGATTACTAACATTACTAAGGATGTTAAGAGTACTGGCGACAATAAGGGCTCATTTTCTGCCGATGTGCCACTACAGTTTGGTGACAATACACTCGTTGCACAAGCAGCGGATAAAGATGGCAATGTTGATGACGTCGTTAAATTTACGGTGAATAGTTCAGCTGATGCACAATTCATTAGTGACCCAAGTTCTGTCATATCGTTTGATAATGACTTGAATTATGGTTTGAACGTTGTGTCATCAACAACGAGTTCGTACGATAAAGATACACAGACGTTGACAATTAGTGGTCATTTGAAACACGCAGTTGACGATAACGGCTTGATGATAGGTGAAACTGCGGGTCCTAAGCGTACAGTAGTCAACTATGATCCGAAAACATTGACTTTTGAGACCAAGATAAAAGCAGCGCCAAATACAAAGGTATCTGTACCTGTTCAGGTGAAATATCAAGGACAAAACATTGTCGATAATAGTCTGCAATTCTATATTGATACAACATTACCTGATTTGAGTTTGTTTAATGAAAGCTCGTTACAACGCCTTTCAGATGGCTCATATCAAATCAAAACTAATCAGTCGCCATATCAGTTAAGTGGTAGTGCGAATGATAATTATGATGGTTACGCAATTAACATCAATGGCGATATGATTGAAAATCAAAAGTTTTCATTTATTTTTAGTAAAGGTAACAACGGGCAGATGAGTCAGTTTAATGTACCGTTAGATTTGACGACTGGTGACAATATCGCTGATATTACGGTTAGTGATGCTGTTGGTAATCAAACCAGTAAAAAGGTCAATGTTCGCTATTATAAAGGAACATTAGACCAGCCGATTATTAGTGCAAGCACAACAGCGCCAACAAACAAGTCGGTATCATTGACAGCTGAAGCGGCAAAGTTACCAACAGATGCCCCAAGCGATGATAGTATTCATACAGAATATAGTCTCGATCAGGGTAAATCTTGGATAGAATACAACGATCATGTTGTCATTGGTGCAAATACTAAGGTTGAATTTAAAGCTGTGGACGATTATGGGAATGAATCAGCAGTTGTTACAACATCTGTAACCAACATCGTACCTCAAATTGAATCCCAAGCTACTATTTCAACACAATATGATGCTGCGCATAAGACAGCTATTGTGTCATTAGGAATGACGGATCAATTGCCTAATCCCGATGTTGCGGGCACGTCACTCCAATATAGCTTAGACGAAGGCAAAACTTGGCAAGCCTATGAGAAGTCATTGACTATTGCTAAAAAACAAGTTGTTCAAGCAAGAACAATTGATAAGGCTGGTAATGTTGGTCGTGTTATGACGGTGACGTTGTTTGCTGATAAAGGCGCAAAGCCTTCCGGAGATCAAAAATCGTCGAGCAATGGTAATAGTTCTGGTTCTGGTTCAAACGGCAGCAGCGAGAGTCAAAGTGGCAACGTATCTGGTAATCGTAAGACTGGTTCTGATTTGACACCGTTCAATTCGTCAAGTTCAGCATCCGCAACCGCACTAACGGCTAAAAAAGCCAATAATGTTGGTAAGGCTGCTTTACCAGACACAGCTGGATTGATTACTTTGTCTGTGGTGGTTGCAGGTATGGTTGTTTCGTTAATTTTTATGACAATAGTGACCATTAAACGTAAACATGATTAAGATCTGCAAAGTTTAATAATTGACTGAAATCATCAAAAATATAAAAAGCATCTAAACGGATGTCGCTGGCAAACAGTTACTCCGGTTAGGTGCTTTTTTGGGAGTTCAAAATTGTCTCAACACTGTTTTAAAAGAAAAGAAAGCGTTTACATTTTTAATTACTGATGTTATAATTAAGTCATTCGAATGAGTTAACTTACTGGGGGATATGGTGATGACAATTTTTAATGTCGACGAATAGCTAAAGTATTTTTCGAAAGGAGATTGACTGTGAAAGATAAGTCAGAAATGATGGATCGTGGGCGAAAAAATCTAAGCATCAAAAGCATGGCTTTCAATCGCTTTTTAATTTTTCGATATGTGACAGCAGGTTTCTTTTTCACCAATATGTACTGGATGTTCTTATTGTTTGGTAGAACAGGATTTTACTGGTTACTGCCTGCAGCGTTGCTATTGATAAATATTGCGGTTGCTGTGGAACAGACGGGTAAATATTGGCGACCTAATCATAAATTGACCCTAACCATTGCGGGATATTGGGTTCAATTGGCAAGTAATATGGCACTAGTGATAGTGATGTTATTTGGATTTAACCATACATTTTGGCCATTTATCAATGATCAAAGCCAATCAGTTATTTTAATTATTTTACTGGTTGGTATGGGCTTATGTCTGTTATTGGAATGGCGGGCACGTTTAATTTCACAAGACCAAGATAAGTATTTTAAGCTACTTCAAGACTTTAAAGTAAGTTTGCAATGAGTTTAATAGAAAAGAGAGTGAATCATGGATAACAGTGATAACAAAATGTTCCAGTTTCTAAGTAAGCATTTGATGGGACCGATGGGTAAGTTAGCACAGTTGAGAATTGTTCGTGGTGTTATGGCGGCAGGTATGGCGTCCATTCCGTTTACAATTGTTGGCTCAATGTTTTTGATTGTAAGTATTATCCCCCAAAGCTTTCCTGCTTTAGCAGGCATTTGGTCGGCGTCATTTGACAAATTAACAAGCTTGTACATGATTGCTAACACAGCAACGATGGGAATTTTAGCCCTTTACTTCTGTATTGTTTTTGGTTATGAATACACAAGAATTCAAGCACAAGAAGAAAAAGTTAACGTTAATCCACTAAACGGTGTATTACTATCGCTGATGGCATTTATAATGTGTGTCCCTGAAATTATTTTCAAGGATGGTGCAATGACATTAATTAATGTTGTTAGCAAAAACAGCAAAATTATTGATGGTTGGGAAATGGGTGGTGGTGTCACCCGTTTGGGTACGACTGGTATCTTCACAGCTATTATCATGTCAATCATTGCTGTGAAAATTTATACGTTCTGTGTGAAGAAAAATTGGACGATTAAAATGCCAGATACTGTGCCAACAGGTGTTGTTAATTCATTCATGGCATTAATTCCAACTGCACTAATTGCATTCACAGTCATTATTATTAACGGTATACTGGTTGCCTTGAATACTGATATTTTCAAAGTCATTGCCGTACCATTTAGTTTCGTGACGAATCTAACGAACACATGGATTGGTTTGTTAGTCATTTACTTCTTGATGCACGCACTTTGGATTGTTGGTATTCATGGTGCGACAATTGTCACGTCATTTTTGACACCAATTGTCTTGTCAAATATGGCAGCCAACCAAGCTGGGGCCAATATTCCTTTTGCCGGTGAATTTAATAACTCGTTTGTTACTATTGGCGGATCTGGTGCGACACTAGGTATGGTAATATTCATTGCTTTCTTTGCCAAATCAGCACAACTAGGTGCGCTTGGAAAAGCTGCCATTGTGCCGTCATTCTTCAATATTAACGAACCAATTTTGTTTGGTATGCCGGTTGTGTATAACCCTTATACAGCTATTCCGTTTTTCTTAGCACCAATGGCGTCAATGTCAGTCGCATACTTTGCTATCAAATTCCATCTGGTTAATCCACCGATTGCGCAGGTTGCTTGGCCAACGCCGGGTGGTTTGTCAGGATTTATTGGATCAGGTGGTGATTGGCGGGCAGCCGTCTTAGCACTAGTTTGTGTCATAGTGGCCTTTGTCATTTGGTATCCATTTATCAAGTTTTATGATGGCAAGTTAGTACGTGATGAACAAACAAACGCAGTGAATGCTTAATAGGAGGATAATTGTGAGTACATTTCCAAAAGATTTTTTGTGGGGCGGTGCCGTGGCGGCGCATCAATTTGAAGGTGGTTGGCAGGCAGACTGTAAGGGCATTAGCATAGCTGATGTCATGACGGCTGGCGATAATCAGACCAAACGACGGATTACAGATGGCGTTTTGCCTGATGAAAACTACCCTAATCATGAGGCAATTGATTTCTATCATCACTATAAAGAGGATGTTGCTTTATTTGCCGAACTTGGCTTAAAGGCATTCCGTACCAGTATTGCTTGGACACGAATTTTCCCTAATGGTGACGAAGATGAACCCAATGAAGCGGGACTTCAATTTTACGATGACTTATTTGATGAATTATTAAGTAAGGGCATTGAACCTGTTATTACTCTGTCTCACTTTGAAATGCCTTATCATCTTGTGACTGAATATGGCGGCTGGCGTAATCGCAAGATGATTGATTTCTTCACAAAATTTGCCGGCGTGGTTTTCCAACGCTATCGTGACAAGGTCAAATATTGGATGACTTTTAATGAGATCAATAATCAATCAGCAATGATGAATGAATGGTCACTGTTTACAAATTCTGGTATTGTGGTTAAACCAGATGAAGATGTTGAGCGTGTGATGTATCAAGCTAGTCACTATGAAGTGGTTGCGAGTGCCTTGGCCGTTCAAATTGGCCATGATATTAATCCTAACTTCCAAATTGGTGCCATGTTGGCACTTGGACCAGCCTATCCGGCTAGTCCAGATCCAAAAGACATCATGAAGGCAGAACGCGCTATGCAAGTCAATACTTGGTACGCTGACGTTCAAATAAAAGGGCGCTATCCTGCTTGGCTACGTCAATATTTCAAACAACGACAGTTTGATTTAGATATCACATTATCTGATTTAGATGTCTTGCAGGCTGGTACAGTGGATTACCTCGGCTTTTCATATTATGCTTCCCACGTTGTGCAAGCAGTCGCTGATGAGCGTGCTGACTTTACAACACGAGATGACAAAACAGAAATTCCAAATCCAACATTGGCTGCTTCAGATTGGGGTTGGATGATTGATCCTGTTGGTTTACGATATATGCTAAATTGGCTGACTGATCGTTATGAATTGCCACTCTTTATCGTTGAGAACGGATTGGGTGCATTTGATAAGGTTGAAGATGGTCAAATTCACGACAACTATCGTATTGACTACCTACGCCAACACATTGAGCAGATGGCGTTGGCTATCAATGTTGATGGTGTTAATCTGATTGGCTACACGCCATGGGGCTTCATCGATTTGGTATCAGCAGGGACCGGACAAATGGATAAGCGATATGGCATGATTTATGTTGATAAAAATGATGCCGGCGAGGGTAGTTTAAAACGATTGAAAAAAGATTCCTTCGCATGGTTTAATCAGGTGATTACAACAAATGGTGATAATTTGAATTAAGTTGAGCAAAGACTTGTTGTGGCGACCTCTCCGAACAATAAGTCTTTTGTTTTACGCTAAATTCAGGCATAATGGATGATAGTGCGTCAGAAAATACGAAATCTGGAAGGAAAATTTTATGGCAAAGGGAGAGCGTTCTGTTGCAACAGACACATTAGTCAAAAAAATAATGGATGACATCCAACAGTTACCGACCGGTTCCGGCACAATGCAATTGCCTCCAGAGCCTGAATTAATGGCAACCTATCAAGTCACAAGGTATACACTAAGACAAGCGCTGAAAAAGCTAAGCCAAATGGGTTATACTTTCCAAGCGCATGGTATTGGTACATTTGTGAGACCACGAATGAACAATCATGCCATTTCGTTACAAAATCCTGTCGGTATGACTGATGAAATGGCGCGTCAAGGGCGTCATTTAACAACTAAGCATGCCACGATACAGGCCACGACAGTTGCAGAAGCCGCTTTTCTACCCATCGGCACTCAATTAGATTCGAACATCCCGCTGTGGAGTGTGCGACGATTTAGATATGCTGACGATAAGCCATTTATTTTTGAGCAGTCTTATTATTTGCGAAACATTGTTCATCAAATTCCAGAAACAGCGCTTTACGGCTCATTATTTAATTTTGTAGAAGAAAATGATGCTTTAAAAGTCGGCTTTCAAGATACTATTATTGAAGCTGGATCAATGAGTCAAGAAATGGCAGCTTTTTTTGATAGGCCTGAGCAAAGCCCCACATTGAGTGTGCGAGATGATTCTTATTTGAGTTCTGGACAACTTTTTGCCTTTTCAAAGTTAGGGTATGATGCTCGAGACACTAAATTATTTTTATTTAAAAAGATTTAATGAATACAAAAAATGCTATGCGCAAACCATGATTTGCGCATAGCATTTTTTGCTGGAATAATCAATAAAAATTTTGTGTTGATTCACGTTCAACTAACTGTCCATCAAACACAAGACGTTGCTTTTCTGAAGGGTTATTTTCACGAACATTTTTCAACAGATTATACATTAGCTTACCTGTTTCATAGAAGTCATATTCAAAGCTAGTGAGATGAGGGGTGACAGTTGTACTTAAATCAGATTTTCCAAATCCAATATATTTGGCTGATTGATGAGTGGCAATACCAGCTTGTAATGCACCAATTGTCATTCGATCAGTGGCACCAATCACCAAATCAAACGTATTCTCAGACATGACACTTAATGCATCATTTCTAGCCTCGTCAATGTTAAATTTGGTATGAATAGTGGTGACGTCGTAGTCTGCTAAAGCATGATAAACCCCAGTAAAACGCTCATGGCCAATGGACCAATCTTGTTGTTCAGGTATTGTCAGCAATAATACTTTTTTGGGGGTTAAAGACATGGCATACTGCCCAACTATGTCACCGGCTTGACGGTCATTCATTAAGACGCGATGAAAATCACCTTCATCTTGACCCTGAATGACGACTGGTACATCAAAAGCTTTCAGTGCGTCACGAATGTCATCAGTGATATTAGCGGTTAAAATGATTAGACCACTGACATGCTGGTTACGCAACTTTTCTATCGCCGCTAACTCGCGCGCGACCGATTGATAAGTGTTGACAATTAAAAAAGTGTCCTCATCATTGGCAGCATCCAAACCACGCAACATTTCCACCTGTGCTGTTGAATCTAAACGGGGGACAATGACCCCGACAGTGTGGTTAATTTTTAATTTCAAATTTTGCGCCAAAGCATTAGGCTGGTAATTATAATCTGAAACAATTGTGTCGATTTTGCGACGTGTTTTTTCACTGACAGAGCCACCATTTAAGTAACGTGAAACGGTGCTTTTTGCGACGTTAGCCATTCTGGCAATGTCTGCAATTGTAATCTTTTTTTCCATAAGGTTATCGTACCATAAATACGCAAGACAATATTTCAGTTCTAAAAATTAATTTAAAAAAAAAGATTGCATTAATCATTGAAAGCGGTTACAATGTAATTGTTAAGGAAATGGAAACGGTTCCAAATATCTCATCAGTATTTGAAAAAAGGAGTAGAATATGGATTATAGGAAAGTGGCTGAGCGTGTTGCGCAAGCAGTCAAGAAGGACAATATCGTAGCCGCAGCACATTGTGCGACGAGACTACGTTTGGTAGTGAAGGATGTTAAAAATATTGACCAAGCTGCTTTGGATAATGATCCAGATTTAAAAGGAACATTTAATGCCAATGGTCAATATCAAATCATTGTTGGTCCAGGAGATGTTAATGGTGTTTATGATGAATTTGTTAAATTAACTGGTGTTAAGCAGGCTTCAACTGACGATCTCAAAAAAATAGCTGTGGCTTCTGGTAAAAAGAATCCTTTAATGGATTTGGTTAAGGTCTTATCTGATATTTTCGTGCCATTGATTCCAGCGTTGGTGGCTGGTGGTTTATTGATGGCCTTGAACAACATTTTAACGCAGCCCAATATGTTTGGCCCAAAATCATTGGTAGGCATGTATCCCAGCATTACGGGAGTGTCTGAGATGGTCAACTTGATGGCTTCAGCGCCATTTGCATTTTTACCAATTTTGATTGGTATCACAGCGACACGCCGATTTGGTGGTAATGAAATTCTTGGTGCCGCTGCCGGCATGATGTTGGTGATGCCAAGTCTGGTTAATGGTTATAATGTTGCTGAAGCAGTTGCGACAGGAAAAATGCCAACTTGGGATTTGTTTGGTTTATCCGTCGCACAGGCAGGTTATCAAGGACAAGTGTTGCCAGTGATTGGTGTTGCTTTCATTCTGGCTACATTGGAAAAGTTTTTCCATAAGCACTTGAAAGGCGCAATTGATTTTACATTCACGCCAATGTTAGCCTTAATTATTACAGGATTTATCACTTTTATTGTGCTTGGTCCAGTTTTACGGACAGTATCTAACGGTATTACAGACGGGTTGACGTGGTTAGTGACAACATTTGGCTTTATTGGCTATGGTGTCTTTGGTTCATTCTACTCAGCTATCGTGATTACAGGACTTCATCAGAGTTTCCCAGCAATTGAGACGCAGTTGTTGGCCAACGTTGCAAAAACGGGTGGCGACTTTATTTTCCCAATTGCTACTGTGGCAAACGTCGCGCAAGGCGCTGCTACATTTGCCATTTACTTCTTGAGTAAAGGAAATGAAAAAGTTCGTGCGTTGTCTTCATCAGCAGGTGCTTCGGCAATGCTTGGTATTACTGAACCTGCGATGTTTGGTGTCAATTTGAAGTATAAGTTCCCATTCTTTATTGCGTTAGGATCGTCAGGAATTGCGGCTTTGGTTATGGGATTATTCCACGTGATGTCATCATCACTTGGTCCTGCCGGCTTGATTGGTTTTATTGCTATTCCAGCTAATAAATGGGTTGGTTTCTTCTTAGCAGTAGCAGTTGCTTTCATTGTCTCGTTTGTTGTGACATTAACGTATGGTAAGTCACACATGCCAAATCAAAATAATGATGCATCACAAGCAACCACAGATGTTTCAGCTGATGCTTCAACTGTTGATGGTTTTGAAATTAGTGCCCCAGTTTCTGGTCAATTAGTTGATTTGGCGACTGTCAATGATCCTGTTTTTGCCGGTGGTATGATGGGTAAAGGTGCTGCGATTGAACCAGCTGATGGGACAATAGTCGCACCGGCAGATGGTACAATTACTGTTGCTTATGCCACCAAACACGCCTATGGCTTAACCACAGCAGATGGGGTTGAAATTTTAATTCATATTGGTATCGATACCGTTAATTTAGATGGTAAAGGCTTTGAGAGCTTTGTCAAACAAGGACAAACTGTCTCGAAAGGTGATAAACTAGGAACGTTTGATGCAGCTATTATTAAAGACGCTGGCTATCCCGTAACGACAATGGTCTTAGTGACAAACACAAATAATTTTGAGCAGGTAATCGTTGATGCACCATATGGAAATCAAGTGATTACGACAGATGATATTTTGACAATCGTACCTAAGGCACAATAACAAAAGGAAGGTTTCAATGTTAGTAAAGAACGATACAATTTCCCGAGAGGAATTTCATTTATATCCAACACAGGGATTACTAAATGATCCCAATGGCTTGGTTTATTTCAAAGGAAAATATCATGTTTTCTTTCAATGGAATCCAAAGGCTTGTAATCACAAGTATAAAGAGTGGGGACACTTTGTTTCTAAAGATTTAATCACTTGGGAACGTGTTGAGACAGCCTTGAAGCCGTCATTGGCTGAAGATGCTGCTGGCATCTATTCTGGTACAGCATTTGTTAAAGATAATCGGTTGTATGTTTTTTATACCGGTAATGTACGTGACGAAGCTGGGCATAGTGTCGCCTCACATCAAATGTGGGCGGTGAGTGATGACGGGCTTAATTTCACTAGGTTAGGTCAATTGTTTCCTCATCCTGAAGGATTTACAAAAGATGTACGTGATCCAATGGTTTGGCAAGGTCAAAATGGACACTTTTTCATGATATTAGGTGCACGTCCTGATAATAATATTGGTGACATTATTGTTTACGAATCAACTAATTTTGAAAACTGGCAATTTAGAGGCTCATTGATTACCGGTGAATTAACTGAGGTGCGTGGTTACATGCTTGAGTGTCCTGATTTAATTGAAGTTGATGGCAAACAAGTGCTCATGTTCTCGCCACAGGGTCTTGCGCCGGATAAAATTAATCACCGGTACGAAAATATTCATAACACTGGTTATGTGGTGGGACATTTTGATGAAAAAACGGCTCATTTCACACCTGAAACATCATTTGAAGAAGTCGATCGTGGATTTGAGTTTTATGCGCCCCAAACATTAAACGCCCCAGATGGCCGCCGTATTATGTGGGGATGGGCAGGAATGATGACCCCAGAGCGTGAAAGCAAGGTGCCGACTATCGCAGAGGACAACTGGGTTCATGTCTTGTCATTACCAAGAGTTTTGCACGTTACTGATGACAACAAATTAACCCAAGCACCAATCGCTGAATTAGTGCAGCCGATATCTGTAAAGCCAGAAGACGTTAGTGGTGTGGGCGCATACGCGTTGCACACACAAGCTGACTGGCTGATAAATTTCGGCGATGATTTAACCTTATCACGTCAAGAAAATCGATTAACCATGACGCGTAAGCAATGGGAAAGTGACCAATATGAAAGTCGTGAAGTGACCGGTAATTTGGATGAAGTGCTGTTGGTAGTTGATAAAGATATTATTGAGGTTTACACGGATAACGATCAACTAACGTTAACGGCGCGATATTTTTGAAGGTTAGCATTATTGATAAAAGGACATCAGCTCGAATGAGAACTGATGTCCTTTTTAACTATACAATGTGTACAAGAATATCTTGACATTTTATGAAACCGATTACATAATTGTAGTTGAGTTGATATTATATGTCATAAAATATCATTATTGGTGATATTTTAATGAGAGAACAGGAGAAACATTATGTTATTTTTGGTGAGTGCATACGAGGAAGGCTTTCGAGTTGGCGAATTAATGCGTTATTTTTTGTTTGCTGTTGTTTTAGTGACAATGGTGATGCTGGGAATCAGGGCATGGCGTAATCGTCACAATAAGTAATGGCTATCAGGGAGAAAACACATGACACATACTATGCAACAGATAACAATGATGGACATACCCAATAATATTGACAAAAAATTAACATTTATTGATTTTAATATAGATGGTGAATTATTTCCGCAACAGCCACAATCAAATAGCTTATTTTCAAAAGTGTTAGCTTCTAATCCATTTCCAATCGGAGTACTTGAATTGAAAAATGATGAGATTAAGATTGGCGATGAAACCAAGCATGTTTTTGCAACTTTTTCAACCGATCAGATTACATTTTTAGAAATAGGTATTTACCGTTCTGCATTTCGGAATGCGCCTTTGGCACTGTTATCTTCTCGTTATACGCTTTATGTTCACTTAGTAGCCAATGAAAAACCATTTTTTATGTTAAATGATGATATTCAAGCGTTGGGCAAATTTATGTCAACCCTAAATTTTAAAAAATTTCATCTCGTTGATGAAATGAGTTTAATGACACATTTGGCACAATTAGGTGAATTAGACAATCAGTTATTTGAAGAGTTGGCCAAACGGACGAAATTTTTCATGCCGTTACAAATCATTGGTAGCAATGCGCGCGTGTAAGTTTTGGTCAAAGCAGGCTACTGATGTCGGCTTTTTATGTTTCTTCTCGACCCTGTTGGGAGAAGAAATGCTTTGTTATGACATTTTGATAATTCTTTATTTGTAGTGTGAGGGGATGATAATGTTTTGAATAGTCTGGTGGTAATCATTGTTTTCTGACGATAGATGTTTGATGAGTATTTCCGCAGCAGAAGCCCCCATCAAATAGGGTGATTGCTGAATGAATTTGAAATTCGGTGCAAGATAACGGGGCATCGCAGTATCGATGAAGCCAGTTATATTTTGCGTCTGATGCGCTTGCGTTAAAAAAGAAGGGTGTGTCAATAACTGAATCAATAAGCGTTCCTTCAAAACCACTAGTAAATTTTTGGGATTGTTTAGATCAACTGTTTCTGATAGCTTATTCACATCAAAATGCTCGGACTGCGTTTCAATGACATTAACTTGATCAAACACGGTTTTAATACCTGCAACACGTGCTACCCGTGTCGACAGTTTTTTCACCGGTTCGGTAATCACAGTCACACTAGAAAAAGAATCAGGAGAAAGTTGGGACATAGCATACTTTGCAATTTCAAAGTTATTGGTTGTTACCGAGCTCATTTCTAAATCAGCAAACTCACGATCAATTAGGACAATTGGCATATTATTGTTCAAAAATTTACGAATTACTGCACTATCTGTTGTCAGTGGTTGTAAAATAATCCCAGCAAAATTTTGATTATAGACGGACTCTAAATGTGCTTTTTCTGTTTTTAGATTGGAATCAGAATCCAGCAAGACACCGATATATCCAAAAGCACTTAAAATTGAAACAATCCCTTTAAAATATTCAGACGAAAAATACTCATCGATGTTAGAGGCAACAACAGCGACTAAGTTTGATCGTTTTTTTGCGAGTTGAACTGCAGCCGAATTTCTAATATAGTCAGTTTCAGTAATTATTTTTTTGATTTTTTGAGCCGTAGTTTCAGACATTTGGTTCAGTTGACCATTGAGGTATCGACTAACAGTTGCGATCGACACATTAGCCAGTTTGGCAATGTCGCTAATGGTCAGTTTTTGTTGATTTGTCATAAAAATAATCTCCGTTTAAAAAAAGCAATACACAAAACAATGTATTGCTTTTTTAAGTTTACCATAACGTTGTGATAAGTTTGAAAAGTATTATTCAAACTTAACGGAGCAGATAACCACCGTCGACTGGCAGTGTGACACCGGTTACATAGTCGGATGCATGGCTGGCCAAAAAGACAACTGTTCCCATTAATTCTTTAGGATTGGCCCAGTGACCTGCAGGAATGTGATTCAAAATTTCTTCATTTCGTGTTTTATCTTCTTGCAAAGCCTTGGTCATTGGTGTGTCAATATATCCGGGTGCAATGGCATTGACTTGAATATTATCCGGAGCCAAAGCATCTGCGTATGCTTTTGTTAAGCCAATCACACCGTGTTTGCTGGCTGTGTATGGGAAAATGAATTTACCAGCACGATATGATTGCATTGAACCGATATTGATTATTTTACCACCACCAGCTTTTGCCATTATCAACGCAGCAGCTTTTGAAATATGATACATTGCGTTGAGGTTCAAATTGATGACAGCGTCCCAATCATCGTCAGGAAATGCTTGCCACTCGTGTCGTATTTGAAGACCAGCGTTGTTAACTAAAATATCTAACTTACTACCGTGATCATTAACAAAATTTGTCACAGCATCCCCAACATTTTTGCTTGTAATATCCAGTTTTAGGAAGTGGACAGTCTGACCATTCGATTCAACCACTTTTTTTGTTTCAGACCAACCATTTTCACTGTGAGAAATGACTAAAATATTAGCGCCTACCGCACTCAGTGCCTCCGTATAATAACGACCTAATCCTGATGCACCACCAGTAACTAAGGCAGTTTTACCAGCAAGACTAAAAGTATCGAGTCCAAAATCTTTTGTGTGCATAACCATTCTCCTTTTTATTAAGTAGCAGTGAGTTATAGTTACGTAAACGCTTACGTAAACCTTATACACAAATCATACTATGATGTTCGTTATTATTCAAGTAATTGATTTGGTCGAGTGTATCATTTGGTAGTGATCAAAAAAACTAACCCTGTAAGGGTTAGCTTTTGCTTGGCTTGATATGATGATTAAAACTTGTTAGCAAATGTCACAAACTTCTGGGCAGCGCCTGCCAAGAACGCTTTTGTGTCGTCATTTGTAATTTGACCAGTTTCATCAGCTAAATTGCCTGTGTTACCAATGTAAAGTTCTGGTTGTTGTAGAGTTGGCATATCTAAAAATACCAATGATTGACGTAAGACATGATGTGCTAAAACACCAGCTGTCCCACCAATTGATTGTGAGGCGACTAATGCAGGCTTTCCTGCCCAAGAATTTTGCCCCCAAGGTCGTGATGCAATATCCAATGCGTTTTTCAATGCAGCTGGAATGCTACGATTATGTTCTGGTGTGACAAAGATGAATGCGTCTTGTGCTGCCACTTGTTCTCTAAATGCTGTGTAAACTTCTGGTGAGTTTTCATCATAGTCCTGATTATAAATGGGTAGATTACTGATATTTAAATAAGTAACGTCTGCGTCCTCAGGAAGTCCAGCAACAAGTGCATCTGCGACACCTTTTGAATAAGAATTTTTGCGAATTGAACCAATTACGATACCAAATTTTGTCATGGGTGTTTACCTCTTTCTAGTTACTAAAAGTAAGTATAAAACTTGTAATATGATTTTGCAAGCATTTTCTGGTTATTTTCACGACAAAAGCAGTACAGGGACAGTAGTTGACTTTTTAATACAAACTAAATGACCACAAGTAACATATCAAACTATGACAATGTTATTGGTCTACCAATCATAAATACTGTTATAATATTGACAAATCGTAAATTAGTAAAGTATCCATAATTAAGAGGGGAATCACAAATGGATTTAGAAAAAAAGACTAAATGGTCGTCTGCGGGCGCACTAATTGCTTTGGGTATCGTTTATGGCGACATTGGTACGTCGCCATTGTATACGATGAATTCCATCTTGAATAGTGCAAGGAGTACTCAGCATTTAAATGAGTTTGTTATTGGTTCGGTTTCTTTGGTGTTTTGGACACTGATGTTGATTACGACCATTAAATATGTTTTGATTGCATTGCGTGCTGATAATCATGGGGAGGGTGGCATTTTTGCGCTTTATAGTCGTGTTCAAAGTGTCAATAAAAAATGGCTGTTGATTCCAGCTTTAATTGGTGGATCAGCTTTGTTAGCAGACGGGACGCTGACGCCTGCCGTTACCGTAACAACAGCAATTGAAGGTTTAAAAGGGCAAGGCTTTGGCATTTTATCCTTTCCAAATGATCAATTTATTGTCATGGTTACCGTAACAGTTATTTTGGTGATTATTTTTACATTTCAGCGGGCAGGTACCAAGAAGATAGGTAATTTATTTGGGCCGGTTATGTTAGTGTGGTTCCTTTTTATTGGTTTCTTTGGCTTGATTAATATTTTTAGTGATTTATCGATCCTGAAAGCACTGTCGCCCGTTTATGCTATACAGGTACTTGTGAGTCCAGAAAATAAAACTGGTATTTTTATATTAGGAAGTGTTTTCTTGGCTACCACTGGTGCTGAGGCACTTTATTCAGATATGGGTCACGTTGGTAAGCACAATATCTATATTAGCTGGCCGTTTGTTTATACAATGTTGATTTTAAATTATATGGGACAAGGGGCGTGGATTATGACCCATAGCAGCCAAGCAAACCTTCTGAAGCAAGCCTCAAATCCGTTTTTTGAGATTTTGCCTCATTCTTG
Source organism: Leuconostoc sp. S50 (assembly GCF_016624925.1). Taxonomy (NCBI): domain Bacteria; kingdom Bacillati; phylum Bacillota; class Bacilli; order Lactobacillales; family Lactobacillaceae; genus Leuconostoc; species Leuconostoc sp. S50. The sequence goes on along the minus strand of NZ_JACVUE010000006.1, from coordinate 70,297 downwards.
GCGGCTTGTCGGGGTTATATTAGCAACTTTAGCGGCAGTAATTGCATCGCAAGCGTTGATTTCTGGTGCCTATACTCTAGTTAGTGAGGCAATTAATCTCAAAGTAATCCCAAGACTAAGGACATTTTATCCTAGTGACGCTCGTGGTCAAATGTATATTGCCACTGTAAATTGGATTTTGTGTGTGATAGGCTTGATTATTGTATGGGTATTTCAAACTTCGCACAATATGGAGGCAGCTTATGGTCTGTCAATTACAATTACCATGTTGATGACAACAGTGCTACTATTTGAATTTGTGAGGAAGTATCAGTCAATCCTTGTGGCAAGCTTGTTTGCGATTGTGTTTGGCTTCATTGAAGTTGTCTTTTTGATTGCTAGTCTTGGTAAGTTTTTACACGGTGGATATGCCACCTTGATTATCATGTTGGCTATTTTGATAATGATGACCGTTTGGTTTTATGGTAATAAACGTCGTGAACAAATTGCCAAAAAAGATGATTATTTGTCTTTGCGAGATTATCGTAAACAGTTAGTCAACTTATCTGAAGATGAAAATGAGCCGCTATTTGCGACAAATCTTGTTTATATTGCTAACGTCCATCAAAATTACATGTTGAAGCGATCCGTTATTTACTCATTGATAGGATCCAAGCCCAAGCGTGCTGCTGTTTACTGGTTTGTCACCGTTCGTGAAGCAACGGATCCTTATGAAAAAAGTTACGAAGTTGATATGATGGGGACAACAAATATGGTGCATGTCACATTCAGGCTTGGTTTTAAAGTTGAGCCGCAAATTCATCTGTATATCAAACAAATTGCTAACGACTTAATTAAAAAAGAAGTTCTAAAACCTCAGTTTCCAAGATATGCGATTGATAAGCACGGTAGTGTGAGTGATTTTAAGTATGTTATTGCTAATCAATATTCAGCTGATTTATTGCGTTTACCAAACATTCATCCTTGGGATCGTTTCTTGATTGGTGGTCGCTTATGGTTGCAAGGCCACACTGTTAAACCAAGTAGCTTTTATGGGCTTGAGTTAAGTGATGTTATTGAAGAAACTGTACCATTATTTTTGGATAATAATAAAAAAGTCAAATTAATTCAAAGTGATTTGAAGAATGTCGTCAAAAAAGACAATGAGTGAATCAATTTAGTTCGTTGTAAACTGGATGTTAGTTCTACAATCTTCAAAAAAAAGAGTGACACGTTCAATGTGCCACTCTTTTTTAATAGAGATTACGATAAAAAACTGCTTTATCGGTCCACTTATTATTTTCTAACATGAAGCCTTTTCGAACTGTTTCAAATGAAAAGCCCAATTTTTTTAGTAAGTTTTGAGAAGGATAATTTTCCAATGCAACATGACATGAGCTTCAATACGATGAAATCCTGCTGTGTCAGCAAGATAGGGCATGAGTGCAGATAACGCTTCAAAGGCAAAGCCTTGACGCCATAGTTGATTATGGATAAAGTAGCCTAATTCTCCCCACGCCATATTGGTTCTAGCTAGCGTTGCAACATCAATCATACCGATGTGATTGTGATTTTTATCAAAGATAGCCAAAATCAAAATATCGTCAGTTTCACGTAACCGATTATGCTTACCAACTAAGTCGGCAAACCAATCTGCTGTACAAATGCTCATGTCTAACTTGCCTTCATCATAAGGGCTTTGGGCAGGAAAGCGATTAGAAAAACCATTAAACCAACTTTCGTAGTCATCTATTTGCAATGGTTTAAGAATCAGTCGTTCTGTTACAATGGGTGTCATGCTTTGGATAATTTCTCCTGTGGTATGGGGTTATTTGTGATAAATGATAACTAACGGATGACATGAAAGGCAACAATTTGGTATATCATATATTACAATAGGTATAGTGAAAAACAATAACTATAATTTAACAATAATGTCGGCGAAATACAAGCTCGGCGTTTTGCAATAAGATGAAAAAAGTGGGAGTGCCATGGGTTTTAAAATATTTGTAGTCGAGGATAATCATGAAATTGTTAATTTATTAAAAAAATCATTATCAAGTTGGGGATTTTTAATTGAAGCGTGCCATGATTTCAATCATGTCAAAACAGAAGTGGACCAATTTTTGCCGCATTTAATTTTAATGGATATTAATTTACCGTATCATAATGGCTTTTTTTGGACACAAGCAATCCGAAAGGATAGTGTGGTTCCAATTATATTTTTATCCAGTCGTGATGACAACACAGACCAAATTTTGGCGATGAATTTTGGTGGTGATGACTATGTCACCAAGCCATTTAATATTGAATTGTTGATTGTCAAAATTAATGCGCTTTTGCGTCGTGAATATACGTTTGTGTCTGATCGAAGCGTTCTAAAATTTCAAGATTTTAGTTTAGATATTATTGATGATCAACTCAGAACGGGAACACGCTCAGTAACTTTGACTAGAAATGAAACCAAGTTGTTACACTTATTGTTTAGTCATCAATATCAAGTGGTGTCTCGCGAAGATATTATGTCAAATTTATGGGACAATGATATTTTTATTGATCGCAATACGTTGTCAGTGACTTTGGCACGTTTACGTCAAAAAACTGCAACAATCGGATTTGCAAAATTTTTGGTCACGGTTAAAGGGAAAGGGTTGTCGTTAAATGATTAAAAAATGTTTGCAATCAATTTGGTTATTTTTGCTGGATTATTGGTATTTTTACCTGCTTTTTGTTTTCATTTTTGGGGCTTTATTTTGGAGTGTTGTGATGCGCTCTCTAGATATTGATGCTGCAATTGATGCACTTTATGTGGGCTTGTATTTTTTATTTGGTATGACATTGTTATTGTTTTGGCGATGGTTCCAAACACGAAAAACTTTAAAAAATATTTTGTCAGATGATTGCTTGTCGGTCGATAATTTAAGCTTACCAGCGACTTCTTCCGTGGCTCATTTGTACCAAGATTTGCTCAAACAACAGGCACTTCAGCAGAAAAAAGCGTTAGCTACTCAGGCTAACACCATACAAGACATTCAAGATTATTATGCCATGTGGGCACATCAAATTAAAGTGCCATTGTCTGTGTTGGATTTGATGAATCAAACCGATACGATTGAAAAATATGAAACGAGTAACCAATTGCTCATTGTGAATCAATATTTGAATATGATGCTACAATTTATTCGTCTCAAGAATTTACATCAAGACTTGACATTCAAACCTATCCATTTGCAGGCAATTGTGCGTGATGTGATTAAAGCGTATAAATTGTTTTTCATCCGCCAAAATCTATCGGTTTCAATGGTGGGCGATGATTTTACAGTTGTGAGTGATCCTAAATGGGTGCAATTTGTTTTAGAACAAATTATTTTTAATGCGATTAAGTATACACCACAAGGTCGCATTCAAGTGATGTTTGTTAATCAGCATCAAGTAGTGATTGAAGATACTGGTATTGGCATTGCAGCCAGTGATTTGCCGAGATTATTTGACAAAGGTTATACGGGACTAAATGGTCGGCTTGAAAATAACAGTAGTGGTTTGGGGCTGTTCATGGTGAAGCAAATTTTAAGTGAGCTTGGACATGATATCAAAATTGCGTCGGTGGTGGGAAGCGGCACCACGGTAACAATTGATTTTAAGCAGACAAAAACACAACCTTACGAAACTGTAAGCTTTAGTGATGAGGTGTAAGGCAACTCACCTCTTTTTTCATTTAAAATGAATATAGACATAACAAAGGGGGAATTCATTTTATGACATTACTAAAAGTTGAGCATCTCAAAAAAGAGTATCGAGGTAAATTTAAAAACAATACGGTTACGGCATTGGCTGACGTCAATTTTGAAGTTGAAGCTGGTGAATTTATTGCAATCATGGGCGAGTCTGGTTCCGGAAAATCGACGCTATTAAATTGTATTGCAACATTAGACAAGCCAACAACAGGGACAATCATGCTTAATAACGAGGATTTGACTACCTTATCTGATAAAGCATTGGCAAGCTATCGACGTGATCACTTGGGCTTCGTTTTTCAAGATTTTAACTTACTAGATACAATGTCAGTCAGAGACAATATTTATTTACCACTCGTTTTGGCAAACAGAACAAAAAATAAAGCAGAAAAATTGCACCGATTATCGGAACAATTAGGTATTCAAGATTTGCTTAATAAATATCCATTTGAATTATCAGGCGGACAAATGCAGCGAGTGGCGATTGGCCGCGCTTTGATTACCAATCCTGATATTTTACTAGGTGACGAACCAACTGGGGCACTGGATTCAAAAAATGCGGCTGAAATTTTGTCGCTATTTAGGAAGTACAATGAAAGTAATCAGACAATTCTGATGGTGACGCATTCAGCGTTAGCGGCAAGCTGTGCTAAGCGCGTTTTATTTATCAAGGATGGGATGGTTTTTCATCAAATTTATCGTGGTAATCGTAATGATCAAGAAATGTTAATCACGATCAATGATGCCACAACGAATTTGTTTGGGGGAGCAATGTGACATGTTATATTGGAAATTAGCTTGGCAATCAATTGTCAAAAATAAGTTAGAATATTTACCATTTATGTTGGCTGGTACTGCTGCGGTGGCTTTGAACTTGGTCATTCAATTATTGATTTATTCAAAAGGTGTCCAAACACTAAGAGCGAGTAGCTCAGTCATAGAGTTGCTTATGTTTGGACAAATCGTTATTGGTCTGTTGTCTGTCATTTTTTTGCTATATACATACAGCTTTTTAAATAAACGCAAACAATCGGAATTTGGGCTATTCAGCATTTTAGGGATGCAAAAAAGAGATCTCATCAAAATTAGTTGGCGACAACAATTGATCAACTACATGATTGTCACAGTGATTGGGGTTGTGACTGGTGTGCTGTTTAGTAAACTATTATTATTGCTGTTTATTAAATTAGTTGGGGGCAATAACTTTCAACTCAACATTGCTTTAGGTGCAATCATTTTCGTCACGATATTCTTTGGCTTAGGATTTATGCTGCTGCTATTAAGTGATATTTTGGTGATTTGGCGGTTGAAAACAATATCGCTCCTTCAAGCGTCACAAAAGGGTGATCGTGAACCTAAAAGCCATTGGCTGTTATTTGGTTTGGGGATCGTACTGATGGGTTGGGGGTACTATATTTCACTAACTGTCGACTCCCCTTTAAAGGCAATGAGAATTTTTTTCTTAGCTGTAATCATGGTTGTAATAGCGACATATTTGCTATTTATTGTGGCATCTACTATTGTGCTAAAAACAATGAAAAAGCACACCAATTACTACTATCAAACAGATCATTTCATTACTGTTTCTAATATGTTGTTTCGGATGAGACAAAATGCCACCGGCTTGGCAAGTATTTCGTTGCTCACTACAATGGCATTAGTTGTGATTGTCACGACGGTATCAATGTTTGTAGGACAGCAAGATTATGTCAATAAACAATTTCCACGTGATGTTATGATGACTAACGTGGCTAATCAAAGCATATCGGAAAATAAGGTGAAACAAGCTGCTGCTGATAATAATGTGGTGCTCAGTAAAATGTATCACATGGAAATCAGTAATCCAATCACGGGTTATTTAACCAACAGTGGTCATGCCATGCCGTTAAGTGGTACAACAGTTACAAGAGCTGATAATTTGTCAGACTTTCTATTTATGACAATCCAACAATTTAATCAGTTGACAAATCAACATGGTGGGACATTAGCGGCAAACGAAGTCTATGCTTATGATCGGCAAGGTACATTTAAGAATAATACGATCAAATTCTTGAATCAAAGCTATCATGTCAAAAAACATTTATCTAAAATCGATGGCGTGCCAAGTATGCAAGCTAGCATGACTCACTCAATGATTATTGTGATACCGTCTAAGACTGTGACAGACAAAATTGGTTCAGCATTCAATGATTTGGGTGAGAATAAACAATCTATTTCGTATACTAACCAACTTTTGTTTGATATCAAAGGCTCAGACAAGCAAAAAGACAAGTTCTTAAAAACATTTAAGGGTGAACAAAATATTATTGTTGACAGTAAATCAGAAACTATGTCAGTGCTAAAAAGTTTCTATGGGGGATTCTTCTTTATTGGTTTGATTTTTTCAATCAGCTTTATTATGGCAACAGGACTCATTATTTACTATAAGCAGATTTCCGAGGGACGTTCAGATAAGAAGCAGTTTGACATTTTGCAAAAAGTAGGTATGTCTCATAGTGAGGTGAAACGTACGGTCAAATCACAAGTTGTATGGGTATTTGGATTGCCGGTTGTGGTTGCCATTACACATTTATGTTTTGCAATGCCAATGATCAATAAAATTTTACAAATATTCGGGGTAACGATAGGACCAGTGGTGTATACAACAATGAGTCTTACAATTGCTGGGGTCGTGCTAATATATTTTGGTATCTACCTGAAGACATCAAAAACATACTTTAAACAAGTAGCACGAAAAAATTAAATCGTAATGAAACGCGCAATTTAAATTATTTTTCATTTTTAGTCATGATGAGGTTAACGCTGAATCGTGGCTTTTTATGTCTGCCAAAACATGCTAAAATCTAAGGCAAGCAAGCGGAGGATAAAAACGATGGTAGCACAAAAAGTGGTCTTGATTACGGGAGCTAGCAGTGGTATTGGGTATCAAACAGCTAAAAAATTAGCGACTCAACAGTTCAAAGTCTATGGTGCGGCTCGACGTGTAGACAGGCTGGCATCATTAGTTCAGTTAGGTGTCTCACCAATTTATATGGATATTACCGATGATGAGACGATTACTAAAGCAGTGGCGCACATTATTGAGGCGTCTGGACGAATTGATGTTTTAATCAACAATGCTGGGTACGGATCCTATGGTGCCATTGAAAACGTGCCTATTTCGGAGGCTAAAAAACAATTTGACACTAATTTATTTGGATTAGCCAAATTGACACAACTAGTCTTACCTTACATGAGAGCGCAACAATCTGGTCGCATTATCAATGTATCCTCGATGGCTGGTAGAATGACAACTTATATGGGTGCTTGGTATCATGCCACAAAATATGCACTAGAAGGATTTAGTGATGCGCTGAGAATGGAAGTAAAGCCTTTTGGTATTGATGTCGTGCTCATTGAACCCGGTGGTATTAAAACGAATTGGGGGATAATCGCGGCTGATAATCTTAAAAAAACGTCTCAAGGAACAGCTTACCAAGAACATGCTTTAGCGGCATCAGAACGTATGAGACAACTTTATTCATCAGATAAGTTAACTGCTCCAGAAGTGATAGCAGATACAATTGTGAAGTCTGTCATCAATAAACGAACAAAAACAAGATATTTAGTTGGTTACGGTGCCAAGGCATTAGTTGCATTACACACTATTTTGCCAACACGCGCGTTTGACAAGATCATTCAAAAGCTTGTTTGATAGTGTCATCAATATATTTTACAGATTAGTTGGCTGGTTTGGTGACATCCAAGTATTCTTCAAATCGAAAATTTTGTCCTAAACTAGCGGATGTTGTTGTGTATGATCGGAATTGATAAAGTAGAGGATTCCATTTTGTGACGTCGATGTGATTATTGTCATGTAGAATTGAAGTATCAACGAAAATGCTTTTAATTTTGCAAATAACAATGGCAAAATCATCCTGAGGTGCAATATTTTTAATGATTACTTCAATTCGAATTGGGCATTCACGTATAGCAGCTGTTTTGACAGTTGCGCTGGGGATTTTGGAAAAACCACCAAGCTGGAATTTGTCAGAACAGTATTGATAACCCATCATTTTTTTATTACGATCAATATGTGATTTTCCAGTTGTTCTTGCGATACGCTCGATATTGGACCAAATTTTACTATCGGCAATGTTGATAGTTGCTTCTTTCGTTGTGAGCATGTTTTGATAAGCTTGCCCCTCTAAACTTACACCAAGTACAACATGATTATTTAGTGTCCAAGAGGAACTGATAGGCGAAATATTGTCTGTGCCGTCAATACTTTGTGTTGCTAAAAGTGTGACTGGGAAACCATAGTAGAGGCTGTCTTTGTGAATTTGTTTGAACATTTTGATGTCATCCTTTTCGATATGATACAGTTATTTTATATGAAAGATTGTTCGATGCGCATCGATATGTTTTTGAAAGGAATTTTATGACAGAACAAGGTTTACCAAATATGATTGATATAACTAAATTACTTGCTGATCAATCTAGTTTAACGATTCTAACATTTCTCATGGATGGCCGATTTCACACAGTTCATGAAATCGCCAAAGTTGCCACGATAAAGGATCAAACAGCTTCCTATCATTTAAAAAGATTTTATAATGAGGGGTGGTTGGATTATTATAAACGCGGTAAGTTCGTTTATTACCAGTTGAGTAGTCTAGATATTGCGCATTTAATTGAACAATTAATGGTGATTAGCCCTAAAAAACCAACACAGTCATATCATCAAAGGGTAGCTCTTAATAAAATTGCTTATTGCAGAAGTTGTTATAATCATATGGCAGGCAAGGTGGGGGTTGATTGTTATGACTACTTAATCAATTCCGGTTTTCTGGTAGGATATCAAAACGAATTGCAATTAACGAGTGAAGGGCAAGAATTGTTTAAATCATTAGGCATTGATATTTCAAAAGAAAAAAAAGACGCTAATTTTATTAAACCATGTTTGGATTGGACAGAACGCCGTTTTCACTTATCTGGTCGACTGGGAAGGCTGCTTTTGGACAAATGTTTAGCAGAAGGATTAGTGAAGAGAAATAGCGAAGATCGTCATCTAACTGTTACAAGTAAAGGTGAAATGATGTGGGATGAATTAAACAAAAATAGACGCGTTTCTTGTGATTTTGTTGAATAAAAAACAACCTGCTAACAATTCCGAAAGTTAAAGTAACTTTTGGGGACTGAAATTATTGGCAGGTTGTTTTTTAATTGATTCGATACCTTCTACTATGAAAAAGGATCAGACTGACTATCTCTAATTCGAACATATTCAATGTCGTGAGCGACATTGTCAGCGAAATCACGTGTTGTGACATGCTCTAGAAAAGCAAAGCTCATATCAATACCAGCTGAAACGCCAGATGAGGTGTAAAATTTATCATCCATTGTCCAACGCGCATGTCGCTGCCATAAAATTTTAGAATTTAAACTGGTTACCCAATTAAACGCTAATTTATTTGACGTTGCGCGTTTGTGATCAAGCGTGGTTGTCATTGCCAACAATGCTGAGCCTGTGCAAATGGACAAGCAGTAGGTTGACTTATCTATTAAAATTTTAAGTTTTTCAATAAAATTTTTGTCATTGACTAAGAGTCTCGTGCCAGGTCCACCAGGAATTAAAAGAACACCGCTCGTGTCAATTTCTTCATCAGATAATAGGTCGACAATAGGCAAACGATAACTGGTAATCGCCCGCTTATTCGACAAAGTAAAATATTGAACGTTAAATTGTTCCGCATGTAGAAAAACCTCCGCCGGACCAAAAACATCTAGGGGTTCGAATTCGTCAAATAATAAAATATTGATATCCATCATGAGTCTCCTGCTAATATTTCGCTTAAGTTAGAAAAACAAAAAAGATGAGAATTGCCGTTAAAATGAGACGGAAAATATGATGTTGAAAGTGAAAACTTTTATTTTTGAGACCATTTGTGATAGCAGTGAGTTGAAATACGACTAACACAATGACAGCTGTGCTTTTGAACCAATCAATTGTTTGAAAACAGGCAATCAATAAGATAATGGCACAAATGATGTTGAGCAAATTAGGGATGCGTGCTGAAGAGTTGATTTCTTTCATTGACGCAAAAGCCATCAAAAATGCGTACAGGCAAATAATCACTTTTACTAAAATTGTTAAGAACAAGGTTTGTCTCACTTTCTATATGCTATTATAATTGTAATCTAAATTATAACGCACTTAATCTTACTTTTATACAAAGAGTTCTTTTTTTGCACTAACGACATATTGGTGTTGACTATTTATATAGATGGAAAAATGAAATTAAGATATTAGATGAGTTGGATAAAAATAGGATCACTCATTGCCACTTGCAATAGTAGATGATTTGATTGATAATGATATTCAAATATTGTTATGAGTGCTAGTTTAAGCGCTTTGTTTAAAAAAGTTAGTTAAAGAGGTTTGCATTGCAATGAGTGAAGAAAAAACGACAGTTTATTTTGTACGACACGCGCGGCCAGATTATAGTTGTGAAGATGATAGAAATATGCCACTGACAGCTGAAGGCAAAGCAGACGCTGTTATTGTGGCAGAAGTATTGAAGAATGTTTCTTTTGACATGTGTATTTCTAGTCCTTATGTGCGTACGCAAGCAACAATAAAGCCAACATGTGACCAAAAAAAGTTGACATTAAGAACAGATGAAAGATTAAAAGAAAGGGTAAGGGGAAAACTAGGAAATCAAGGGGATGAACTGCAGCGACGGCGTTGGTTGGATTTTGACTTTCATGAACCACAGGGTGAATCAATGAACAGTCTACAAAAACGCAACATAAGTGCATTGACTAACATATTATCGCGGTACACAGGACAGACGATATTATTTTCAACTCACGGGGCAGCATTAAGTGCGATTCTAAATTTTTACGATGATACTTTTGGTTATCAAAATTTTAAGCGATTGGAGATGTTCACGCCGTATATTTTAAAAGTGACGTTTGGGATGAATCAAAATTTAATTGATCAAAGCGAAATTTTAATAATCGATAAATCGGAAGGCTTAGCTTAGAGCGGCGGGATGAACTCTCAAAAAGAGACCATAAGGCAGGTCTTTTTTTTTGTGCAAAAATATTTACAAAACGCCTTCTTGTAAGCCTATTATGTTGTCAACTAAACTATTTTTCTACAATTTTATCAAAAATAGAATATTATGTTACAAAAAATGATAGATGATTAAAATCATAAATGATAACATTGTTGAATAGTCTTGAAGGGGCTATAAAAAATTTTTTCTCAGGGGGAGATATTATGAACTTCAAAAAAATATTGATTGCATTAGCAATCGCTTGGGCTGTAACAGGTAGTCTGGTTTTGCCAGTGTTTGCATCTGATGATTTATACGGATTTCAGATGAAATTAGGTACGTATCAAGAGGAGGCTTCAACTGGATATCACTATCGTCAAACAGCGTCGAACGCAAATCCTTGGAAAGTAGGTGTCTATACTTCAGCGGAAGGAAATGGATCGTATTATAGAGCCTATTTGATGGGGCAAAAAAATCGTGCAGCAGCCTCACCATTTGCAACTGTGTATACTGGACCTGGCTATCCGTATGTTTATACAACTGCAAAGTCAAATGCCAATCAAACGAATGTCAGATTGGTGATGTTCAATCCGGAATGGACAAATAAAATCGCGCCTTATATCACCGGTGCTTGGGATGAAGAGACTTGGTAATTAAGTCATGCTAAGTTATAGTCTAAATCGTATTATACAAACGAAACAATTTTTAACTGTAATGTTCATTATGTGTATTATCACTATTTTAGATGCCATTCAGCATGTCATAATGTTGAATGGGTTTTCATTAGCCAAATCTATGTGGTTAAACACCTTTATGGCAAGTAGTCTAGGTGGTATGTATGGGCATCTGTTAACTACTTTTCTGCTTGGTTTATATCCTATTTGGTTGTTACTTGGGGGCGGGTTCGCGCTGTTGAAAGATTTTAAAACGGGACAATCATATAACGTTGTCAGTCGAGTAGGGGTTTCAAAGTATTTACACCATCAATTTATTGCAGCGGGACTAGCAGGTACCCTACTTTTTTCAGTGCCTTTATTATTGAATTTAATTGTAATTTGGATCATACAATTATTTCCTCTGAAAACATTTGATGGACAAATGAGTTTATTAATTGACAAGCCACGTATTCCTAATTTAGAAAAATATCACTTTGTGTGGTGGCAATTAGAAAACCCAGCATTAACATTTATGGTGTATCTGTTCGTGTTTTTGATATCAGTTTTTGTAACGACTATGTTTATGGCAGCCATTAGTTTAGTATTTGGCAATTTTTATCAAATTTTAACTCTAGTGAGTTTAGGCACTATATTATTGGGAAGCCAAGTATTCGACATTGGGAAGATGTTGCAATCTTTTGCCCAATTAATGACGTGGCAGAGTTGGTTATTGAGTTGGTCAGATCTCATCATAGTATTATTGATAGTTAATAGTTTGATTTTACTTTGGCGTTGTCATGGTGAGTTAGCATGATTGGCGAAAGAAAGTTTTGGTTTTCTACTTTTTCTCTGATCATTTTCATCACTTTTTTTTATCTTTTTAGTATGAGTTGGGAAGCGCTAAGTTATGATGATTGGTTGAGCTTGGAAGTTCTTAATGGGGGTAATTATTTTCAAAATTGGTCTTGGCAAGTGATATTGAGTATTGTCTTTTTACTTTACTGGGTTGTCAATTATGAAGTTCCGGTACAGCAGATGATACGCTTAGAAACATGTCAACAAGTTAGTCATATGCTGATGACAAGAATATTTGCCATTTCAGGTGTATTTGGTTTTATATATTGGTCAATACCTTTTTTCAGAATAATGATGTATGAGCCAACGTCGAAGCAGTTTGTCTTATTTTCGTTTTTTTGGAGTTGCCAAGTACTCATTTCGGTTTTTTGGGAAGTAGTAGTGATTCAACTAATATTAATTGTGCACACATATTTGCAGAAGAATATATTGTTCACGGGATTATCGCTGCTTATCGCTATTGTACTTTTACTGCATGTTTGGCCAATGAACCAATCGTTATTTTCTGACACACAAGTTACAGCAATGATTAGAAATAATAATTACCAATCCGGTTTAGTCAGATTTATCAGCACCGTTGTCTTAATGGCTGTGCTTTCAACGTTTTTTCGACTTGTTATCGAACAAAATATTTGGCGGCTGGAGTGTAAGAAATGAAAAAAAGTGCGTTTATTTGTATTGTAACAGTAGTTGTGATGTTGAATTTTCTTTTACAAAAAAATGATACCTTAGGCTATTTTGTGGAAGATGCTACGAGTTCGTTAGTAGTAAAAGTGACATGGTTCGGTTTGGTTTGTGCGCCATTATTGTACCTCGTTGGAACGATTGATAAATGGCAAAACGGTTCGTATCTCAACCAGCTTGTCAGAACTGATAAACTACACAGAATAGTGATATCCACCTATTTCATAAACTTATTCCACGTTTTGGGTATTGTGCTTATTGGTTTGTTAATCAATGCATTACTGACAGGTAATACTGGATCAATAGAAAACATTTTGAATTTAGTTGGTAGTTATATGTTCTATACATCGGTTTATATGGTCTTAGAATTACTGTTTAGCAGCACATCGGCCGTATTATCACTGTGTGCTCTCCTATTAATTGTGGCATTGGGCAAAAATAATCTGTCATTATTAGGTTCAATTACATTTCATCGCAACACGAGTATTTATCAGACTATTCTCACATTATTTATGACAATAACTATAATGACATTTTTTTTGAAAAAGTTGAATCAAAAAGATTTTTACGGTAAAGGAATTTAGATATGATTAAAGTTGAGCAAGCTACGAAAAAAATTGGTAACAACATCGTGTTAAAAGCTGTTAATTTGGATTTTCAAGAGGGAAAAATTTATGGTCTTCGTGGTCGAAATGGGGCTGGCAAAACGATGTTACTTAGAGCAATTGCTGGATTAATTAGATTGGATTCAGAACGGATTCTGATTAACAATCAGCAAATTAAGAAGGAGATTTTATTTCCAAAAAGTTTGGGTATTTTAATTGAAAATAATAATGTTTTACCAGACTTCACCTTAAAAAAAAATTTGCAATTATTGGCCAAAATTAAAAAAATTGCGACCGATGAGATGATTGACGACGCAATCTTAAGGGTAGGACTAAATCCGAATGACAAACGTAAAGTACGTCAATTTTCTTTGGGTATGAAGCAACGCGCTGCGATTGCGCAAGCTATTTTCGAAAAACCAGATTTAATATTATTAGATGAACCAACTAATGCCATTGATGTGGAAGGCGTAAGAGAAATGCGCAAGATATTCGACAATGAAAAAAGGCGAGGCGCTTGTATTATTTTGGCTAGTCATAATCCTGAAGATTTGAACGTTTTAGCTGATGAAATTATTGTCATGACAGAAGGGAGTGTGATTAATGAGAAGCAGTAAGAAATCTACCTTCTGCATATTTGTGAGTGTACTTCTTTTATTGCTAGGCACTATATTAGCAAACTATATTTATAGCAAAAACAATAAAAATGTCAGTAGAAAATATCTTCAAGAACACCAATCAAAAAAAGATAAACATAAAATTCATGGTAAAAATATAAAAAATCCTGCGCGATCATTTACATTAACGGGACCCATAAATGGTGGTAAGAGTTTGAAAGACCTGGGTTATATGCCAGGGTTTTACGACGTACATTTAACTGGTAAAAACACACAATTTTTATCATCAAATGGTCTATCCAACAGCAAGGATGAGTATGGCCGTTTGTTAAATAATACTGACCCAATAAATTTAGAAGACGGGACTAAAATAGAATTTACACCTGCTAAATTTGCCAAATTAAAGAGGCAAGGACAAAGTTATGTTGTTACAAATCCTGGTAATTATTTACCAGATATTCAGATACCAGCTGGCGAGTATCAAGTTACGTACCGAGGTAATTTAATTAGTCAAGAAGTTAGTGCGTCAGCTAAGGCAGGATCAGTATTATCACTGTCAGTGACAACTTATGAAGGAACAGTTATTCCAAAAAGTACACAGGAGGATAATTTTAATGTCACGCTATATGAAGCACAGGGAAAGGACTCAGGTAATGATAATGGGCTGCTGTCAGTACAAAAAAAACCGTTTAGTAACTGTGTCAATGATGAATGTTGTCGATAAAAATATTGCAATTTTGTTAACACCAATTACTAAAAGCAGCAATAGTAAGTAAGGGGATTTAAAAAAGTTTTGATCTAGCGGCATAAGCAAATTGTTGGTATTTGTTTTGTCGGAAGAATATACTGAAGTCAATCGATATATCTATCAGTCGATATCTCAAAGAAGTATCATGAAAGAGGTTGAAATGGCAAAAACGTATGATTATGATGTACTCTATATTGGTAGCGGGCATGGAACCTTTGATGGGGCTATTCCTCTCGCACAAACTGGCAAAAAAGTTGGCGTTATTGAGACAGATATGATCGGGGGCACATGTCCAAATTACGGTTGTAATGCAAAAATAGCTCTTGATCAACCTGTGGTTTTAAAAAGAGCTCTTGAGAACTTAAGTTCAATTACAGCAAACGATTTACAAATTGATTGGCAACAAAACTTTAAAAACAAATCACGTATTATTGACCCATTACCAGCCATGATAAGCAATTTATTAGTCAAATCTGGAGTCGAAATTATAAATGGCTATGGCAAATTTATTGACAAGCATACAATATCAGTTAATGGTGATATCAAAACTGCTGAAAAAATTGTTATTGCAACTGGCTTGCATCCACATCGATTAGCAGTTTCTGGTAAAGAGCTAGCGCATGATAGTCGTGACTTTATGTCTTTGGGTCAACTTCCGGAAAAAATCGCTATTATTGGTTCTGGTTATATTAGTATGGAATTTGCCACAATTGCTAACGCAGCTGGTTCGAAAGTAACTGTTTTAATGCATGGTAATCGAGCTTTGAGACAGTTTTATTCACCATATGTGCGACAGGTGATTAATGATTTAGAAAAAAGAGGGGTCTCTTTTATTCAAAATGCTAATGTCTCATCATTTTCCCAAAGTGGTCAATCGCAAGTGGTTCACTATGCTAATGACCAAGAATTAAAAGTCGATTATATCCTTGACGCTAGTGGTCGTGTGCCTAATGTCAACAATATCGGATTGGATGAAATAGGCGTGAAGTATAATGAAAATGGTATTGAAGTTAATGGTTTTTTACAAACGACTGTTGACAATATATATGCTTCTGGAGATGTTATTGATAAAGTCCAGCCTAAATTGACGCCAACGGCTATTTTCGAATCGACTTATCTTTTTAATCTGTTTTCGGACAAAATTAGTTCAGAAATAAAGTACCCGGTAATTCCGTCTGTTGTGTTTACATCACCAAGAATTGCAAAAGCAGGCGTTGAAATTGATTCAAAACAGTCCAAAAATTATGAAATTCAGAAAAATGATTTGAAAGATGACTGGTATCGTCAAGTTGCTAATGATCAACTGGCTCAAAACGCGCTTGTCTTTGATCAACAACATCATTTAGTTGGGGTGACAGAAATTAGTGAAGTAGCAGAAAATTCTGTTAATACTTTTTTGCCGGCAATTGAATTTAAATTTTCGACGTCAGAAATTAATCGACTCGTGCATCTCTTTCCTTCAATCAGCGCAGCGAGTTGGGGACAAATTTAGCATATTTTACATGATTGTTTTGTGAGATAAAAATGATATGTTCTCGGAGAATAAGGACATGATAACACAAGCAGATGATTTAGTTTGGCAGCAAATTTATAATCTAATTCTTAATCCAAGAACAAGAGAATGGGAACGACAAGTTCTTGTTGAGACGAAAGATAACGTTAATGGTTTTTCACTCAACACTCAGTTAGATCAACTGAAGTCTGAATTAAAACCTTTGGCAGTGCGACGTAATTTGACACCAGATGTGATGGATTTTTATTTAAGCATAACAGGTGAAAAACAAATAGATACTCGTGATAAAATGAGCCGCCATTACCAAGCTGATTTACCCTATCAAGAACGTGCTATTTTTGCCGGTGGGTGTTTTTGGTGTATGGTCGAACCCTTTGACAAATTGCCAGGTATTATTGACGTCATTTCAGGTTATACCGGTGGATTGATTGCTCATCCATCTTATGATGAAGTGTTTTCACAAATAACTGGTCATATAGAATCGGTTGAAATAATATTTGATTCGCGTCAAATAACCTATCAACAATTGTTGGCAATTTATTGGTCTCTGATTGACCCGACAGACGAATATGGTCAGTTCGATGATCGTGGAGAAAGTTATAAACCCGTTATTTTTGTTACAAACAATGTTCAACTCTCGTTAGCCAAAAAATCAAAAACAGATATGATTAATTCTCAGTTGTTCAAGAAACCAATTGTTGTTGACATACGAGAGGTATTAAAATTTTGGCCCGCTGAAAACTATCATCAGGATTTTTACAAAAAGAATGTTAGTCGTTATCGAGCCATTAAGAGATCAAGAAAGATTTTTTTGAAACTTTTACAAACAAAAAAGGCTATGCATCGTATTTTTACAATACGTGAATAGTCTTTTTACTTGCAACTCGACAACTTATAAGTTTAACTAATTTGTCAATGATTTAATCAAATTAATTAACTGACAATAGATTTCTTTAACAACAATACATTAGCGACTGGAAGCATGCTTTTCAATTTAGTCATTCACGTGATTACTGATTTGGGTCAATAAATTGATGATTGTTGACATGTGCGTTCCACAGTTCTCGAGCAGCTTCAGCCCCCATACCATGAGTCCGTGTATTAAGATATTTAATGTATCCTTGATAACTAGTTCCACCAATTCTTGGCATGTTATTGCCTACAACGCCAAGTAAAATTATGACTAAAACGTTACCAACTACCAGTATAATATTTTTTAAAAAGGGGAAGCGTTTGGTGTTTTTGATCCAAAAATAGGTAATTAATGCGTCAGCAATTAGCATGATAAAAATGCCACCTAAAAGTAACGAAGCAAGGTAGGGATGGGCATAATCATGCCAAGTTGATGAAAATAGTTTCTTACCAATAATCTTGATAAGTAATGCTTGATTAACTGATTCAGACATTATAACCTCCAATAGGTCCTTTAAAGTTCTCAAGATGACTTAATATGTTTGAATTGACGTACGCTGCCAATGACAAATACGAGAATACCGGCCCAGATAAATATAAATACAATGGCTTGATTTATTTGGAAACGCTCATGAAGGACAAAAATGGCCATCAATAGTTGAATGGTAGGATTAAGGTACTGAATAAATCCAAGTGTGATGAAGTCGGTATTTTTATTTGCGATAGCAAATAGTAGCAAAGGTATTACAGTGATGATGCCACTGCTTAGAAGCATTACAGTCACAAAGGGACCGTTTTGGGTCAAAGTGTGTGGGGATACCCATAAATAAATAATAGCAATTGGCGCCACACAGAATGTTTCAAGTGCCAATGAAATCGTTGCTGGAAGCGGCACTTGTTTTTTTATTAAACCATAAAAGCAAAAAGAAGCTGCCATTAATAACGTGTTGATCGGTAAACTGCCTGTCAAATATGTGAGTGATAGCACACCAATGATGACTAGTACCAAAGCAAGGGCTTGGTATCTCAATAGTTTTTCATGCAAAATGATAACGGCTACAGCAACATTCATTAGTGGCATGATATAGTAACCTAAACTAGCTTCGGTGGCTTGATGATGTGTGACCATATAAATATAAATAAACCAGTTGATGGCTATTAAAAAGGAACTTAAAATAATATAATATATTTTTCGATTATGGATTAACTGTAAAACTTCTTGCCAAAGTAATGACCAATTACGTTGCATTGTTAGCACAACAGCAATTGTAACGATTGAAAAAACGACACGATAAGCGAGTGTGTCCATTGCAGGGACCGCATTTAATAGTTCCCAAAAAACACCGAGGGCGCCCCACAATATATAGGCTGACACGGCTGAAATGATACCAACTTGTTTATTCTCCATTATTCACTCCTAAACCTTGATGATGTGTTAAAAATATAATACCATTTTCGACGTTTATTAATCGCGTTATATTTATAAAACAATTTTGATCACATCATTATTTTACTTATTCATTGATGAGGATTACAATAATTTTAAAAGGAGCTCATATGTCAATCTTTGATGATATTCTTGCGGATGATTTGAACAAACATTTTACTAATCGGGGATGGTATCCAATTTATTCGGCGCCCCATCAGGCAAAAATATTGATTATTGGTCAGGCCCCTGGCATGAAAGCACAAACGTCAGGTATTATGTGGCATGATCAATCTGGAGAACGGTTAAGATCTTGGTTAGGCGTAGATGAAAATCAATTTTATCACTCTGGGCAATTTGGTGTTTTGCCAATGGACTTTTATTATCCAGGTAAGGGTAAGTCAGGTGATTTGGCGCCAAGAAAAGGTATTGCTGATAAGTGGCACCCTGTTATTTTGCAAGAAATGCCAAACATTCAAATGACGCTACTGGTTGGCTCTTTTGCGCAAAAATATTATTTAAAATTACCCCGTAATATCAAAACAACTGAGGTAGTCCAGCATTTTGACACTTATTTACCAACTTTTTTCCCAATTGTTCATCCATCACCGAGAAATAATATTTGGCTTTCTCGACATCCGTGGTTTGAAAAAGATGTTACACCTATGTTACGTGCTAAAGTGGCATCTATTTTGGAACAGTGAAGTGAAATTTTGACTTTAAGATAAGCCATATTTTATTAAATTATAATAATAATATGATAAAATCACTAACAAGGAGAAACTAGCGATGAGTACCCAAAAAGAGAATATGTTAGCCGGAAAATTGTATAAAGTGGATGAAGAACTGGCTACATTAATGGCTGAGAATAAGAAGAAAATAGCACAGTTTAATCGCGCAACGAGCGAGGATGAGCAAAGTCGATTAATTCAAACGATAATTCCTAATGCAGGGCACTCAATTCATATAGAACCACCATTTCATTGTGATTATGGTTGCCACGTGCATTTAGGAAACAATTTTTATGCCAATTATGATTGTATTATGCTAGATGTAAATGAGATTCATATTGGTAACAATGTGCTTCTTGGGCCGCGAGTTGGTATATATACAGCTGGACATCCCATTAGTTCAAAAGTCAGAAATAGTGGTTTAGAGTTCGGGACAAGTATTGTTATCGGCGACGATGTATGGGTCGGTGGGAATACTATCATTAATCCTGGTGTAACCATTGGTAGCAATACTGTGATTGGATCAGGATCTGTAGTCACTAGGGACATACCAGCCAATGTTATTGCAGCTGGCAATCCTTGCCGCGTGATCAGAAAAATTACGACGCAAGATGAGTTAAAATGGCAAAACCAATCAATAGCGGTTAATCAAGTAAAATAATCTTTTTATTTGATTGACTAGCTAACGAGAGGTAATTTAAATAATGGGTAAAACTAAAATTTTTACAGTGTTGGGAAAGCTAACCGCTGGTGCACTAATACCTGAAGCTTTAAATCAAGGCGCAAAGATCTTGAATAGAGAACTGGAAAAAAGACAAGATTATGTTAAAATTCCAGATGTTACTGGGTTGCCAGTTGAAGAAGCCGCAATGGTTTTAGAAAAGTACGGGTTTCAACATTCATTAATAAAAGCGACGGCTAGTCCGCAATTTTCAAACAGTACGGACAATCAAGTTATCAAGTTAGTCCCTAGAGCAAAATCTAATGTACCAGCTACAACTTTTTTGAAAGTTTATTATGTTGATTCTGCTACCATTTCAGAAAGTGTTATTTTAGCTAACAAAATACGTGAAATGAAAGCGATCAAAAAAGAAAAAAATCATAAAAATATGCAAAAGATTGTCCAACAAACAACGAAAGTAACTGAAAAGTTGACAAAAAAGCGTCATGTTAGTAAATGATGCTTAGATGAAAAGAAAGAGATGGCTACTGTGACCATCTCTTTCTTTTAGATAAAAAAATTTTTTGATCGAGCGTCATTGACTAATGCATTAAGTTTAAGCATATTTAACAAAAATCCAACCGCCTAGAATAAAGAAAATCAGCAATGAGCCCGATCCTAACTGGACACTACCGGTAAGTGCAGCAATGCCACCAAATACAAGTGGACCTAGGACTGCTGAAAACTTACCAAAAATATTATAAAAACCGAAAAATTCGCCTGAATATTCTTGAGGAATAATTTTCCCAAAATAGGAGCGACTGATTGCTTGAATGCCACCTTGGGCGGAGCCGATTAGAAATGCCATTATCCAAAATCCCCAAGCTTGTGTGATAAAAAGCGATAGCAGGCAGATGATTGAATAGATACTAATGCCGACTAAAATCATGAAACGTTCAGTAAAATATTTAGTTAAACGACCAAAAATAATAGAGGCAGGAAAGGCAACTAGCTGTACAAATAACAAGATTGTTAGCAATTCAGTCATTTTAATGCCCAGCGAAACTGCGAATAAAGAAGCTTCAGTAATTATTGTATTGACACCGTCTATATAAAAGAAATACGCCGCCAAGAAACCGACGATTTTTGGATACTGGGCTAAATGTTTTAGGGTGTTCACTAAGCGCCTAAAGACTTGTTTCAACGGGTTGTGTGGTACTGGAATAGCGTTTCTTTGTTTGACAGTTAGTAACATAGGTATTGAAAAAAGCGCCCACCACAATCCTGAGAGTATAAATGCCAATATAATTGATTGGTGGGTTGTCATCAACCCTCGTACCAAATAAAACAAAATAAATGGGATAACGCCACCCAAGTAACCTAGCGCAAATCCCCAGCTAGAAACTGTTGGCATTTTATTTGGCGTTGTAATGTCTGTTAGAAAAGAATCATAATAAATATTAGCTACGCTGAAACCAATATTGGCTAACAAAAATAAAAACAGCAGTAGCCAAAAACCATCGTTGGGGGCAAGCGCTAATGATAGGGTTGTCACGATACCCAGGACTGTGGCAATGAACCAAGATGGCTTTTTCCAACCTCTAAAGTCTGCTAATGCACCCAGAATTGGCGAACAAAATGCCACGATTAACGTTGAAAATGAATTGGCATAAGACCACCATGATGTTGTTTGTGCAGTTGAAAGGTTGATATTATGTCCTACACTTTCTAGCCACAATGGCAATACCGCAGTAACCACAATTAGACTAAACCCAGAATTAGCCCAATCATAGAGCATCCAACCTTTTTCTGCTGATGAAAATTTTTGTATTACTTTTGACATATCTTACCTCTTAAAACAAGGTTACCAAAATTTTTTTTAATTCATGTACAGAATACGTCAAGAATAGTAGATGTATTTTTACCTTGTGAGATTATTTTTTAGCATTACAAATTATTTTCAGTTATTCTTTGTCTGATATTTACTGGTAAATTATTAACAACCAATAAATACGATTGCTTAATCATGGCATCAATTTCTTGATCAGAGAGTTCTTCCGTATTAAGCTTCACTGAAATCCAGTGTCTTTTATTGACATGGTAACCAGCACTGATGTCAGCGTATAAATCACGCAGTTCTTCGTTTGAATCAGGGTTTCCTTTTAGTGTAATAATTGCTGTATCAGATAGTGTAGGTGACATCAAACCAAACATTTTACCCGCTAATTCAAAATAGATGATTTGCCAATCCTCTCGATAATAGACCTTAGCGTGTGGTAAATTTTGGCCAAAAGCTGTGAAATGCTTGATTCTGTCTCTGTGTCTATTGTTTGTCATTTTGTGTCGCCTTTCTGAAGTTAAGATAATTATATCAGAGCGTTTGTTGTCGAATAAATATTATGGTAGTCAACCGGCACCTCAAAATAACATTTTATAAAATTAGAGTATTGACATCAGTTTTGCATTATCATATAATAATTCTAATATAAAACAGTGAAGAGATAAGTACTTACGAATGCATTTAACAGAGAACTAATGGTTGGTGGAATTTAGTATTGTTGCAGTTTGGAAAATGGTCTTGGAGTTATTGTTATCGTGAGTGTATTGATTATATTATAATCAAGAATGAGCTATAGCCGGGTGCGCCCGTTATTGCGTCGCCAATTCTCAGTGTTACTGGATACTAGAAAATTTTGTAGCACTTGATGATTGGAGATGAGTTGTATTTCAGTGTATGAAACACAAAAATGTCGGGTGGTAACACGATGCGTCGTCCCGTAGTCCAAATAGTTTGGACTGCGGTTTTTTTATTACCCAGTATTTAGCTAAGTGTTGTGAGGAATTGAGTATGAATAATAGCATAAAGCAGGCGTTCATTGATATTACTAGAATTTTGAGTCAAATTTTAGGTTGTGGTCTGGTGCACAGCCGAATGTGTTTTTTGCTGATGTTAATGAACACGAAAAAGCGAATAGAAACTCAAAATTGGAGACAAATATGACAAAATTAAACAAGAAATATGCTTTTGAAACACAACAACTTCATGCGGGGCAGGAAGAGCCGGACTTAGCAACAGGTGCACGAGCAGTACCTATTTATCAAACAACTTCTTTTGTTTTTAAAGATGCCAAAGAAGCGGCTGGACGTTTTGCTTTAACAGATGCCGGCAATATTTATGGTCGTTTGACTAACCCGACAAACTCAGTTTTGGAGACTAGAATTGCGGCATTAGAAGGTGGTACGGCAGCTATTTCACTTGCTTCTGGGGCTGCAGCGATTACTGCCGCCATTCTCAACGTTGCTGGTGCGGGAGACCATATTATCGCAGCTTCTACGTTGTATGGTGGCACGATTGAGTTGTTCTCGGAAACCTTGAAAAAATTAGCCATCGAGACAACATTTGTTGACCCTGATAATCCCGAAAATTTTGAAGCTGCAATTCAGTCTAATACTAAAGTAATCTTCTTTGAAAGCTTAGGTAATCCCAAAATCAATATAACTGATTTTGAGGCTGTCGCGGCGATTGCAAAACGACATGGTATTATATCAATTGTTGATTCCACTTTTGCAACGCCTTATTTGGTACAACCTTTGGCACACGGTATTGATGTTGTCGTTCATTCTGCAACGAAATTTATTGGCGGTCACGGGACAACCTTAGGTGGGCTTATTATTGAAAAAGGTGATTTTGATTATAATGCCTCCGGTCGGTATCCGGATTTTACAAAGCCAACAGCATCATACAATGGTATTGTTTGGTCCGATTTAAAAGGTGCCGCGTTTGTGACAAAAATTCGTGCGGAACATTTACGTGACACAGGCGCAACATTATCACCTCAGTCAGCTTTTTATTTGCTGCAAGGGTTAGAAACATTGTCACTGCGTGTGGCACGGCATGTTGAAAACACACGTCAAATCGTGTCATATTTAAACCAGCATGACAAAGTCGCTTGGGTGAGTTACCCAGAATTAGAAGAATCGCCGTACAAGGCATTAGCAAATCAATATTTTGAAAAAGGTGTTGGCTCGATTTTTACGTTTGGATTGAAGGCTGGAGAAAAAGGGGCAGAGGACCTCATTAACCATTTGGACATTTTTTCTCTACTAGCTAATGTGGGTGATGCAAAATCACTTATTATTCATCCTAAATCAACCACTCATGCGCAACTATCTGATGATCAACTGGCCGCAGCTGGTATCACGCCTGACTTAATTCGTATTTCTATTGGTATAGAAAATGTTGACGATTTAATTGCAGCGCTAGAGGAAGCGTTGACTTATGTTGAATAAATTAACAGTTTGAACACATCGACTGACAGAAAAATAGTCATTTATAAAAATGAGAAGTGAGAGAATATGAATAAAAAGATAATGATTGGCGCAGTAGCGGTAGCTGTCATTGCGGGCGTTTACGTGATTACAAAGCCATCCAATTCATCAGATCAGCATACATTGAAAGTGGCGGTTCAAAATAACATTTCCACGCTTGATCCAAATTTAGCTGATCAAGTAGGCGCCAATTGGGCTGAAGTACAAACGTTAGAAGGCTTATACACAACATCAGCTAAAGGTAAAATTATTCCTGGTGTCGCGACAAAAGTGGTTCGGCCAACACAAGGCAATAAAGTGTATACAATTAAATTGAAGAAAAATCAGAAATGGTCTGATGGCTCAACCGTGACGGCAGCTGACTTTGTTAATTCTGTTAGAAGGCAAGTTAATCCTACTACCAAATCAACACGTGCCAACCATTTTAAAGACATCGCCGGGTATGATGCAGTGTACAATCACAAAGCCAATATTAGCAAATTAGGCATTAGTGCGCCCGACAAATACACGGTTAAAATTGAATTATCTCATCCAGTACCGTATTTTAACTTTATTCTGGCAAATCAGTTATATCCGATTAACGCTGACAAATTAAAATTATACGGTAGTAAATACGGTCAAACCGCCAAGACAACAATTTCTAATGGTGCTTACACAATTAAGAAGTGGAACCAGTCTTCAACGTCGTGGGAATTCGTGAAGAATAAATATTATGCTGGTGCCGACAAAGTTCACTATGACACCATTAAGGTAACACAGGTGACGGACGCCACCTTAGCGGCAAAACAATATTTAGCAAAAAAAGTTGATGAAGCCGAAATTTCAGGTAGTATTCTTACAGATTTGAAAAAAACACACGCTTCAGATATTAAATCGACTCAAAAAGGTCGTGTTGCGTTTATTGTTTGGAACGCTTCGGATAAAACTGTTAGCAATACTAATCTTAAACGCGCTTTGAGTTTGGCTATTAATCGTCAAGAATTGACAAAATCAGCTTTGGGCGATGGTTCAACACCTGCCAAATCAATTGTACCGAGTGGTGAAGTGACCATTAAAGGTAAAGATTTCAACGATGGTCTTTCGTTGCCTTATGACAAAAAGCTAGCACAATCATATCTCAAAAAGGCGCAAACTGAGCTTAAACAAGAAAAGATAAGCATTACACTAAATACTGCCGACACCGACGCTTACAAAGCGTTAGGTGTATACTTAAAACAAAGTATCGAGGCTACTTTGCCAGATGTGACAATTAATTTGAAACAGTTGCCTTTGAATGCTGAAATGTCAGCATTTGAGAGCCATAATTTTCAAGCAGGAACGTTAACCTGGTCAACTGATTATAATGATCCTATCGACTTTTTAGATATTGCTTATTCTAAGGGCGCTATTAATTTTACTAATTGGTCAAATCCAGAATATGAAAAATTAATCGACAAAATATCTGATCAGCATGAAGCAAATGATGCTCGTTATCAATTGGAAAAACTGGCAGCCAAACGCAATAATGAGTTAAACGGCGTGACGCCACTTTATCAAGTCGCCAATGTTCACCTACTAAAGTCGTCGATCAAAAACCTGAACTATCCATTGATTGGTTATCAAAATTATAAATATGCAAAGTGAGGCAACCATGAAAAAAATTGGCATCCCAAGTAATAATCTTCTTCATCCTAATTCGCCTTTTGGCACTAACTATGTTGATTACATTCAAAAAAATTATATTGATGGCATCACAAATGCTAATGCACTTCCAATTGTTTTACCAATTGGGAACCCAAAGTTAGCTAAAAATTATATTGATAGTGTGGATGCTTTAGTTTTAGCGGGCGGGCAAGATGTATCACCTTTATATTTTGGTGAGGATCCTCAAATCAATCTTCACGAAACTGATAGCGATCGTGATGCCTTTGAAGTGGCCTTGGTTTTGGAAGCAATCAAACAAGAAAAACCAATTTTAGGGATATGCCGTGGATTACAAATTGTCAATGTCGCGCTTGGTGGTACGCTTTATCAGGATTTAAACAGCCAATATCAAGGCTTGAACGTTAGACACAATCAATATCCTACCAAGTGGTACACGCCGACACACCGTTTAATCTTGAAACGTGTGAGTTGGTTGCAAAACTTTTTAGATGATCAATCACTTGTTAACTCATTTCACCATCAGGCTGTCAAAAAATTAGGTGACGGTTTACAACTTGATGCAGTTAGTACCGATAATGTTGTTGAAGCTTTTTCAGATGAATCACGTCGCATTTATGCTGTTCAATGGCATCCTGAAATGCTATTAATGAAGCATCCCGAAGCTCAAAAATTATTTGACACGTTTGTTTTAAAATAAAAACATTTAAATAAAAACGCGCGTTGTTTTGTTTCAACGCGTGTTTTTGATTGTCTTAATGATAAAAATGTATACTTAAATATTATCTTTTGGTGTTGTGAAAACTGTAGGCTGATTAATATGATACGCAATAGCATGATCAGATAATATCTGAGTAAATGTATTGGCATAAACATCACTTTCAAAACTTTGCAACATGTCAATTGATATTTCACCATTTACAGCTAACATTTCGATTGATAGACCAGCTGTGCCGCTCATGTACGTATGCATTTCTTTGATGTAGCGTTCAAAGGGACCCAATTTTGTCTGTCCTGAATAGCTTATGATAAATGTATTTAAGAGTAAGTTGTCAAAAAAAGCTAACATTTGTTGCTTGTCTTTGAGCGTAGGTAGCGAATCCAACTTATCAAACAAATTAATCATTTGCATAATGCTACTACGTAGTGCCTCTGGCTGCTTACTCTCTTTGATAATTTGTCTAAATGTTGTGGCTACATCTGCAAATTGTGCATCTGATTCGATTGATTGGTTGATTGGTAAGACAATACTGCCGACACAGTTTCTGAAAGTGTTCTGATTTGTAGTGCCTAATCTCAAATCACTAGCCATATGAGCAATAATCGGTAGATTAAAGTTAGGGTAGGATTTTTGAATGGCTTGGGCAATCATGATTGCAACAGCAATTGCCGGACTAGCGTTATGAGCTTTAGCAAATTTCATGAAACTTGCTTGGTCAATTACGATTTCGTAACGATAACTGGTGGCTGAATCTTTCGAATTGTGTGTTTCTAATAATTGATAACCGTCATGTTGCAAATTAGGTGTGTCTTGGCGATTTGTCATTTCTTTTTTAAGATTTTCAAACGGTTCAGACATTTCATTTGGTTTCATAGTATCACTGATTAAGTTAACACCATCGACTTTTGGCCAAACCTGTGTTTTCGTACCAAAATAGTAGTATAACAAGGTGTTGACAAATGGCATAATACCTCTGCCATCAGCTATGGCATGATGATAAGCAACAAACAATGTATTTTTTGAGTAAGTGACATCAATCAAGTGTTCGTTGACAACCAAACTACCTAAGGAGCGTAATTCAGCAGTTTCGCTTATGATGATTGGTTTTTCATTATAACTTAAAAAATAGTTGGCATTTTTTTCGACTAATTTACTTGTGAGGTAGGGATAGCGCTGAAGTGATAAATTCAGTGCCGACTGTAAAATTGTTGGATCAATCATTTCCGTGAGCCGTATATCAATAACCATACTGGCAGTTCCATTTTGTCGGTACAGAAAAGATTGTCCAGAGGTGATTTTTGCGATTGTTGGTAGTAATTCTAGGTAAGTTTGACCATTTTTTGATTCAAAAATGTCTTGATAGGTTGGTGTGGCCGTTTCTAAAGTTAACATAATTAGTCTCCTTAATAGTGTCATCAGTGGTATTTGCGCTGCATCAGCACGACTTGTGTTGATGATGATTCATACTATAAGGACTAATTGTTTAGTTTTTATTTGAATTTTGTTTTTAAAATGTTAATCATCTTGATTATTAGCCAAACGAAGGGATAACAGCGAAAGTCGTCCCTGATCTAGTCTGTTGTAAAATTAAAACAATGCCAACAAAATTATATAGCAAAATGTGCCGCCAAAAATGGATAGCAACATATTTTTTCGCCATAACTGTAAGAAAACTGTAATTATTCCAGCAATCACACTCAAATAAGTTGCTAGATTAACTGAAGTCAAGGTGTCGCTATAGCAATAAATGACTAGTATCCCTAAAATTGCTGGGGGTAAAAAATTACCTAACAGATGAATATATTTGGGTGTTTTTTGATCATTAGGATAAAGCCAGAATGGCAGAAATCGTGTTAGCATGGTGACGACCGCGGCGATACCAATAGTTATAATTTGTTCTAAAATTGTCATTTACTTACTCCAAAAATGCTCTCTGATGCTAAAAATGAAAACAACTAACAGCATACTAATTGGCAAAAATAAGTTGTGACCAAATATTAGTAACGCTGTGAGCGCAGTAATAATGCCGCTAATTGAGCTGAAATGGCTTTGTTCACGTTGCAATTGATCCACAAACAAAACTAAAAACAATGCTGTGAGCACAAAGGATAATTCTTCTAATTTCACGACCACAAGTTGTCCAAGCAGACCACCAAGAAAGGCACCTAAAACCCAGTAAAAATAGTTTAATAAAGTGACATCAAAATAGAATGTGATCGCATTGACATTGCTTGGTAATTTGATAGCATAATTAATTGAAAATGTTTCGTCGCATAATCCGAAAATTAATACCTTTTTCTGACGACCCGCATTTCGATATTTTTCCAGCATTGAAATACCGTAGAATAGGTGCCGCGAGTTTACAATTAGTGTTAGCCAAAACACTGGCCACGGATTGAATGGTTCGCGTAACAGATTGGCAATGATGAATTCAACTGAACCGCCAAAAATTGTCATTGCCATGACAGTTGGATAAATAACGTTGAATCCTTGCTGGTGCATATATAAGCCATAAGCAATTCCTAAAAATATGAAACCAGTCATAATGGGAATTGTTTTTTTCAGTGCAAAATGAAATACTTCGTGTCTAGACATAAAAATCTCTTTTCAATGATAGTAAGATGATTTTATCATTTATTTGAATACATTTATTGATATAATTGTATTCATTACAATGTTTTTTTGAGAGGACAATGATGTCAATTAATCTTTTTTCTAATTATCCTTTAAGTTGGAAACCGGTTAAAGCAACGTTAACAAGACCTTACTATCAGGGTCTGGCAAGACAGATGCGGGCAGATATTAATAATGGTCTACTTTTACCAGGCACAAAACTACCCCCACAAAGAGAACTTGCGGACTACTTGGATGTAGGTTTTACAACTATAACGAGGGCCTATAAACTAAGTCAGGCCGAGGGGTTGACCTATGGGGTTGTTGGTAAAGGCACTTACGTTTCTCCAAACGTCAAAACTGATCTAACAATTACACATCAAGACAACAAAAATATTCAAGAGCTGGGTTTTGTCTCCTCCTTTGAGTCGGAAAATGGCGCCCTCCAATCCACGATTATTAACATCGCAAAGCAGAAAAAATTTGCCGAGCTATTAAATTATGAGCATCCAACCGGTATGCCGCGACACAAAAAGATCGCAACGCGGTATTTACGTGAGATAGGTATGAACGTTAATCAGCAGAACACATTGATTGCTTCCGGTGGCCAAAATGCGCTGACAATAACTTTACTGGGTCTTTTTAATCCAGGAGATAAGATAATAGTTGACCAATTCACATATGTTAACTTCATTGAGCTATGCAGATTACGAGGAGTCAAGTTAATTCCGATTCCTTCGGACAATGATGGCATTCGATCTGACTTAATATTAAAAGCTTGCCAAAACGATGTGATTAAAGGTATTTATTTAATGCCTGATTGTAACAATCCCACAACAGAGATAATTACTTTGTCACGTCGTAAAGAAATTGCTACGATTATTAAACACTATGATTTGACTTTCATCGAAGATGACTATGCCAACTTTCTAAATTTATTTCGTGAAGTACCTGTGATTAAATTAAGTGAATTAGTTCCGGAAAACAGTGTATATATATGCAGCATGTCGAAGCCGTTGGCTTCTGGACTTCGGGTAGCATTTATGCGTGTGCCCGATCGATACAAATTGCAGATTGAATTAGCAATGTTTAACAGTACTGTTAAAATTTCTGCACTGGATGCGGCAATTGTTGCAGAGGCATTAGAAAATGGCACAGCAAATAAAATTATGCATCGTAAAATAAATAAACTATTGGTCGCAAATCAAATATTTGATCGTGTATTTGAACAACAAGTTAATGCGTACAATGCCACAAGTTTTTTCCGACCATTACACTTAAAAAGTAAACAGCGCGGTGATGAGCTTGAAAAATTATGTTTAGATAATGGCATCAGAATATTCCATTCCGATCGTTTTTTGGTAGGGCCACGACCAGACAATTCATTTTTAAGGGTTTCGTTGTCTGCTGTTGAAGAAATAAATGACTTGACGAATGCTCTTAAAAGGTTAAAGTCAATCATACTTTGAGTGATAATATAAGTAATTACATATAGTTACTTAAATATACTAAAACACTTTTAACTGCCTACTTCCATTTAGTGCCAAACTAGATTATAGTTATCGATGTAAGATAAATTAAATAAAAGAGAGGTATGTATCATGGATATTACGATTTTTGGAAAAGGTAATATGGGACAGGCCATTGCTAAAAATTTAGCCAATGGCGATCATCAAATCACACTTTTAGACTCAAGTTCAGAAACAAGTGATTTGGGTGAACTGGTTATTTTGGCAGTGCCATATCCTGCTTTGGCAACGATTGCTGAAAAATATCAAAAAGAACTGAAAGGTAAAGTTGTAGTCGATATTTCAAATCCTCTGAATTTTGAAACATGGGATGGATTAGTCGTGCCGGCTGACAGTTCTGCGGCTGAACAATTGCAGGCTCTTTTACCCGAAAGTACTGTATTGAAAGCGTTTAATACTAATTTTGCTAGTACATTAGCAACAGGCAAAATAGGTAACGAAGCTACGACTGTTTTAGTAGCTGGAGATAGTGCTGCCAAACAGGTTTTGATTACTGCGCTAACTGGCTCTTCTCTTCAAGTAAGAGATGCTGGGGCCTTAAAGCGTGCCCGTGAACTTGAAGCAACTGGATTTTTACAAATGACACTTGCAGCTAATGAGCAAATTGGTTGGACTGGTGGTTTTGCGACTATCAAGTGAAACAACTAGTCAAATAAACAGAACCCGATAGCTTGACATTCAATGCTATCGGGTTCTGTTTATCTCAAAATATTTTGATTAATTAGTGTTTTATTTAGGTAGTTCTTTGCGTTTATCTGGATTTTGATCAAGATAAAAATTTCCCCATTCTGCCATCGAATTAATGACTGGTTCCATGCTCCGACCAAGTTTTGATAAACTATATTCGACTTTAAGCGGTACGACAGGAAAAATTTGTCGAACAACTAATCCATCATGCTCCATTTCGCGCAAACTTTGAGTTAACATTTTTTGACTGATGCCAGCTACACTTGTTTTTAATTGCGTAAAGCGTTTTGTACCAGGTAGTAAATCGCGAATGATTAGAACTTTCCATTTGCTACTTAATAAGTCAATCGTGGTTGCTACCGGGCAAATGCCGTTTTCTTCGAGTAATTTTTTTGACATCGTATCACCTTATCATCAATTTTCGGTATTTATAATACCTTAGGTCACTAAAAGTATCTATATGAAATTATAATGGCTATACCTCAAGTATGCAAGATTTAGCTTGTAAAGGCGCTCTAAAAACAGTTTGATTGACTTTGGGTTAACGATTAGATATATTTAAAAAAATACTCCCAGAAAATAGTTGGCATTTTGCAGTATTTTAATGAATAGCCATTTCATTTTGGGATGAGTCTGAAAGCAGAGAAAGGTGGTTTCTATGAATTTAGCAATTATTGGGTCAGGTAAAATTGTGGATGATTTATTTCAATTTATCGGTGATCTACCCGCAATTCACTTAACTGCGATTTACGGTAGAGAAAAAAGTCTAGATAAATTGAAGCGTATGCAGCTGGCGAATCATATTGATCGTGTTTTCACCGACTATGATCAGTTACTAGAAAATGAGAATATTGATACGCTTTATATTGCATTGCCAAATGATTTACATTTTGAATATGCCAAAAGGGGATTAGAGGCTGGAAAACATGTTATCGTTGAAAAACCTTTTGTGCAAACACTAGATCAATTTGAAACTTTAAAAGCACTTGCTTTAGTTAAGCATCGCCATTTGTATGAAGCGATTAGTAATCAGTATTCACCAAACTTTAACATGCTCAAGAGTTGGATTTCAAAAATAGCACCGATCCATTTTAGTTTTTTGAATTATTCTCAGTATTCATCTCGTTACGATGCTTTTAAGCAAGGGGAAATCTTACCAGCGTTTGATCCGAATCGTGGCGGGGGCGCATTACAAGATTTAAATATCTATAATATTCATGTGTTAGTTGGTCTCTTTGGAAAGCCAGAAGCGATACGCTATTTACCTAATATGGCAAAAGGGGTTGATACTTCTGGTATTCTAACACTCAAATATCATGAAGCCATTGGTTCTGCGTTTGCTGGCAAGGATGTTGTTTCAATCCAACAATCTAACAGCGTAATTGAAGGTGAGCAAGGGTATATTAAAATTGAGAGTCCATCTAATGAGCTCGCTGATATTTCATTAGTGGGTTCTGAAAGCCAGACCGAGACATTACACACAGCCAAACATCGTATGTACTATGAGTTTGAAACGTTTGAAAAAAGTATTCGTGAAGATGATTATGTCCTGATGTCAGAGATGCTTAATCATACGCAAGCTGTATTGGAAGTACTTGAAACAGCTAAAAAATTCACTTTGACACTCTAAATAAGATCTAATTTGTTTCTTGTCAAAAAAGTGTTTGCTACTCAAACTTGGGGAACATTGGACCGTTGACTCAAATAGAGTTGGCTTTATTTTAGCGAGCAAGACTTTGTTTTATAAATATGTTGTAACCAATAGTTGAAAACATGGCAGTACTTTAGGTTATATAAATTATTTTCCTTTTTTGGATGTTCTTATTGAGTTAAAAAAATCTTTCACTGTATTTACTTTTGAAAGATTTTTTTCTATTAAGCTAAATAATCACCATAACAGTAAAATATGGTCGAATTACAAATTTTAAACATGTGGAATATAGGTTGACATTTGCCTAAACGTAAACTCGTTTCACCGTAATTGTAAAATTATCGAATGTCAAAAAAGATGATATCAAAATTGACTACAAAATGAGTGACTTTTGATTAGTAAAAATCAAGGTGAAATCCAAGACCATTCTGCCTAATACGGTGAATTGCTGCAAAGTGATTATCCGGCATACTGTTTTGTTAATATCGTTTATAAACATAAAATAAACACAAATTAACCATAAACGTGTATAATAACAATGTAAACGTTTACATACAAAGCAGGTGAAGGCTCTGCTGCAATCCCTTCAGAAAAAGAATTAGGGGAGTATGAAATGTTAAATCAATTTTTTGCGTTGCACCATCCAAATAAAATAAATATTTCTGTCAACGAGGAACGGAAGCTTTGGTTTAAGCAATTTATCAAATCTTTTGCTGTCGTTTTTTTTGTGTATTTTGGTATGTATTTGGTTAGAAACAATATTAAAGCTGCCACACCATTGCTCGTTGAAAATGGTACGATCACGACAACTCAAATGGGGGTGATTGGTCTGGCATTTTCAATTACCTATGGGATTGGAAAGACCTTGATGTCAACGTTTGTGGATGGGCACAACGCTAAGCGCATGATTTCGTTTTTTCTAACAATCTCAGCATTTTTATCACTTTTATTTGGTATTGTATTGCTAACTAATAACGCCATGACTGGTGTGTTGATTGCCTTATGGGGATTAAATGGTTTGTTCCAATCGCCTGGTGGGCCAGCTTCTTATTCTACAATTTCACGTTGGACACCAGAAACGAAACGTGGTAGATGGCTAGGATTTTGGAATACATCTCACAATATTGGTGGTGGGCTGGCAGGCATACTAGCTTTGTGGGGTGCCAATCATTTGTTTCATGGTAATGTCGCTGGGATGTTCATTTTTCCCGCCTTTATTGTATTAATAATTGGTATTGTTGGCATGTTTGTGGGTCAAGATGAACCTGAGGAACTTGGATGGGATTCAGCACCAATTATATTCAATGAACCTGAATCACTTCAAAATCAACAAGCAGCCACGATGACTAAAAAACAAATATTGAAAGAATTTGTTTTGAAAAATCCGTGGGTCTGGTTGTTAGCAATCGCCAATGTTTTTGTGTATATTGTCCGCATTGGTATTGATAATTGGGCACCCTTATATGCTGTACAAGCTTTACATTTGAGCAACACCGCAGCAGTATCGACTATTTTCTACTTTGAAATGGGTGCACTAGTGGGGTCATTATCTTGGGGCTGGATATCAGATCTACTTAAAGGACGTCGTATTGTTGTGGCACTATTTTCTGTATTTCTTCAGTTTTTTGTGCTTCATATTTATACTGTGGCTCACAATGAGACAGCACTATTTGTGGCCCTGTTTGTGATGGGATGGCTGGTTTTTGGTCCGCAACTTTTAATCGGCGTTTCGGTTGTCGGATTTGTGCCAAAACAGGCTTTATCTGTGGCAAATGGTTTGACCGGTACTTTTGCTTATCTGTTTGGGGATTCCTTGGCAAAGGTAGGATTAGGATATATTGCCGACCCAAAATCAAATGGCTTAAAGATATTTGGCACAGTATTGCATGGTTGGTCCTCAACTTTTGTTGTCATGTATGCTGCTCTTATCATTGCAGTTATTTTACTCATTTTTGTGGCGTTTGCGGAAGAACGTAAGATTAGACAGACTGAAAAACAATCGGTTTAATCGAGTATTTTTGAAAAAATAGTTAAATTTTTAGGCATAAGCATTAAAAAAATTTGATGATAGAGGAGATATCTAAGTGAAAGCATATATTATTTCTGGGCCACAAAATTTAGGCGCGGATAATTTGAAATTGATGGACATCCCAACTCCTAATGCAACAGATGACTTGGTATTAGTTCAAACTGAAGCAGTAGGATTAAATCCCGTCGATTACAAACTAGCAGATGATGGCAATCAAAACTGGCATTATCCTCATGTATTAGGTGTAGATGTAGCTGGGATAATTGTGGCATGTGGCAAAAATGCTAAAACTAGCCTTCGTGTAGGTGACAGAGTTTGTGGTCATGCGAACCTTGAAGAGAATGGCACTTTCGGTGAATATGTATTAATGCATGATTATTCACTTGCTTTAATACCTGAAACAGTAACTTTTGAACAAGCTGCAAGTATTTTATGTGGTGGTATGTCTGCGTTTCAAGCCCTATATAGAAAAGCAAATTTAACGGGTAAAAGCACCATCTTAATCCACGGTGGTGCGGGCGGCGTGGGTTCTGTGGCTATTCAATTGGCCAAGAGACTAGGCTTAACAGTGATAACAACGGTTTCAAGCAAAAAAATTGAATTCGTTAAAATGGCTGGTGCAGACCATATTATTGACTATCAAACTGAAAACGTGACTGAGCACGTCTTAAAATTAACAAATGGTCAAGGGGTTGATATTAGTATTAATTCAATTTCTAATGAAGAAATTATGCAAGATATTCTTAATCGGTTAGCTTATAATGGTCAGGTTATTTCTTTAACAAATTCGCCTTTTAATGTTAATATGCTGGATCTTGCGGAGAAAGGCTTAACTATTTCTGCGTTGAATTTGGGTGGCGCTCACAGATTTCATACGTTGTCTGAAAAAGCGGATTTAGCTATGATGGCCCAAGAACTTGTTCAAATGATAGCGAATAACGAGCTTGACCCTATGATTGGAAAAATAATATCATTTGACAATTTGGTTGATGGGTTAAGCGCTTTGAAAGCATCTCAAGTAACCGGTAAAATAGTTGTTAAATTGTCGTAGATTTCATATCAAAATGTTTTTATAGCCTATGCAAAGTCGTGAGATAATTGTGATTTTACAATTATTCGGATTTGAAAAAATAATTTAACTGACGCATAGCAGGAAAATTTTGGAAAACCTTGTTGCTGTAAAGTGCAAGGTTTTTTATTCGCCCTCAGCCTTTGCAATTGCTTGTCGAATGTCGGAAATATTTGACTTGTGAGACATAAACGAATCATTGTGAATCGGCATGGATACTTTAACTGTATCAAAAGTATCAACGGTACCACTCAAATGCTCAGCAGAGAAGTCTAATACATGACCGCCTATGGTGAAGTCGTTACTCAAAAAATGTAAATGCCATCCATTTGCCATGACACCTGTATATATGTCTGGACCAAAATCGCCAATTAAGGTGCCTTCAACGTTTTGATATTCGAAAGTAGGCTGCTCGGCACTTACTGATAGGAAATCTGGATAAGGCTTTGCTTGTTTTGGCGCTACTCTGACCTTTAATGATTTAAAGAAACCGTTTAATCGCAGGCTGTTTGGTACATTTTGGGAGACATAGTGGTTTAATGTTTCAAGTCCGGAGAAAGACAGCTTTGGTTCCTGAACAAAACGATTGTTACTTGCTTCAAAATGAGATGATGAGAACGGTGTTGTGAGCTCCAGTTTTCGAATTTCTTGTGTGATGCCACCGGCATTAGTTTGGTATACTTTGCCATTCATTATTGTCAGCTCGCCATTTAGGCGGTCCAAAGTGCCGATACCAAAATCGCCGTTATCTAAAATAGTGGCCAAAGAGGTGGTACCATCATAAAGACCGTTCATAATGAGTTCTAACGTACCATGTTGAAATATCGTTGCCATAATAACTCCTTTTACTGTTTACTTACTATAAGTAAACAATAGCCAGATTAAATCAATTTTAATAACTGCAACGCCAAGTTGTAAAAGGAGCAAAATTTAATTGCGAATTTATATCGTGCACGATATAATAGTTGAAGAGGATTTCTGGTATGGTTGATCAAAACGAATTGTATGATGAATTATGTTTGTCGATATATAATACGAATCGCTATTTTCATCGGCTTTACGGGGATGTTTTAGCAGAATATGACTTATCCTATTTGCAGTATATGTCATTGCTGATCATCTACAAAAATGGATCGGCTAAGTTGATGGACATTGGTAATAAATTAGAGTTATCGAGTAATACGCTAACACCAGTTATTGATAGATTAGTCCAAAAAGAATGGTTAATCAAAATACCTAGTGAGTTGGATCGGCGAGTGAAATCTTTAAAGATAGCAGATTCAAAAAAAGATATTTTTGAAGAAATCTTATCCGATGTTGCTGTTATTCGAGATGAATTGATTGCTAATAGCACAAGATCTGTGACTGCAATGATTAAGGAAAACCAAGCATTAAACGAAACCCTTCAGAAAATGATTGCAACGCGAAATCATAGGGATGATTGAGATGGCTAGTGATGATGTTTTATATTGAACAGAGGAGAAAATTATGATTGGATATATTTTAGTAGTGCTTGTCAGTATTGAGGCAATCGGCATTATGTTGCTAGAAATGTTTGGGTCAGCACAACAGCAAGCGAATGCCTTTGAACTAGATGAGTCGTTTGTCAAAATACCAGAAGTTAAAACATTACTAGCTAATCAAGGTATATACAATGGTTTGTTTGGCGCATTAATTATTGCCACATTATTGCTTTTGACTGGGCCACAACAACTACTGATGTTAAAATTAGAAATGGTATTTGTGCTACTGGCTGCCATCTATGGTAGTTTGACAGCAGCAAGAAAAATTATTGTGATGCAAGGATTACCCGCATTTCTTGCTTTGATTGCACTATTTTTATGAGGTGAATTGGCACGGTAAGTGCAACCCTTTAGCAATTGAGAACAAATCAGTTTTGTGGCGTTTCAGACTGGGTTATAAATTAGGAGAAACAGCGTGTTAAGTGATGTCAACTATTCTAAATTGAGTCAGTTTTTAATGGCGGCTAACCTTGATCAGAGACAAACGTGCGTCATGATTGCTGATGAAGCGCAAGAGATTACGCAAGATCTGAAAACGATTGATATTGATAACTCATGCCTCAAATTAAATC
The DNA here is from genome assembly GCF_016624925.1 of Leuconostoc sp. S50. Classification (NCBI taxonomy): domain Bacteria; kingdom Bacillati; phylum Bacillota; class Bacilli; order Lactobacillales; family Lactobacillaceae; genus Leuconostoc; species Leuconostoc sp. S50. The sequence goes on along the minus strand of NZ_JACVUE010000006.1, from coordinate 31,769 downwards.
AGAATGGGGATATAGTTGGCGCATTAATTGTCGATAGGTACCGTAGCGGTGACAATTTAATTGACGAGGTATGGGGACCACTGACGTTGCCGTACGATGATTCGGTTCGTCAACATTTGTTTGATTGTTATTTAGAAAACAAAGTTGCGTCTGCACAGCCCAATTTTTTCTTCAAGCCAACTGATACTTGGTTATTCGAACAGCTCAAATTGCGGCGAGCTGATTTTACGACAGAAAATTTATGGTGCAAATCACTTATAGATCTACCGCAAAATGTGGTTTCTGGAAATGTCTCTTTTTATCAAGAGACAATCAATTCTGATGTTGCAAATGAGTTGAATGATATTCATAATTGTGTCTTTCATCATCCCCAGAGAGGGATGGATACGTTATTGAAAAACCTGTCACCGTACCATTTTGTATGTGTTCTGCATGAACAAAATGACATTGTCAGTTACGCGATTATCGATATTAATCAGAGTGGTGAGACGGCACATCTAGATTTTATCGGTACACAGACTAAATATTTACGGCAGGGTGGAGCTAAGCAACTAGTAACAGCCATTTTTAACGATTTGGTTGCTAGGCACGTCAAACGTCTCTCACTGGTTCAAAATCAAAAAGCTGCTGCAGCATTTAATTTATATCAACGATTAGATTTTCAATGCATAGAGACAAACGTTGCGGCTATGTTAAGAAAGTAGAAATCGAAACCAAACTTTTTAAGGAGAATTATTACGTTTTATATATTGTTACTGTAAAAAGTGTCAAGATGAATTCATTATTTTTAATTAATAGATTGATGTATAGATAAAAAAAGTGCTATATGACGGTGATTATCGCTCATATAATGCTTTTTTTAATCTTTACGTCATTGTTATGACGAGTTTACATCAGATTGTTACAATAATTTTGTTAACAACAATAATAATAATGACATCGATGGCATTTGAAAGAGTACAGCTATACATGACGATTGAATTGAGACATTTGAAAAAGAAGTACGATAACGGCGAAGAAGTTTTAACTGATATTAATGCAACAATCGAAAATGGACAGTTTTACATACTGGTGGGCGCATCGGGTTCGGGGAAAAGCACTATTTTGAATGCTATTGCAGGGTTTATTCCGATAAACGATGGTGCTGTTGTGATTAATGAAAAAGATGTCACTCAGTTACCGCCAAAAGACCGTAATTTATCAATGGTTTTTCAAAACTATGCGTTAATGCCTAATCTTACGGTGGCTGAGAATATTGTCTTTGGCTTGGCGGCTAGACATACTGCAAAAGATATTCAACAACAAAAATTAAATGATGTTTTAAATCTAGTTCATTTAGAAGAATATAAAAATAAAAAACCGGGCAACTTATCCGGTGGCCAACGGCAGCGTGTTTCTTTAGCTCGTGCACTGGTTTCAGATGCACAAATTATTTTAATGGATGAACCATTGTCAAATTTGGATGCAAAACTTCGCGCAGAGATGAGAAAAGAAATAAGGGCTTTACAGCAACAACTGGGTATCACTGTTATTTATGTCACACACGATCAAACTGAAGCAATGACAATGGGCGATCAAGTAATGGTTCTGAACAAAGGTAAAATCGAACAAATTGGTTCGCCGTTAGAACTTTATAATGCGCCAGCTAATACTTTTGTTGCTGATTTTTTCGGATCGCCCTCCATTAATTTATTAGACGTGAAAATGAGACAAAATAGCTTTCACTTAAACGACCAGTTTGAGATGCCAACCAATGTTGATATTGATGAGGGTCAATATATATTGGGCGTTCGGCCTGAAAATATTGTCATCAGTGAAAATGGTGCTTTGCGAGGAGAGCTGACTCATATAGAACCGTTAGGTGATGGGACCAACATTGAAGTAAACATTGGGCAAAATCAATCCGTGAGAATCAAAGTTAGCGAACAACTGGACTTGACTTTGGGGGATGTAGTGTCTTTCAATGTTTTGATAGATAGAGCACTACTATTCACGCCGAGTGGTCAACTGCTTAATACTGGAAAATCAGTATCGGCAGTAATTTAGATATTTCGTTTTACAAAGTTGGATTAATATATTATGAAAAAAACAAGCAATTTGAAATTTCGTAACCAATTAGTATTAGGCTGGTTATTGTTACTGCCATCATTTATCATTCTGGGTATTTTTGTTTTCTATCCAATGTTAAAAACATTTTTCTTAAGTACACAATTAACAGATTTAATGGGTAATCCAATTAAATTTATTGGATTTAAAAATTTTTCAAATTTGTTTACATCTGATAGTTTTATGACGTCCTTTACGATTACACTTATTTTTGTCTTCTTTTCAACACTATTGACGCTAGTGCTGGCATATTTGATGGCAATGAGTGCAAGTCAAAAAATTATGGGTATCGCTGTGTTTAGAACAATGTTTTCGTCAACTATGGGTGTTTCGGTAACAGTAGCATCAATACTTTGGTTATTTATGTTTAACCCACAAATTGGTATGTTCAGTAAAATATTGACATTTTTACACTTACCACAAATCAATTTTTTATCTGATCCAACATGGTCATTAGTGGCCATTATTGGTACGACCGTTTGGATGAATCTTGGATTTGCATTCCTGATTTTGCTCGGTGCAATCCAAGCCATACCTCAGGATTTGTATCAAGTAGCTGATTTAGATGGTGCATCATGGCTAATGAGATTACGAAAAATCACGATTCCGGCAACCAGCCCAACTATTTTTTTCGTTACGGTAGTTACTTTAATTAACGCTTTTCAAACGTTTGGTCAGGTTGATATTTTGACATCTGGCGGTCCTGATTATCATACTAACTTGTTAGTATATGCTATTTATCAAGACGCGTTTGTTAATCATAGCGTTGGTCGTGCCAGCGCACAGTCAGTTATTTTGACAATTATTATCATGCTCTTTACTATGATTCAGTTTTACGTGAAAAACAGAAAAGGAGCAAATTATGCAAACGAGTAACGTTAAAAAGGGTTTTCGTTTAGCAACACTTATTGTGCTAACACTATTATTATTATTGCCATTATTTGTGGGTATTTCTCTAAGTTTGTCATCTAGTCAGTCAATTGCACAAGGACATTTGTTACCTGATCACTTAGAATTTGCGAACTATGTCAAAGTGTTTACAAGCACATCGATGACAAAGTTTCTATGGCATAGTTTTATCATTTCAGGTTCGGTTATGATTGGTCAAGTTATATTATCAATCATGGCTGCGTATGCGTTTGTATTTTTGGAATTTAGATTCAAAAAGGCGGCATTTATTTTATTCTTAAGTACAATGATGTTGCCGTTTGAGGCTCAAATTATTCCTAATTTTGCAACAATGCGTGATTTGAATTTGTTAAATACTTACGCTGCAATAGGATTACCCTTCTTAGCGTCAGCTTTTGGTACCTTTATGATGAAGACGAGCTTTGAACAAATTCCAACAGCATTAAAGCAATTAAGTGACATTGAGGGGCTGAGCCATTTTCAATTTGCAACACGGGTAGTCATGCCTTATACAAAAGTTAGCATTATTACTTTTGCTTTATATAGTTTTTTGACTAATTGGAATATGTATTTGTGGCCATTGATCGCCACAACTAATGATAATGTGAGAACTGTGCAAATTGGATTAAGACAATTGCGATCACAAGATACCGCCAGCAATTGGGGATTAATTATGGCAGCAACAATAGTGTCTGTTATTCCAACATTGTTAATCATCTTTTTAGGGCAAAAATACTTTAAAAAAGGTTTGACAAATGGTGTTATCAAATAAAGTTTGTTTTAGGTTTTAGTTGAACGAGAATGAGAATAGGAGAAAAATAATGTTTAAAAATGTAGCCAAATACGTTGCGTTGACCACAATTGGTTTGAGTGCTGTTGTTCCAATGGTTCAGGTGCATGCTGCTGATTCAAAACGTCAAAATATTGTCTTTTGGCATTCTATGACGGGTCAGAATCAACAAGCCATTGAGCGCATTGTGAATGATTTTAACGCTTCACAGACAAAATACAAGGTGACACCAGAATTTCAGGGGCAATATGTTGAAGCCCTTCCAAAGTTTTTATCCGTGGGTGGTACCAGTAAAGCACCTGATTTGTTTCAATCGAACGAAATTTCTACGAAACAACTCTCTACTTCGGGCATGATTGAGCCAATGCAGACGCTCATTAAAAAATATAAATATAGTACAAAAAATCTTAGAAAAAATATTTTGAACTACTATACTATCAATGGTAAGTTATATTCAATGCCTTTTAATTCAAGTGCGCCAGTATTGTATTACAACAAAGATGCCTTCAAGGCAGCTGGAATTGATGATCTACCAACTAGTCCGACGTATGAACAAGTCACTGCTGCGGCCAAAAAGTTGAAAGAGAAGACCGGTAGTGCGAAGTTGTCTATTCTACCTTATGGGTGGACTTTTGAAGAATTACTAGCCAATCAAAACCAGACACTTGTTAATAATGGCAACGGTCGTAAAAAGACCGCTACTAAAGCAACTTTCAATAATAAAGCCGGAAAAAATATTATGAACTGGATCAAGACTAATGCAAGTGCTGGTACATTAGTTGATTACGGTACAGGTGCAAACGCAGGTGATACTGAGTTATCAGCCTTTACATCTGGGCAAATTGATATGTTTATGAATTCATCAGCATCTCTTGGCAACATCAAAAAAGATGCTAAGTTCAATGTTGGTGTGACCTATTTACCAAGACCAGAAGGTACAAAAGCTAATGGTGTTGTAATTGGTGGAGCAAGTATCTGGATGTCAAAAGGAAAATCTACTAAGGTTCAGAAAGGTGCTTTTGAATTTTTGAAGTTTGCGACATCAGCTAAAGAACAGGCACAATGGTCTATCGACACTGGTTACTTTGCGGTTAACACTAAATCATATGACACAAAACAATTGAAAGATGCCTTCAAAGAGACACCTATTTTAGCGGCACCAGTCAACCAATTGAAAGCTACAAAAATTAATGCAGCAAGTAAAGGCGCATTGATCACTGCTATGCCAAAGGAGCGTGTTAACACCCAAAACGCAATGGAAAATGTGATTAATGGTAAGGATGTTGATTCAGAACTCAGCAAAGCAGAAAAACAAACCACATCTGATATCAAACAAGCTAATGAGCAAGCAGGTGAATAAAGAATGACGACGACAGTTTTTGGTCATCGTGGTATTCCTGAAAAATACATTGAGAACAGCATGTCAGGATTCAAGTATTTGGCAGACCATGGTGAGGCAGTAGAGTTTGACGTGCATTTAACCAAAGATCTCATACCTGTTATCATGCACGATGAAAAAATAGATCGAACGACAAATGGATCAGGATACATCAAAGATTTTAACTATGAGGAATTAAAAAGCTTTCAACTAATCAATGATGTGAATCGTGAACAGCAATTAGTGCAAGAAAATGAAGGCATCCCGACGCTTGATGACGTTTTAGCAGTGTTTAGTGATACACAAATACAGTTGAATATTGAATTAAAAACGGATAACTTTGACTATTCAGGTATTGAAAAAATTGTTTTGAATACAATCCCTCATTTCCACTTTGACCAACCGGTGATTTTTTCGTCCTTTAACATTGACACTTTAGATCGACTGTATGCCATTGATCAAACCTTAAATTTAGCTTATTTAAGTGAGCAACCAGTAAATGATTTTTCCCATTTCATGCAAGTGCATCATTTAAATGCTTTACATCCAGGTCTTGAAGGCGTGCAAGACGGTGATGTTATACAGCGGGTTTGGACTGTAAATGAAGACGGCGAGCTTGCTAAATTAATTGATCTTGGCGTGGCAGGCGTGTTTACGGACGATTTTGTTCATGCCATGCAGATTAGAAATTGCCGTGGTTAGTAATCATGACACAAAACATTAAATTATACTTAGTTAGACATGGTGAGACATATTTTAATACCTGTCAAAAAATTCAAGGCTGGTCTGACTCGTTACTTACTAAAGCTGGTGTCAATCAAGCAGCTATTTTAGGTGACGGTCTAAAAAATTTACCGTTTTCAAAAGTTTATAGCAGTGATTTAGGTCGCGCCAAGGGAACGGCAGATATAGTATTATCTGTTAGGCATGACAAGATGATGGATGAGTTAGAAATAGTGCCTAACTTTAGAGAACAATTCTTTGGCTCATTTGAAGGTGACCATCTCAACATGCTATCACAGCTTTTTGAGGATGATGATAAACTGTTGTCATCGGTTGTCAATGATAGTGAACTAGCTAAATTCAAATCTGAAGATGACATTATGAATCAATTCAAATTAGTTGATCCAACTCATGAAGCTGAGAATGCTTCAGAATTTTGGAAAAGAGTGGATCAGGGATTCAATTATGTTTATTCGAAAGCGCATGATGGTGACAAAATTTTGATTATAACCCACGGTGCCCTCATTAGAAAATTGGCAACACGTGTTACGGGCACTTATCATCAAAATCCTGACAATGCTTCTTTATCAATTTTTGAAATGGATGAAACAAAGTGCATGAAATTGGTTTCATACGATCAATTAGTATCTAGGAAATCATCTTTATAAATATTTTATTTTTTTGACATTCTCTGATGTTAACCAGAAATATGGACTAATTTTCTGGTTGCCATCAGAGATTTTTTATTTTAATTGAGTTAATTAGAACAGTCACTTATCTTCCGTCACGAACCGCTCATCGTTGCTTTCGAACCACTTAACCAGCAAATGAACATCAGCAAACTTTTTTCAACTATGATAGTCAGTGTTCAAGTAAAACAATCTAAAGGTATACGATCAAAAAATTGAACAAATCGCTTTTGGAAATCTTGAAACGATCAAAAGGAGTTTTTATCATGGCAAATATTTTAGAAATTATTTTTCAAATAATTCACAACACACCTTTCTGGGTTTGGGTGGTGCTAATCATACTTGTTAAACGAGGAACTGCATTAATGCATGATGGTCCTAGTTCTTTGGGAAAGTCAGTTATTATGCCACTAATTTTCATTGTGTGGGGATTAAATACAGTAGTGACAAAGTTTGCAGATCCTGATGTGATTTTGGGATTTTATATTGTATCATTGCTTCCAGGATTCTTGTTAAGCTATTTATTATATATGAATCGCAAATTTTATGTCGAGAATGGGCAGTTAATCCAAGCGGGGAGTAAATTGCCAATCACGATCATGCTATCAAACTTTTTCGTAAAATATTTTTTGAATGTTTTAACGGCGATGCACCCGGCTTTGTATAACCAAATGCAATTTAATATTTTTTACGGTATTATTTCTGGATTTACGGTAGGATTATTCTTTGGGGGTATCTACAAAACGCTTACTGCGCAGAAACAAATGTTCACAACGAAATAATCATCTTAAAATAGAATTAGGTTTGGCAGGCACACTATGGTAATGTATTCATCAATCATTGACATAATAGATAGCAGGAATGTGACAAATTTAGTGAATCAGTTAATGCTGATTTGCTTTTTTTTGACAGTTTATAGTTATAATGTTAGCAAAAATGTCGTTTATAATCTTAATTAATTCTTAACATTCTTATCAAATGTGTTATAATTTAATTATCCAGTGATCTTGAAAGTGAGAAAGAATGTATGAAAAAATCTTTGTTAGTAAGTGCTGTTGCGGCCTCAGTTGTTAGTGGACAGGTAATTGAGGTTTCTGCTAGTACAACGTATAATGTCAAAACGGGTGATACCTTATATGCCATTGCATTAAAAAATAATTTAAGTGTTAATGAGATTAAGCTAACAAATCATTTGAGTTCAAACACTATTTATTCTGGGCAAAAGTTAATATTAGATAAATCAGCCACATCTAGCACGACTGCATCAACCACAGTTTCGACAAAATCTAGTAATACATATACGGTTAAATCTGGTGATTCATTATCAAAGATTGCCACAAGCTATGGTATGAGCGTATCTCAGATTGCTACTTTAAATCAAATAAGTAATGTTAATGTTATTCGTGTTGGTCAAATTCTAAAAGTAGCTGGTACAAGTGCAACGACTAGCCAAAGTAGTGCGACGAATATTACCACTAGTAAAGTGTCGGTTAACACAGGCACTTACACAGTTAAATCAGGTGATACACTTTCCAAAATTGCTAGTTCAAATAAAATGACGGTAGCACAGTTGGCTTCGCTAAACAACATAACAAATGTGAACATGATCAAGGTCGGTCAAGTCCTAAAAGTGACGCAAACAACTACCGCAGCTCAGTCTGCAACAAGCGCGTCAACTAGTACTAGTAATACAACTACTGGTACTAGTAATACAGCGTCCTATACAGTTAAATCGGGTGATACACTTTCTAAAATAGCTGCAAACTATAATATGAGCCTTACGCAAATTGCTAGTTTAAATCAAATAAGCAATGTCAATGCGATTCGTATTGGGCAGGTTTTGAAAGTTTCCCAAACTACTACGAGTGCTAATCAATCATCAACCACTACTTCTAAGGCAACAACAACTACCAGTACCAGTACAACGACAACAACCGGTAGTTATAAGGTTAATTCTGGCGATACACTTTATGCCATTGCTGCGAAATTAGGAGTAAATATTAATACATTGTTGTCTTTAAATGGCTTGAATTTGTCAAGTACAATTTATGTCGGGCAAGTATTAAAAACTGCTACAACAACAGCTACCACTACTACTCCTAATACTACAAATTTAGCAACGTCAACAGGGGGAAGTATTTTAACTACTGGATTGAGCGCTACCCAAGCTGCTTGGCTAAATACTGCTGTGGCTGATGCAAAAGCTGCCACAGCTGGGACAGGTGTATTAGCCTCGGTTACAGTGGCACAGGCAATTCTTGAAAGTGGCTGGGGGCAATCAACTTTAGCTTCAGCACCATATTATAACTTATTTGGCATTAAGCAAGGGACTGGCTGGCAAGGTTCAATTGTAAACATGAACACGTCTGAATATGTGAATGGCAAGTGGGTGACAGTCTTGGCGCCATTTAGATCATATAGTTCACAGATGGCTTCGTTTCAGGACCACACGAATTTCTTATTGACGAATAGTCGCTACGCTGCTAACGGGGTGATTAATGCCAAAAATTATGTGGCGATGGCTAATGGCTTACAAGCAGCAGGGTATGCGACTGCACCAACCTATGCTAGTACATTGATTAGCTTAGTTGAACGATATAATTTGCAATCATTAGATTAGTTAAGTTGCATAATTGCTAAGGTCGTAGTTTTTACTACGATTTTTTTTCTTACTATTATCAATAACGGCCTAATCTGATTTTAAGAACTCAAATACAAATTTTTGCAATTGATTCAAAGAGGTAATCAGTTGTGGATTTGGTCCTTTATCAAGACTATATTTGATAAAAATCGTTGCATTAGCAGCATATAATTCTGAAAAATAGGCTACTGGCATGCCTTTGATGATATCAATTTGCTGTTCTTGAAGCATGTAATCATAGAATTCGTCATACAACAAGTTTTTGAGTTTATATTCTAAACTGTCTTGATGGTTAATATGTTTTATTTCAAAGAGTCGCTTCATTATTTCAGCATCATGCTCAAGAAATTCGGTCATTTGTAATAGGGCATTTGAAATATCTTTTTGATGCAGTCTATTTTGAATATACTTTTTCAGCGTGTTGATTTGGGTAGTATTAATCGCGGAGAGTAAATCGTATTTGTCAGCGTAGTGCCGATAAAAAGTAATACGACTAATACCAGCCTCGTCACAAATTTGATTGATGGTTAATTTAGAAAAATCAGTTGACTTGAGTACATTTAAAAAGGCAGTTTGAATTTCTTGGTTAGTGATTTCAAATCTAGTTGTCATAGTAGCGTTTATCCTTTCAAAAATGGTGGGAATGTAACAATTTGCCCGTGATTGTAACTCGTTTTTATCTAAATAGTTCGTTATCGTAGTATTTAGGAAAAGGAGGATACAATATGTATCAGAATTATCATACAGACGAACAATTCAATTTTCAAATCAACCGATTCATTGAACCTTTTTATGAAAATGAAACGGTTCAGGCTGATGTCTATGCTGCTGCAAAGCACATTACTGATGTTAAAAGCTGGATTTCGGTTTGGATGGCATTAGGACAGAAAGCTAATGATGCAAAGCAGTACGCACTGTCTTCTGCTTACTACCAACTTGCAGATTTTTTTGTCGGCGAAGATGATCCAATTAAAGCACAAACTTACTCATTGTTTAAGTCAAATTATTATCAATCCATTGATAAATCTCAAATTGAGTTTGACCAAATACCTTATCAACATGGTAAAATACCAGTTGCAATTATCCGTCAGGTGGGTGCTACAAAAACTTTGGTCTTTCACGGTGGCTTTGATTCTTACTTGGAGGAATTGATCCGTTTGGTATTGACTCATTGTATCGGAGCATTAAAGTCATACAATTTTGTATTATTTGAAGGGCCAGGTCAGGGGATGTCGCTAAAATCTGGTTTGCCAATGACTTACCAATGGGAGCTTCCTGTTAAGGCTGTTCTTGATTATTATAACATTGAGGAAGCTGACTTGATGGGGATGTCCTTAGGTGGTTATCTGTCAATGCGGGCCGCTGCGTTTGAACCTAGAATTAAAAAAGTGATCGCCTTTGATGTCTATTATAGTATGATGGATTCTTTGACAATGAAATTACCTGATAAGGCAGTGAATGCAGTCCATAAAATCAACAATCCAGTGATTGCAGCCCTAGTTAATCGTAAAATCATGGCGGCAACGCAAAACGATGTGGATATGGCCTTTAAAATTCAAAAAGGCAATGAAGTGATGCATACAAAAAAGCCATCGGATTTAATCAAAGCTATTTCAAAGTTTACAATGGCTGGTATCGAGGACAAGATTACACAAGATGTCTTATTATTAGCGGGTGATCATGATATGTATGTGCCATCAAAAACAGTTGATGACGTAGCCAAGTCATTAATAAATGCCAAATCGGTTACCACCTATCTATTTGATCAGGCAAGTGGTGGGGAGAGGCACTGTCAAGTTGGCAATAAACAAATTGCTTTTGACAAAATTAATCACTTTCTGGGGTGATTTTAGTTGAATGTGTTAATAGTAATTTAGTAACATTCATTTTAAAAAGTAAGGTGACATAATGAAGTCACCTTACTTTTTTGGCGTTATTGGTAGGTAATCGTATTGTTGTGTATAGGCAGATTTAATCTAATGTTGTCGTTAATGTATTTATTATTACTATTTTGCTTTACAAGCTAGTGATTTGTGTTACACTACTAGTTTGCAATACATAATAGAGGAGAAGGGGTGATCACTTGCCGCAAAATGATATTTCCAGTCAAATGCTTAAAGGTATTCTGCAAGGTTGTTTGTTGATTCTAATTAATCAGCGACCTTATTATGGTTATGCAATCAGTCAAGAACTTTCAAGATATGGATTTGCTGATGTGCCAAAGGGCACAATCTATCCATTATTGATGAGTATGGAAAAAAAAGGTCTGATTATAGGTAAAATGCAACCGTCGAAAGATGGACCACAACGCAAATATTACCATATAACGGCCAATGGTAAACAAGCTCGACAAACATTTCTAAATAAATGGGATACGCTGTCACTCAATGTCAATGATTTAATAAATGAAAGAAGGAATGATTCATGAACAACGATAATTTGATTAATAGAAACAATCAGTTACGGGAAAAATTAAATTCAGCAAACAAACAATACTATGAAGATTTGCTAACCTATATCCGCGGCAAATCAATGTTTAATAGAGAAAGAGATGTAGAGCAACTCATGTTAGACATGCTGCACGACTTAATTGACGCTCAAAGTAATGGACAATCTGCCGAAAGCTATTTTGGTAAAAATCCACAAGCCTTGGCTGATGAAATATTGCAAACATTACCCAAATCTTTTTTTGAAACTTTCAAACTAGCTTGCTATATCTTGTTTGGTTATGTTCTCTTCTTTACCATTCCCAGCATGGCAATACCTTCAGCAAAATTTGACCTTGGTAATTTAATGATAACTGGCGTACTTGGTTTCATTTGGTCTCTAGGCGTTTTATGGTTGATAGGGCAAGAAACATATCAAAAAAGTAAATTCAAAAAATATACTAGTTACACTGCTTGTGCTTTGATTTTTGTTGGCCTGATCATAGGAAGTGTTTTCCTGAAAACACCACTTTCTTTGAGTTTACCGGGTTGGTGGGGTATTGGTACTATCCTAATTTTATTTGTTATCACAACAACCATTTTCCTAGTTGAGCGTAAACGGATGCCTTTTCTTATTACTATTTATGTTTTGATTGTACTTGATACGCTACTGGGTATTGGTAGCCGAATTCCGGGTTTTGCTGATTTGTTAACACAACCGATTTCTAAATCAACCGCATTATGGGTTATATTAATTGGCGTGCCAATCGTTGCAGTTGCATTTGGCTTTGGAACTTACCGTTATCTCATGAAAAATGACGCTACGAACTAACATTAAGTAGCAGCTGATTCTTCCAAAAAATACTTTTTTTAAAAAATTTAACTTCTTTTTTATTTACAATTTGTTAGTAATTTAATGACAATGTGCAATTAGTTGATAGCACATTAAAAGCAATCTTCTTTGTTTCTTAAACATTGAAGATTGCTTTTTTGATAATAATTAAAGTACTTTCATGAGAATTCAGAAATGAAAGTGAGCAACTGTAGCACAAAAAAAGCGCCAGTTAATCCAAGACATTGTTCAACCTACTTAGCTATAACAAATGAAAACGCATTGCCATCGAAATGTAACACTGGCGCGAAGATTGGATCATGATTCGTAGCAATTTAGTTTGCAACTTGAATTTAGGATGTTTCATTCAAAATTTTATACGCCATACCTTCCGTCATGATGACGTCGGTAATTAATTTGCCTTTGATTGCACCAATAACTGGCTTATATTTTGATTTTCCTCTCACCAAGCAAATTCTTTTTGGGACCTTCAATATTTGGTCAATGCTAAGACCCAACACTTTATCGGCTTCAAGATTTAAAAAACGACCATTAATATCGTAAGGGCGACCATAAATCAAGCCAGCAATTTCTTGAGTATTAACAGTAGAAAAAATTGCATTCAAATTTTGCTTCCAAATTGGAATAGAATCAAGTGATAATATTGTGCCAACACCGGTAATCAACGCATCCATATTATCGGCGACCGCAATGGTATTTTGTAAAGAAGGCTCTGAGTACAAACCATTTCGAACACTGTCGTTTAAAATGTACAACGGTGCTGGTAAGGTTAAAAATTCACCAGAAACTTTTTTTGCGGCTCTTTCAACCATTCTCATTGAGCCGGCGGTTGAATTATACTTCATGTTTTCTCCCAAAAACTGTGTGAATTTAACACGCTCAAGCGGTCTGTTTTTTAAACTATCAATCATGGTGTAGATGGTTTCGCCCCATGTTAAACCAACAATTTTATTATTATCTTGTAGAACCTCATCAACGTAGGTAGCGGCAAAATTAGCAAGGTGCTCGGATGTTGTTATATTGTTAATGTCATCTTGAACCACATAAAAATTGATGTCTTTGAACTTGTCGCGCAAAATATGCTCAATCTGCGGATTACGATTAGAATTTTCAGTGATTTCGATCTTAACAATTCCAACTTTAACCGCTTCATTAAGGTATTTATTAACTAAATAACGACTAATGTTGTATTTTTTTGAAATATCACCGAACGGCAATTTGTTTAAATAATAATCCTCAGCAATTTGGGAAAGTATTGTTCTTTCGAGCATGACGAATGCCTCCATTTGTTATCTTTACAAATTGTACAAATAATTTATAAAAATATCAAATTATTTCAAAAAAAATAAATGATTTTAAAAATATTAATTTAAAAAAACTAAATCGTTTTTAAATATTTAAAAATAAAAAATCTAAACAAAATTTATTTTAAATATTTTAAAAAAACAGTTGACTTTTTAGAATGACAACCATAGAATGAGTTTGTTATCAGTTATGCGTTTTGTAATAACTGAAAAAGAAAAAGGAGTTATTTATGGTAAATATGGATGAAGTGCTTTCAGTTCATCAAGCACATACAGGTGTACTCGATATTGAATCTTGTTTTGATATCACCACACCAACTGATTTAAGTGAAGCATACACACCAGGCGTTGCTGGACTAGCGAAACTCATTGCTAAAGATACGTCAAAAAAACGCGATTACACAATGAGTGGGAAACTAATTCCAGTTATTACAGATGGATCTGCTGTTCTTGGTTTAGGCAATATTGGGCCAGCAGCTGGCTTGCCAATTGTGGAAGGTAAAGCATTAATCTACAAAAATTTTGCAAATGTTGACGCTTTACCCATGGCGTTGAATCAAATGAGTGTTGATCAATTCGTTGATACAGTTAAAGCTATTGCACCATCGTTTGCTGGTATTCATTTGGAAGACATTTCGGCACCTAAGGTGTTCGAAATTGAACGACGTTTGAGCCATGAACTTGACATACCGGTTTATCACGATGATCAGACAGGAACAGCAATTGTTGTATTAGCGGGTATTATTAATGCGGCAAAAGTTGTTGGTAAAAATGTTCATGATTTGAAAATTGTTGTTAACGGTATTGGTGCTGCAGGTGTGGCAACAACAAAAATTTTGATTGCGGCTGGTATTTCTAATATTACATTGGTAGACATTAACGGCGTTATTAATTTGGGCGACGCAAATTCAAACAGTTACCAGCAAGAGCTTGTACGTGAGGTTACTCAAGTAGATGGCAAATCATTAGACGATGTTATTGCAAATCAAGATGTATTTATTGGTTTGTCAGATGCCAATGTTTTCAGCGGAAAACAAGTAGCTCGGATGAACGAGAATCCTATCATTTTTGCATTAGCAAATCCTGTACCAGAAATTTCACCTGATGATGCTAAAAAAGCTGGTGCAGCAGTTATTGCTACTGGTTCGTCACAATGGCCAAACCAAGTCAACAATGTACTTGTATTTCCTGGTTTGTTTAAAGGATTGCTGGAAAGTGGTATTAAACACGTTGACATGGCACTTCAACTTAATGTTGCACGTGCTTTGGCAAACATGATTAGTGATCCAGATGCCACCCATATTGTACCAGCTGTCTTTGATAATGACGTTGTGAACTCGGTAGAAACAGCAGTAGTTGATTATGCTAAACAGCACGCTTAAAACGATATGATGTCAAATGAAATTAAAACAATAGATTTAAAGGATAAGTCAGTACGACGTGGTTGGCAAAATTTTTTAATGGCTTGTGGCATCAAAAATTTTGATGATAGTGAGTTAAATCCTTTAGATATCACAATCGCGGTGTATGAAAACGAGGAAATTGTTGGGACTGGTTCGATTGCTGGGGACGTGATTAAGTACGTTGCAGTGCAAGAAACAACAATATCGGGTCACAGTACACTCTTTAATCAACTCATGACAAAACTAGAAAACTTTATGGCCGTTGAGGGACGTTTTCATCAATTTGTTTTCACCAAACCAATTTACCAAAAAAGTTTTGAATACATTGGGTTCAAAACGTTGGCTGAATGTGAACAAGGAATTTTGCTGGAAAAAGGATTGCCAGATATTAAGGAATACTTGTCAACAATTCCGCGTCCCAAAACACCTATTGATAAAGTAGCCAGTGTTGTTATAAATGCCAATCCATTTACAAACGGTCATCGTTTCCTAATTGAAGAGGCATCCCGAGATAATGAACTGGTCTATGTGTTTGTATTAAATCAAGAAGCTTCGTTATTTCATACCGATGAGCGTATTGCGCTCGTCAAGTCAGGTGTGCAAGACTTATCCAACGTCATTGTGGTTAATGGTGGTGCTTATATCATTAGTTATCTGACGTTTCCTGCGTATTTTCTAAAACATAACGATTCTGCCATTGATTATCAAACAACAATAGATGTCAGATTGTTTAAATATAAAATTGCTTCAGTTTTAGGCATAACTAGTCGATATGTTGGCAGTGAACCGCTATCACACACCACAAACTTGTACAATCAAAAGTTAATTTCTGAATTAAATCCGCAAATTGAAGTTCATGTTATTCAGAGGAAACTAGCGACGGGTGATCTGGGTGTTATATCGGCACGCACCGTCCGTGAAGCAATTGCTAAAGGAGATGAAACAGTATGGCAAAGAATGGTGCCTGAAACGACACAGCATTTTATTTCAAATAACTTACTAGAATTGCAACAACGTATTAGAAAGGGACAAAATATTAATGGAAATTAAAAAAACAGCCATTGCGGGAACATTAGAATCTTCCGATGTTCAAATCATGTTAAGCAAAGGGACAGTTGGAGTGGAATTTGATTTGGTTTCTGATGTGGCAAAACAATTTGCCGATGATATTAAATCAACAATTAAAGAAACATTGGGATTGTATGGCATAGAAAATGCTGTGGTGAAAGTTGTTGATAAAGGGGCATTGGACATGGTTATCAAGGCACGTACCCTTACGGCGATTCAAAGAGCTTTAGATGCTGTTGATCAACCAAATTGGGAGGTTTTGTAATGAATAACGAACGATTACGTCGCACAATGATGTTTGTTCCTGGTAATAACCCAGCTATGGTTAAAGATGCAGGAATTTTTGGAGCTGACTCTATCATGTTTGATTTGGAAGATGCAGTTTCTTTGGCTGAGAAAGATTCAGCACGTTATCTGGTTTATGAAGCGCTTCAAACAGTAGACTATGGTTCTTCAGAATTAGTCGTGCGTATCAATGGACTAGATACACCGTTTTATAAAAATGATATTAAAGCAATGGTGAAAGCTGGTATTGACGTTATTAGATTGCCTAAAGTTGAAACGGCAGCGATGATGCATGAATTGGAAAGTCTAATCACCGACGCGGAAAAAGAGTTTGGTCGTCCAGTTGGCACAACACATATGATGGCAGCTATTGAATCGGCGCTTGGTGTCGTTAATGCGGTTGAAATTGCTAATGCTTCTGACCGTATGATTGGTATCGCTTTATCAGCCGAAGACTATACAACTGATATGAAAACACATCGTTATCCTGATGGCCAAGAACTCTTGTATGCACGTAATGTTATCTTACATGCTGCACGTGCCGCCGGTATCGCAGCATTTGACACTGTGTTTACCAATTTGAATGATGAAGAAGGATTTTATCGAGAAACTCAGTTAATTCATCAATTGGGATTTGACGGTAAATCATTGATTAACCCCCGTCAAATTGAGATGGTAAATAAAGTTTATGCGCCAACAGAAAAAGAAATTAACAACGCGCAAAATGTTATTGCTGCTATTGAAGAAGCCAAACAAAAGGGTTCTGGTGTTATATCAATGAACGGGCAGATGGTTGATAGACCAGTTGTCTTGCGTGCACAACGTGTGATGAAACTAGCTAACGCCAATCATTTAGTAGATTCGGAGGGAAATTACATTGAAAAATAAAGTAAATATCGACGTTCCTGATGCTATTTTGGAACAATTAGATGATAGTGTGTTTGAAAGCACAAATTATGGCAATCCTGAGATTCAAAGAGTTGGTCCTAAGGTGCGAGCCACTACTGGAGAAAGTAAAGTTCAAAGTTCAATTGATGATGTCTTGTCAAATACTTTAAAAGATGGCATGACAATTTCATTTCATCATCACTTTCGAGAAGGTGACTTTGTCTTTAACAAAGTCATGAGAAAAATTATTGACATGGGCTATCAAAATCTTACATTAGCGCCTTCTTCTTTAACAAATGTTATGAATGATATTGTGATTGAAGCAATTAAAAAGGGTGTTGTCACTAATATCACTTCTTCTGGTATGCGTGGCACACTTGGTGATGCGGTATCACATGGTATTCTCAAAAATCCAGTTATCTTCCGTTCTCACGGCGCACGTGCACGTGCAATTGAATCTGGTGAAATCAAAATTGATGTTGCATTTCTAGGTGTACCTAATTCAGACGAAATGGGTAATGCTAACGGTATGAATGGTGACGCTGCTTTTGGATCACTAGGATATGCACTAATTGATGCGCAGTATGCGGATAAACTAGTTTTGATTACAGATACGATTATGCCTTACCCCAACACACCCGCTTCAATTAAGCAGACTCAGGTTGACTATGTCGTTAAGGTAGATAAAGTAGGTGATCCCGACAAAATTGGATCAGGTGCGACAAGATTTACAAAAGATCCAAAGGAACTAAAGATAGCAAAAACGGTTAATGACGTTATTGTTAATTCTAAGTATTTCAAGAATGATTTCTCATTTCAAACAGGATCAGGTGGTGCTGCACTTGCTGTAACTAGATTCTTGAGAGAGGCAATGGTGGCCCAAAACATCAAGGCTTCATTTGCATTGGGTGGTATCACTAAACCTACTGTTGATCTTTTAAATGAAGGCCTAGTTAATCGTGTAATGGACGTACAAGACTTTGATAAAGGTGCCGCAAGCTCTATGAAGCTAAGTCCTAATCAGCAAGAAATTGATGCTTCTTGGTATGCCGATCCTGCTAACAAAGGCGCAATGGTTGATAAATTAGATGTTGCTATTTTGTCGGCCTTAGAAGTTGATACTAACTTTAATGTCAATGTCATGTCAGGTTCTGATGGCGTTATCCGAGGTGCAATTGGTGGACATCAAGACGCTGCAACTGCCAAATTGACTATTATTTCTGCACCCTTAGTTCGAGGCAGAATTGCGACGATTGTTCCTAAAGTTAATACTGTTATCACCCCCGGAGATTCAATTGATGTTGTGGTCACAGAGGTTGGTATTGCGATTAATCCTAAAAGAACGGATTTGGTAGAACAGCTAAAGCAAGTGCCAGGATTGCCAATTTACAGTATTGAAGAGTTGCAACAAAAGGCTGAAAAAATTGTTGGCCAACCAGCACCCCTCAAATTTACAGATCGTGTAGTAGCTGTGGCAGAATATCGTGATGGTTCAGTCATTGATGTTATCAAAGAAGTCGCAGATTAAGTGATTGCGTATTTTATTGGCGAAAAGCGAATCATATTTGATTCGCGTACATAGCAAATAAAAGCAGAAGGAAAAACGAATGGACTATTTTGAAGGTGGAGAACGCCTTAACTTAATGCAAGTTCTTGATAATAGAGAATGGCGCGAAAAATACCAAAAACAGTTAATGGCAAGTTTCCCAACAGCTGTCATCACTAGTGTCAAGCTTAACTTGCCGGGACCTATCAAAACGTCACCAAAATTACAGTCAGTATTCCAAAACATAATTAATGACTTGAACCCAGTTTTCAAAGATCTTCAAATTATTAAAGAAGCATCATTTGTAGATCAAAGCACTGGCCCTGAAATATTTTTTGTCACGAGCGGTTGTTTGAAACTAGTAAAGCAAATCATGATTACTTTTGAGGAAAGCCACCCACTGGGACGTTTGCTTGATTTAGATGTCATGTGTCAAAACGCTGATAAGCAATTATCTCGCGAAGAACTGGGATTTGCCCCAAGAAAGTGTTTGTTGTGTGGAAAAGATGCCAAAACTTGCATAAAAGAAGGTAATCATTCTCTTGCAGAGGGATACATTCAGATTAATAAGATGCTTCATAATTTTGAAAAATCAAAAATGATTGTGCCACAAATGACTCAAAGTCAAGTTGTTAATGCAGCACTTACTGGCATGCTTTATGAAGTATCGTTAGCCCCGAAACCGGGCCTTGTAGATCCAATCAGTAATGGCGCGCACAAAGATATGACGGTTTTTACATTCATAGATAGCTCATTGGCATTACAACCTTATTTAAATGAAGCATATCGTATTGGTAATCAATTTAAAGGGACAGATTTACCTAGGATGTTTTCATTATTAAGGAATGCTGGCATAAGGGCTGAAAAGGATATGTTTGCAGCGACGAATGGTGTCAATACCCATAAAGGTGCTGTATTCTCGTTAGGAATTATGGTAACGGCAGTTGCGTATGCAACACAGAAAGGTATTACTAACTTACTGACGATTCAAAAAGTAATTAGCGACATGACTCAAGATCTCGTAAAAAACGATTTAGGTAAAAACAACTTACGCAATAGCCAAAATCGACAAACAGCAGGAGAACGTCAATTCATTAAATATAAAATTCCGGGTGTTCGTGGTGAGGCTGAAAAAGGCTTTCCAATCGTGATGAATCTTGCGTTGCCATTTCTCTGTGAGCAACAGGGTAACTTAAATCAACGACTATTAAACACGTTGATGAAGATTGCGGGTAATATTGATGATACTAATCTAATCAAAAGGGCCGGTGATGCTACGATTTCAAAAGACATGCAGCACTGGTCAATGACGTTTTTCCAAATTGGTGGTAGTTACACACCAGAGGGGCTAAAGTTTCTCAATGATTTAGATCAAATGTTTATTAAACGAAACCTTAGCATGGGCGGTGCGGCAGATAACTTAATTTTAACCATATTCTTAGCAAGATTGGTGGGATCTTTATGAGTATGAGCTACATTGTGACAAACGATCACGTCAGGCTCGCTTACAGTGATGTTGGAGATGGTCCAACCATGATATTTTTACCGGGCTACTCTGATATCAAAGAGACGTGGTATTTTCAATCTAAATACTTTTCCGAAAATGGGTACCGTATTATTTGTTTGGACTGGAGAAGCCATGGGTGTTCAGCGCATACAGCCAAAAATATGAAAATCATGCGTTTAGCTGCCGATTTACACGAACTGATTACAACCTTAAAGTTAGAAAATGTTATTTTGATTGGTCATTCAATGGGTGCTAGTGTGATTTGGGCGTATGTGACAATATTTGGACAAACAAATGTTAGCAAAATAATTACAGTCGACGAATCACCAAAACTAATTAATGATGTCGGTTGGCAAGCAGGAATAAAAAACCTTAATTGGGATAATTTTATTGAATTGGCACCGTTAATTTTGCAGCAACCATTGACTGAACAGCAGATGCCAGCAACATTGAAAAATATTCGTAATAGATTTAAAACAGATCATCCATTTGATGCTGATTTGGGATACGGACTACTATTAGATCATATGAAACAGGATTGGCGGACAACCGTTATTAACATAACAGTTCCTCAATTATTTGTTGTCGGTGACAAATCACCATTATGGGCAGGTGATTATAGTAATTATTGTGAAAAAAAGAACAATATAAATATTTTTAAAACTTTAATTAAAAATACAGGGCACTTTCCGCAAATCGAAGACGCAGAACGCTTTAACAGTGAAATAGATTTTTTTCTTAAAAATACTTAAATGATTAAAAGTTTGGTGTCTATTTTTTTAAAAATTTTTAACATTTTATGTGAATAAAATAACAAGCGAAAGAAGTTAATCATGATAAACGAAAAAGAAACAAACGGCAATAAGTCAAAGCTCAAAAGTGCTTTAGGTGCTGTGGACAAAATTAAAATTAGCGGGATTGGATTGGTTGCTTATATTGTAATGGCTATTCTTTTGATTGTAGCTATTAGTACGCATAAGTTACCCAATACAATGATTGGGGCCATTCTAGCTTTGGTTATTATGGGACATGTATTCTATTATATTGGGGCTCATTTACCAATTTTTAGATCTTATTTGGGTGGTGGTTCAGTCTTTACAATATTAGTGATGGCTGTGTTGGTTTATCTCAATATAGTTCCTAGTGATACTGTCAAAACAGCATCAGGATTTATCAACGGCATGGATTTTCTTGGCCTGTACATTGTGTCCCTTATAGGATCATCAATTTTTAAAATGAATCGTAAAATGCTACTCAGTGCAGCGGTACGATTTTTACCAGTAGCATTTTTGTCAATGGCAGTCACTTTCTTCGGAGTGGGCTTAGTTGGTATGTTGATTGGTGTTGGATTTAGTCACGCAGTATTGTATACTAGTTTACCTATTATGGCCGGCGGAGTTGGCGCTGGTATTGTGCCACTTTCAGGTATTTATGCTCACGCCTTTGGTAGCTCTGCCGCAATTATTTTATCAAAATTATTCCCCGCAGTTATTTTAGGCAATTTACTGGCTATTATTAGTGCCGGCCTTGTTTCTAAACTGTTCTTACACAGCAAGTCAAATGGGCATGGTGTGTTATTGAAGACTGAAAATGCTGACGCGCAAGTCGTAGCAGATCCCAAACCAGACTACACTCAAATAGGTGTTGGCTTGATCATATCCGTTTCTTTCTTTGTATTTGGCACACTCTTAAGTGCACTATTTCCATCAATCAATGCGTACGCTTTCATCATTTTGTCAATTGTATTAACAAAAGCTTTGGGCTTGTTGCCTGAGTATTATGAACAGTCCGTGATTATGTCCGGACAAGTGATTACTAAGAACATGACACATGCCTTGTTGGCAGGAGTGGGAATGTCGTTAGTTAATATCAAACTTCTATTGAGTGCATTATCATGGCAGTTTGTGGTACTTTGCTTAACGAGTATAATTGTGATTTCATTGGCAAGTTATTTCCTCGGTAAATTGTTTGGCTTATATCCAGTCGAGTCAGTCATTACTGCTGGTTTAGCTAATAATAGTATGGGAGGTACTGGCAATGTGGCTGTTTTGGCAGCTTCTGATAGGTTGAATTTGATTGCTTTTGCTCAAATGGGAAACCGTATTGGTGGGGCATTAGTTCTGGTTATAGCTGGCATACTTGTGTCGTTTATGCATTAAAAGTTTTGACGGTTGCAAAGGAATATTAAGAAAAGCACAGCGTCGTCAATTAATCCAATAGGTCTCAAAACAGATGGTTATTCTGCTTTGAGACCTATTGTTTTTTATATTTAATTAAGAAAATGGAGCTAATCATAATTTACTATTTTGAACTATTCTCCTTTCTCAATACGATTTGTGATTAAATCGTTTAGTCTGCTTGGAGTGTGCTGTGTAAAAGTGACACGACTTGTAAGCATAAAAGACGCTATGGAGGGTAATTGCATTTCAATCATTAATGTGATAGATTAAAAAAAGTATTTTTGAGCATGGATATTGTTAACAATAAAAATAAAGGAGACCACTGGCATGTAGTTATCATATACCTATTACAACTTAATAATTCAATTTAATTTAAAAGGTATATTCATGCTCAAAAATAAAAACTTTTTATTCTTATTGTTCGGTCAATCAGCTGCGAATATTGGTGATACGTTATACATTATTTCCGTCATCAGTGCAATTTATAACTTAACTCATTCAGTAATTGCTTCATCATTAGTACCGACTGTTATCACCTGTGCTATGGTAATTGCAAGTTTCATGTCGCCACTTTTTACCAATAAGTTAAAACTAAATCATATTTTAGTTAGTACCCAGCTTATCAAGACAGTTTTTTTAACGGGTTTATTATTTTATATCAAAAACGGTTTTGTTAAACAAAATATCTTTGGTCTGTTCGTCATTATTAGTATTATTGCTTTTTCAGATGGATTTGCACAACCTGTCAGTCAATCAATATTGCCACATTACGCGGCGGATAATGATTTAGTCAAATCTAATAGCATATTAAATACTTCGTTTCAAATACTTGGTATTGGTGGCTGGGCAGGTGGCAGTATTTTGTTATCTTGGCTTTCAGTTCCTAGTGTTCTTGTTCTCAGCTTGGCACTTGCCATTTTATCTATTATTTTACTTTTACAGTTGCAATCGGTCAGTATTGATCAACAAGACTCAGAAAATAATAGCATTTGGCATAATTTGTTGAGGGGATGGCGAACAATTGATACCGTGCCTCTTTTAAAATTCACTGCTGTCATTTCGATTCTTGATACCTTCGCAAACAGTGTTTGGATTTCGTCAATTATTCTTGCCTTTGTTCAAAAAACGCTAAATGCCTCTCAATATTGGTGGGGATATATCAATGCAGACTATATGTTTGGTGGCGTTCTAGGCGGTATTCTATGTTATAGGTTAAGTCAACGCATAGCTAAAAATCCTTTTTCTGTGATGATTACTGGTACTACAATAGTTGCTTTAGTTACCTTTGTTGTTTCTATCAATTCCAATATGTGGATTTTATTGTGCTTATCTGGACTTGTTGGCATATTTGGTGAATTAAAAGATATTCCACAAACTTCATTGATCCAATCTCGTACTGATAACAAGTTATTACCAAATGTTTTTAGTAGTCTTACCGTTCTTTACACAGGGACATTTTCAATGGCTTCCATAGTTGTTAGTGCTTTGTCAGAACAATTCGGTGTTCGATTTGTATTTGTCATATCATCATTGCTCTTAGTGATTGTTTCTGTTTTACTGTTCTTCAATAAACGCTTGATCAATCAAAATTAATTGTGATTGATGGTTATCATGCCGAAAAAGTGATAATATATCTTGCTTTGACGAATAGGTATTGCTCACTATATGACGGGTGATTGGTGGATTATCAAGATATCGAAACAAAGGACATTATCAATCTGTGAAAAAGAGAGAGTAGGCGAGTGTCAAGTGGTGTTTGAAATATTTCATTGTTATTTACGCCAGCCGTTACAAATAGTTATTGGTAAGCACTATTGAACTCTGATTTGCAATAATAGATCAAAACTGTCACAGAAATTGGCAGTGCTGTTTATTTACTTAAAGATGGGAAAATTTCCGACTATTGGTTACAATTAGGTAAAAAAGGAATCGATGAACTATCATGTAAATGATGACAATGAACACAATGAACACTTTGTCTCATGTCGTGTATGGAACAATTCTTTATAAAACTTATGAAAAATAAACACACACACATTTACTGCGTTTTTTTAGCAGTATTAGTAATAATAGTAAGTGCTTTGTTGATTAAAACGGGCATAAGCACTAGAGAGACTAAAAAGGATATCACTTCCTCGTTTGTCAGTATCAGTTCCGCAGAGTCAAGTATGTCAGAAAATAGCACAAAGCATTCGACTGATATGCGTCATGTTTTTTCTGTTCCGCGAGGTAATGATATGATGCATGGTAACAATTCTTCCAACGTTTTCTTTACAACATGGACACTGGCTGATTTTGAGTCATGGATTGCGAATTACAAAAAAATGAGCTATTTAGATAAAGCACAAAGTACGAGTAGTTTTGGCACATCATATACTTTTGAAAATCTGAAAATTAATGATAATCAAAATGATGCGAGCTTGGCCTTTGATACGTTTGTTCAAGAGCATTGGTTTTATTTTGATACGGTTTCTGATTTTATTGAAAAAAATGATAAGAATGCAGATCCAAACGATATTCAATGATGCTATGCAGTCGTTCATTAGCGGAGGAGTACTTGATGAAGAAAAAATTATTGTATTAGTCATGTTTTTTGCTATGGTTGTGGGCACTTGCTATTTTGTGAATGATTTTAAATAAAAAGAAAATCGACAAGCACAACAGCGTTTGAAACAGCTCAAGCATCAACAATGGTCAAAGAATGATTACCAGAATTTAATGAGCGCTGAGAGCCTATCGCCAAACAAGCCCTATACGAGTAATCAGATTAGTATGTATTTGAAAATTGTTCATGATCATGGCAAACCAGTATCTCGAAAGACGGTTAAAAAGGGTAACATCGTTGAGACAACTGCCATTTGGAAGAATATCAAAAATCATCCTAATCAAAAAATTATTTTGAAATTTCAAGGTCATCACGATGAATCACGTATTTTAGTGCATAAGCAGTCCTCAATTTGGTAGTCTAATATATTGTAGAAAATTGATTCGTTATCATAATAATCTCAAGCTTTGTTTCGATTATACAAAAACACACAATTTAAAATGTTTACAAAGTGTATAAATTGTAAACACATCGTGTTATGATAAATAAAACTAATCGAAAAGGGATTACTAAACATGGTACTACAAGAAACTGGTCGTAAAATAAGTCATTTATATCAGTTATTTATGCAAGAGTACGCCAATTTTGGAGAGACTATATCTGTCAATGTGACCGATTATAATGTTTTTTTATCGATCCAAGAAAATCCGGGATGTAGTCAACAGTTTTTAGCTGATAAACGCCATGTGCAGCGTAGCCTGTTGACGCGCATTATTAAAAGATACGTTGCTTTAGGTCTCATCGAACGCAGAAGTAGCGACCGCAATAAAAGTGCCTATGCGCTATACTTAACCAAAAGTGGGGAAGAAACGACCCAACAAATTCGAAATAAAATTCTTGATCTTAATCAGAAGATAGCGAATCATTGTTCAGCAGAACAATATCAGCAACTTAATGAAGCATTGGATACCATCATTAGAAATTGGGATAGGTAGCCCAAAAATTAATTAGACAAAAAGGAGACGTCACAATAATTTGTGATGTCTCCTTTCTTAATATTAGTGTTTACACCGTAAACACTATATGTTATGAATTTTATTCATAAACTAAGCGAAACTGATGTAGTAGCGCTTCGAATAAAAGGACAAGGTCAAATGAAAAATAACGAAAAACCAATTGCATTGTTAATGGGATTAAGCTTATTTATGGAGATGTTAGATAGTACCATTGTGACAACGGCTCTACCACAAATTAAAAGTAGCTTGCAGATTACTTCTGCTAGTGCATCTTTAATTATAAGCATATACATGATAGCGATAGCTATATTCATACCGTTGAGCGGTTGGCTTGCTAAAAAGTACGGTAATAAGACAATATGGCTTTTGGCTATCATCATGTTTACGATTAGTTCAGTCGGTAGTGGACTTGCATCAAATTTAACACACATGCTAAGTATGAGATTATTGCAAGGTCTCTCGGGTGCTTTACTGGTGCCAATAGCACGATTGATCGTTCTAGAAAACACACTACCTCAAAACCTACTTAAAATGATTAGTTATGTGATTTGGCCAGCATTAATAGCACCAGCTATTGCGCCATTTATCGGCGGGGTATTGTCGACATATTGGTCCTGGCGTTTGATTTTTATGATTAATGTGCCAATCGGTATGGCCCTATTTATCTCTGGTAATAAGGTTTTACAACATGATAACGAACGTACAGACAAAAGCACGTCTTTTGATTGGATTGGTTTTGCCTTAATTAGTTTAGCTAGCGCTTCGCTCTTAATTGCTTTGGAGATCATTTCCTCAAAAAAAGTGCTTAACATCTTAGCAATGGTGTTGTTACTTGTTTTTATATCTAGCACCTTCGGTACTGCCAAACATCTCATTCAGGCAACTTCGCCACTATTTAGCATACGACCACTTAGATTTCCATCCTATAAAGTGAGTCAATTTGGGGGTAGTATGATGTGGTTAACTGTAGGTGCTATTCCGTATCTCAGTACCATATTCTTTCAAAATGCTTGCCACTGGTCTGCCATTAAAACAGGTGCCATTGTGCTATTTATTTTCGTTGGCAATATTGCGATAAAGCCATTTGCAAACAATATCATACAAAAACTAGGTTTTAAAAATACTATAATAGTTTCCTTGTTTCTGATATTTTTTACAACGTTTATGGTTGGTATGCTGACGGGCCAAATAAATCAATTTTATATAATAGCTATCCTAACATTGTCAGGTGTTGGTAGATCTTTAGCTTTAACAGCATACAATGGCATGAGCTTAGTAGAGATTCCTTATGATGAACGAAATAGTGCTAATATATTAGCTGCGGTGAGTCAAAATTTATCACAGGGTATTGGTATTTCATTAGTCACAATTTGTATTTCCGTTTTGAATCAATATCAATCTGTCTTAAATGCGTATCGATTAACATACATTTTATTGGGAATAATTATTATTGTGCCATTAATAGAGGTGCTAACTCAGTCAGGACATCTTGGCGTAGTTGAGGAATCTAAGTTAAACTAACGAAATGCGTTTGATGATAAATCATATTTTAATCACTTAACTTGCCATATTATGCAATAAAAAACAGACTTTATAAGTCTGTTTTTTGCATGAGTCTTTATACTTCAGATCAAATATCTTAATTCAAATAAATTGACACCGTGTCAGAAATAATATATTATAAAAGCAATAAATGACACCGTGTCAAAAAGAGATGAAAATGGCAAAAGACATATTAACCAGAATCAAAACAGAAAAAAAGCAAAATTTAAAAACGGCTTTGATTGATGAATTTTCCGTTTATAGTATAGCAGATGCTCAAGTTGCGCGCATTGTAGCACAAGCTAATATTTCGAGAGGTTCTTTTTATACCTATTTTGAGGATTTATACGATGCTTATGAATGGGTGTTCGAATTAGTCATGGATGAGATTCACCATGATCAATTCGCACCCCCCTTTGAGGCAACAATTCGTTTTATTGCTGATATTGAAGTTAACCCATACTATAATTTTCTAAAAAAATATTATCAAGTCAATGAAAGTTTACGCAATACTCATATAAATCATGCGAATGCAACAAATTTTGCTGTTCACACGAAGCAAAATTTGGATACTAAATGGTGGCTTGAGATGTTGGTCAGTCATGAATCAATCAAGGAGGCTTTTCTGCAACCGGAAAACACAGCTCAAATCATTAACAGACTTACCACTGTACAAGACTTATTGAATCAGAAAGAAGGATAATGATGTTTTTAGCCATTAAAGAAATTCGCCATGAAAAATTCAGATACAGTCTCATTGTCGCAGTTATCAGTTTAATTAGTTTCCTAATTTTTATTCTGAGTGCCTTATCGCTGGGATTGGCAAACGAAAATACTGCGGCAATTACTTCGTGGCAAACTCAAAGTGCCTTGATGACAAAGGACGCTAATGGTAACATGGGTCAGTCATTATTGACTAAAAAGCAATCTAAGATTTTTCATGATGACAAAAATGTAGCAACAGTTGGGATAACGCCTGCTAATATCAAGAAAAGAGGGACTTCACAAACACAGTCAGCACAATTCATTGGGCTTGAATCTACGCAGTATATTTTTCAAAATTTAAAATTAATTTCCGGCAAAAAGCCTGCAACCCAACATGAAGTTGTTGTTTCTAATAAATTTGAAAATCTACAAGTAGGCAACAAAATAAAAATTGGATTGGATACTCATCTTTATACAATCGTTGGTAAAGTGAACGATGCACAATATAACATGGCACCTGTCGTATACGGCGACATTGATAATTGGTCTACCATAAAAGGGGTTGGGACAAAGTATTCGGCCAGTGGCTTTATTTCTAAAAAGCATGATAATCTCAAAGTCAAAGATAATAACTTGGTTACTTATAGTAGACAGGCATATTTAAACAAATTACCCGGATATTCAGCACAAAATACAACCTTCGCTTTCATGATAGTTTTCCTGATCATTATATCTCTAGTGATCATCACGATATTCCTGTATATTTTAACGATACAAAAGTTACCTAATTTATCAGTATTAAGAGCACAGGGGATTCCGAGTAACTATCTTCTCAAAAATACATTTGGTGAAGCGTTCGTAATTTTGTCTATTGCCATAGTTGTCGGTTTACTCGTTACGGTTTTGGCTGCGACTGTGATTCCAAATACGGTGCCTATGTACTTTGATACAACTTTCATTATTTTAGTTGCCGTTGGTATATTACTGACAGGTCTGATTGGCGCACTCGTTCCAATGAGAATTATTTCAAAAATTGATCCAGTTACTGCTATTGGAGGATAAAATGATATGGCGACATTAGAATTAAAAAAAGTGAACAAAGTTTTTGGTAAAGGCTCGAATGCTGTGCAAGCCTTAACCACAATAGACTTTGAATCGAATGAGAATGAATTAACTTTGATTCTCGGGCCATCAGGTTCGGGGAAAAGCACGCTGTTAACTATTCTTGGCGGGATTCAAACGCCAACCGATGGCGAAATTCTGTTGAACGGTGCATCAATTAATCAATTAAAGCAGCAAGAACAAGAGCGAATTCGGTTAAATCAAATTGGTTTTATCTTACAGCGTTATAGTTTGGTTCCTTTTTTAAATGTTTACGAACAATTTGAGCTGTTGGATAAAGTAAAGCCAAACGGCAACTTGAGCCAAACCAAATTTAATCAACTATTGAAACAACTCGGAATCGAAAAATTACTAAATCAATACCCTGCTGAATTATCAGGTGGTCAAGCACAAAGAGTGGCAATAGCCAGAACTTTGTATGCAAATCCGAAAATAATTTTAGCTGATGAGCCAACGGCAGCTTTAGATACTGATCGCGTAGAAGTTGTAGGTGAATTATTGCAAACGATCGCCCATGAACAAAATAAGGCAATTGTCACAGTGACACATGATGTGCGTTTGAAAAAATTTGCTGATCATGTATATGAATTGGTGGATGGTCGACTGAGTAAAGCTGATTAGATGTTTGGAAACATTGGTCTATACATCAATACTAAGTTTTGATCTGATTGAAGTTTGTTTTTTTCGTATTTGCTAAACGTGATCAAATCTTACTGAGGAATATACTTAATTTATTCGTTTAGTGATAAAATAGTGGCATACAAAAGGTGAAGAAAGTAGGTAAGTGATATGTGTACTGGTATTAGTATTACCTCAAAAGAGGGCAACGTATTTTTTGGGCGTACAATGGACTTAGCAATGGGAATGTTTGGTGAAGATTCGGATAGTGCTATTCCAACAGTTATTCTGACTTTGCCGAAAAATCATTTACTTGACAGTCAACTTAGCCCTTGGCAATCAAAATATACGACTATGGGTATGGGTGTCAAAGATACGACTATTTTATATGATGGCATCAACGATCAGGGTTTGTCAGGTGATACACAAGTATTAATGGAAACAACACGGGATAGTAAAGAAAACATTCAGTCTCGTGGTTTAATACCACTTTTGGGTGAAGAATTTGTGACTTATATCTTGAGTCAATATGCGTCAGTGCAAGAAATAAAAGCTAATTATAAAAAATTTTCCCTAATTGATACGCCATTTATGATGGGGGATGTTCCAATGCAGTTTCCTTTGCATTACACATTTATTGATCCGACAGGGGAGCAAATTGTTTTAGAACCGACAGATAATGGTGCCTTTGTGTTGTATGACGGGATTGGTGTTGTCACAAATAGTCCGGAATATAGCTATCACACAACGAATATTCGAAATTATATTAGCCTTAGCAATTATGATCCAACGAAACAAAAGCAAATCAATGAGAAGTATACGATGCAACCAATTGAAATGGGAACTGGCTATGGTATGTTTGGTCTGCCAGGAGACTATACGTCACCTTCAAGATTTGTACGTGCTTTTCTGTTATCAAATGCTCTAGATTCATTTGAGGGAAAGGATGGTATTAATCAACTTTATAGTGTCTTCAGAGCAGTCATCATCCCGCGTGGACTAGAGCATGCGAGTGCCACCAGTGACATGACCGATTATTCCAGATATTGGGTTGGCTATGATCTCACAAATCAAACGATGTATGTGCAGACTGGGGAAGGAATTGCATTTACAGCAAAAAAAATTGATCTAAGCTTGTCAGAAATAAATTATGAAAATGTCAATACGACAAATAGCGTGACAACAGTTCTTTAAGTAGGCATGTCATGAGAGGAATCACAAGTTGCATTCCCTATGAACCAAATTGATGCTGTCATTGGGGATATTAAAAAAATGTTTGCTAAGCAACCTAACACAATATATGAAGTGAGAGTTGTAGATCAAATTTACTCCAAAAAGGTCAATATATTCTTTGAATGGTATAAGATTGGCAAAGCTACAAGTTCACAACAAATAGCGCAATTTGATAGTACCTATACGGAACAAATTCCAGAAATCATCAAAAAAATTCGCAAAGAAACAGGTTTGACGGTTCGTACAAATATATATGATTAGTCACAAATGGGTTAGTGCTTGATAGGTACTA
>NZ_JACVUE010000005.1:0-143655 GCF_016624925.1 Leuconostoc sp. S50 | reverse complement strand
TTGAGACAACTATATTATCTTATCACCTTTCGCTCGCCTTGTCAACTACTTCCTTCGTCGACTTACTCAAGCTTTCGGCTCGCCCTGACTCGCTTTTGCCTGCGTCAGAACATATATTAATATACCAACTTTATCCCGCCTCGTCAACTACTTTTTCCCTTTCTTTTACCTCCCTTTTACCCCGTTTGTCCTTTCCTTCCTTTACCTCTCTTTTCCCCTTTTACGTTCGCTTTTTACTCCCTTTTACCCCTCACCTCCTCTCTCTCGTTCGCTTCATCCACCCCGCCCTTTACCTTATCTTAATATTTCAAAAGAAAGGTTATCGTCAAAATCAAAACCGATAACCTTTGACCTGTTTTTCTTAGTCTAAGTTATCGGTTTGATTGATTGATATTTTGTTGGGTTATGCTTTATGCCAGCGCTGTCCTTGTGGCGTATCCTCTACGATAATCCCTTGTGCGTTTAATTCATCTCTCAATTGATCTGATTTTTTAAAATCATGTGATTTTCTAGCATTTGCTCTGTCATCAAATAACTGTTTCTGTTCAGGGCTTAAAGAAGTTTGTGTTTCGAGAATGTCCACACCAAATACCTGCATTAACATCTGAAGTGTTTCTAGTAGTTGATTACCAGACGATTGCTTAACAGTATCAGACTCAGCATAAGTATTAGCTAACGTTACAAGTTCAAATACAGCAGCAATTGCGTTTTGGGCGTTAAAATCATCATCCATTGCGGTCTCGAACGCAATTTTTTGGGTATTCACCGCTTGATCTATACTATCATCATGACCTGATGTGGCTGATCCCAAGCGAAACTCAAGATTCCGGTAACCTGTACGAATACGATCTAATTCTGCGCGCGCTTGAGCCAATGTCTCTTCGGCATAGTTTATTGGTCGCCGATACTGTGTTGTCGCAAGTAAATAACGAATAGCCATTGGGTCATCATAGTTAGCCAACATATCATGCAAAGTAGTGAAATTACCTAATGACTTGGACATTTTTTCGTTATCAACATTAACAAAACCATTATGCATCCAATAATTAACAAACTTTTGCCCCGTATGCGCCTCAGATTGCGCAATTTCATTTGTATGATGCGGAAAGGCCAAATCAATACCACCGCCATGAATATCAATGGTATCTGACAAATATTTTTGTGCCATGACCGAGCACTCAATATGCCAACCCGGTCGTCCGTTGCCCCAAGGTGATGGCCATGAAATAACGTCTGGATTTTCCTGACTTTTCCAAACTGCAAAATCAATCGGATCTTCTTTTCGAGCCGTTTCTTCATCATCCAGACGCCCTGCGGCGTTTGCTTCCATTTCAGCCAAATCTTGATGTGCTAAAATGCCATAGCCCTTGAACTTTTTAGCACGAAAATAAACATCCCCTTCAACTTCATAAGCATAGCCTTTATTGACTAAGTCTTGGACAAAGGCAATAATTTCTGGAATCACCTCGGTAGCACGTGATCGAACAGTTGCAGGCTTGATATTAAGTGGCAATGTGTCTTCATGAAAAGCATCAGCATACTTATTAGCCACTGCCATTTCTGAAATACCCTCTTCTTGGGCGCGGTTAATAATTTTATCATCAACATCTGTAAAATTAGAGACATAATTCACATCATACCCACGATACTCAAAATATCGTCTCACCGTATCAAAGGCAATTGCAGAACGCGCGTTACCAATATGAATATAGTTGTAGACTGTTGGTCCACAAACATACATGTTAATTTTGCCCGGTGTTATTGACTTGAACACCTCTTTTTCGCGAGTCAAAGTGTTGAATACCTGAATCATACATTGTCTCCTGTAAACATATTTACTTATATTATACAGGACTCGTCAAACGCTTGGGGCTTTTCATAAGGCACTACAAACAAAAAGCGCCACATCGTGGCGCCTATCATTAGTTCAAATATTTTTGTTTAATGTCAGCCATTGTTTGTAGAACAGTATTTTTATCCAAAACTACTAACATTTCTGGTAAGTTCGGACCTTGAATTTCGTGAGTTGTGGCGATACGAATTGGATTCCACAAATTGCGACCTTTAATTTCCAAATCATTTTGAATGCCACGAATGGCTGACATGTAGTCTTCTGCTGTGGCATCATTTGGCAAAGCTGTATATGCGGCTTCCCAAGCATCAAAGACTTTACGACCATCGTCGGAAGTCAAATAGTCAACCATTTCATCAGTCACGTCACCAAGTTCAAAGAAAGGCTTGCGCACTAATGCAACGATTTCACGTGTATAAGAAATGCCATCAACCCCAGCAATCTTAATAACGTCGGCTAACCAATCTTTTTTGAGTTGCGCATCGGACTCAGAAATCAAGTCAGCATTCACTAGTTCTTGAATTAACTGTGGCATAACAGCATCTGTGTCACGGCGCATCCATTGGTTGTTAATCCATTCCAACTTCTTTTGGTCAAACTTAGCGTTAGCTTTTGATAAGCGTGTCTCATCAAACATATTTTTAAATTCTTCAAGTGAGAAAATTTCGTCCTCACCCTTAGGTGACCAGCCTAGCAAGCCAATAAAGTTAACCATTGCTTGTGGTTGGTAACCGAGTTCTTTATATTGTTCGACAAATTGCAAAACATTTTCATCACGCTTTGACAATTTTTTACCCGTCTCACCATTGATAATCAATGCCATGTGCCCAAACTTTGGCACGTCCCAACCTAAAGCATCATAAATCATCATTTGCTTTGGTGTATTGGAAACGTGATCATCACCACGCAAAACGTGAGATATCTTCATCAAATGATCATCCACTACCACGGCAAAGTTGTAAGTTGGCATGCCATCGGCTTTTTGAATGACCCAATCACCACCAACTTCCTTAGCACCAATTTCAATGTGACCCTTAACAATATCGTCCCACGCAAAAACTTTTTCCTCTGGTACGCGGAAACGCACAACTGGCTTAAGCCCTTGCGCCTCAAATTCAGCATACTTAGCTTCGCGTTCTTCGTTAGTCAAGCCTTCATATTCATAAATATAATGTGGTGCTTGTTTGGCAGCTTGTTGTGCTTCGCGCTCTGCAGCTAGTTGTTCTGATGTTTTGTATGACTTGTAAGCTTGTCCATTGACTAGTAAAGCATCAATAAATTCTTGATAAACACCCTGTTCATTACGTTCCGATTGGCGATAAGGACCATATTCTCCTGGCTTATCAGGACTTTCGTCCCAATCCAAACCAAGCCAAGCTAGGTTATCCAGCTGTGATTTTTCACCGTCAGCAATGTTACGTGCTGAATCTGTATCTTCAATACGGATAATGAATGTGCCGTTATAATGGCGCGCAAAAAGCCAGTTAAAAATTGCAGTTCTCGCGTTACCAATATGTAAATGTCCCGTTGGTGACGGCGCATAGCGGACACGAATTTCTTCTGTCATGTGTTATCAATCTCCTATTTGTGATGTAATCACGATTTGTCTAGCTACTAGTATACAACAATCAGTAAGCTAGTTCCAATAGCGTGGCGAATGCTATTCATACTGATAAACTTTTGGCAAAAAAGCGAATTTGTTTACCATAAAAATCTTCAGGTGGCGTCACTAGATCGGGATTTTCAAAGCGAATAGCTGCTAAAAAGTAACCAAAATTTAGCCAAATCATATTCATAGTGGCTGCTTCAATGTCGACTTGGTCACTAATTTTGTGTTGTGCGCGCATATCAGTAAAGTATTGTCTTAACATTTGCTTGAACTGGAGGGGTATTTCTTCAACTGCTCGGCTCATTTCTGGCATTCTAAATGATTCTTGGACCCCAACTAGAACGATTTCTTGATGATTGGCTTGAAATTCTTGATAAGTTTTAGACATCGTCACCAAATCTTTTTCGACGTCACCGATGACAACCATGCCATCAAAAATAGTTGATAAGTCGTGCAAATGACGCTCGACAACAGCTGAAAGCAATCCTTCTTTATCAGTGAATTTACGAAATATCGTACTGGGATTAACACCAGCCACTTCGGCTGTCTTATTGATAGTTGCCGATTGATAGCCACCCTGAATTAACAAAGTAATGAAAGCATTTAAAATCAAATCTTGTTTTGATGTTGGATTAGTTGTCATATCACACCTCTTCTTAGCTATATTATCATATTTCTATTTTAAAAGACTGTTATTCGCAAATGCAAGCAAGTACTTGCATGCAAAACATAATAGTGCTATTCTGTTGTCAGCAAATAAAAAGGAGAGCCACATGAATTTCAAAAAATTTCTGCTCAATAAGGGTGTGATTGGCGCACTCATCATCGTTTTATTTTACGGATTATTAATGGTCGGTATTTATTTTTCTGGCTACAAAGCGGTTCCTAGTAAAATTGATCAATTGCCTGTCGCCGTGGTAAGCCAAGACAAAGATAGCACAAAGCTCGCTCATCAATTAGAAGACGCTTTGCCATTTAAACATGTCAAGAAAAATCTCAGTTTGTCCGAAGCAAAAGCGCAACTTAATGATCGTAAAATTTATTTGATTATTAACGTTCCCCAAAACTTCAATGCTAATTTGAAAAAAATAGATGGCAAAAGTACAGCTAAATTAAAGTTTTATATCAACTATGCTAATCCAACGACTGCCGTCTCCGCCATGGAAACTGTTTCAAAATCAGTTGGTGCCAAGGTACAAAAAAATGTCTTACTTCAGCAAGGCAAAGGCGTCTTATCAGCAGCAACCCTGTCTCAATTAGAAACCGAAACAAAATCTTTGATTGCAGCAAATCCTACTCAAAAGGACGCTATTTTAGCAAAAGCCAAGGCAACCCAGCAAGCAGCAACTACAAAAATTAACCAAACCTACGCTAATGTTGCCAAATCATACCAATATGATATTGTGAAGGTCAACAAAGTGCCAACCGGCATGCAACACAGCATGGCACCTTTCTTTATGTCACTATCTTTCTATATTGGTTCAATGATTGCAGCCATGCTCATTGTAATGGCATATAAATCATTTGCACCATTAATTGGTCGTTGGCGGTCGTATGCTTACACGGAAATCGCTATTGTTATGATTGCCATGTTTGCACCTCTATTGATTGTTGGTCTCAGCAAGAGCATGATTCATTTCAGCACGAACGTCTATTGGCAACTATGGTTTTCACATACACTAGAATTGTTCGCAGCCCTAAACGTCAACTTAATTTTCTCATTGATATTAGGTCAGCTGGGTATCATGATCAATATGCCATTCATGCTGACACAAGTTGTGTCTGGCGCTGGCTTAATTCCACGTCCGATTTTGCCTGAATTTTTCAAAGCAATGAGTAATATTTCACCTTGTTTTTATGCGATTCGCGCTGATTACAACATTTTGTACGGCGGCAATCACACAGAAACACTCTGGCTTCAACTTTTCGCCATTGGCATTGTGACAATAGTAATTCATCTGATCATTGTCGCATTTCAAAAGAATAAAAACCCACTTGTCGACGTCGCTTAGAAGTTGCAAAAAGGACCACATTTCCATAGATGCGGTCCTTTTTGATTTATAAATTATGTGTCACGTTTTTGTTGGCAACGTCATTGTCTTTAAGCTGGCGTTTCAGTTGCTTGAGTTCACGATCGGAATTAGCTAAGAGGTAGCCACCACAACCATAAATAGCAGCTTCTGCTAAAGAAATTAGATTATGGAAATATGATGTTGCTATAATTGCCACAACGGTGACTGCAAAATAAATTCCCCAACGTCCTGAAAAAAAATTTTTTGTATATTTCATTTTTGTTTTCCCCGTTAATATTTAGTAGCTTTCAGTCTTGAAATTACTGCTTTATTGCTATCATTTAATCTTTTTTTTACCTGCTTGAGTTCACGTTCGGAATTAGCTAAGAGACCCCCAGCAATAATAATTAGCATGAAGTATGCTGACACAGTAGCCTTTGGAAAATAAAACGTGATGATTGCCACTAGAACCACCACAATAAAATATTTTACCCACCGGTCACGGAAAACTGTTTTTAATTGTTTCATACTCTAAGTTCCTCGTTTCAAATTGAATAGCTTGACCATTATCCAAAATAGTAAAAATATAAACCTATCGTGACCAACGAGAATGGGACGCCCAATAGAATTGTCACTCTTTGATACCTCTGAAATTGTCCGATATGCCGTCTACCATATACAAAGACTAAAAGAGTAACTACCCAATAAATTACTAACGGTGCAAATATTAACATTCAATTTTTCTCCTCACTCTACTAATTTAAGAAAAAATATATTTTTACCAAGCATCACATTCGGGACTATCATTTATGCCATTACAACAAGCCACTGTCTGATTGATCTATAAAAATTAGTTCATGATTTACTAGTCGTTATCATTTAATCGTTGCTTTACCTGGTTAAGTTCATTTTCGGACATGGCCAAGAAAAAAATAGCCATACTCACAATTGCGATGTTCACTACCGAACGCGAATCAGGGAAACAAATATGAATCACTTCCAAAATTATCAAAATAACATAAAATTTTACCCACTGACTACCAAAAAAATTGTTTAACTGTTTCATTTTCGAAGCTCCTCGTCTGCCTAGAGCATTGATACAATTCACAATACTTCACTCCAACTTAACATAAACTTCATTATTACACCCTTTTATGAATTTTCAACGACTATTTTGATATTTTTTTGTGAAATCATTCTCATTTTTTAACAAAATAAAAAGCCAGTTAAACTGGCTTTTTAAATATTACCCTAGCGCAATTTTAAGCGCTTCGCTCAAGGTTGCGACGCCAACGATTTGAATATCACGTGGCTTGGTAATCCCATTTAAATTATTTTTTGGTACAATTGCGCGTTTGAAGCCAAGCTTTTTCGCTTCCTTTAAACGCCCTTCAATATCAGCAACACTGCGCACTTCACCAGTCAAACCAATTTCACCAATAAATACATCACTAGATTGTGACTCTTTATCATAGTAAGAACTCGCAATCGCAATTGCAATTGCCAAATCAATGGCTGGCTCATCAAGTTTGACGCCCCCAGCCGCCTTCAAATAGGCATCTTGATTTTGCAGTAGCAAATTGGCACGTTTCTCAAGCACAGCCATAATAAGTGACACACGGTTACGATCTAATCCAGCCGCGGTCCGTTGCGCATTTCCAAATACAGTCGGTGTAACCAAAGCTTGCAGCTCAACCAAAATTGGGCGTGATCCTTCTAATGCGACCACGATGGCCGATCCGGTGGCACCAGCCAAGCGCTCCTCAAGGAAAATTTCAGAGGGATTGGCAACCTCAATTAGCCCACCATCACGCATTTCAAAAATACCTAATTCGTTAGTCGCCCCAAAACGATTTTTGACAGCACGTAGAATACGGTATTTATAATGACTATCACCTTCAAAATATAATACCGTATCTACCATGTGTTCCAAAATTTTTGGTCCCGCAATAGCACCATCTTTGGTCACATGACCGACGATAAAGATGGAAATATTATTAGTTTTGGCGATTTGCAGCAAATCAGCCGTTACCTCACGAATTTGTGAGACTGAGCCAATGGCAGACGTGATATCTGGTTCTTGCATCGTTTGAACCGAATCAATCACCACAAAATCCGGCTGTAAACTTTCAATTTGTTTTTTGATAGCCGTCATATCCGTTTCCGGATAAAGGTAAAATTCGTCATGCCCAACGCCCAAACGATCAGCGCGCAATTTAACTTGGGTCGCAGATTCTTCACCGGTTACATACAAAACACGACCCGCTTGCGCCAATTGCCCTGAAACTTGTAGCAATAACGTTGATTTACCAATACCAGGATCGCCACCAATCAGTACCATTGATCCCGGTACGACACCACCACCAAGGACACGATTTAACTCCTTTAGTTGCGTTGCCACCCGTGGGGTCGCCTCAGAAGTCACTTCGTTAATTTTTTCAACTTTGGCCGTTCGACCATCAAGGCTGACACGGCTCTTGCGATCATTGGTTTCTGGTTGAATTTTTTCTTCAACTAATGTCCCCCACTCACCACAATTCGAGCAACGCCCAAGATAACGAGCTGATACAAACCCACAATTGGTACATATAAATTGCGTTTTAACTTTAGCGATAGTTATTCTCCTTTCAGCTGTTGATAAAATGACTGGGCTTGCGCTTGATACTCTGGAAAACGTTTGTCCGCCGCCAAACTATCAGCATCACGTGTAAATTGACCTGTTTTTAACATTCGAATATAGGACTCAGAAAATGGCCAGTCAGCTTTCTGGGCACGCGCTATTTCAAGTGATGTATCATAATTGACCCGTCGAAAATCAGCGCTCGCCACACCAACAGTATCGTCTAATGTCAATAACAAATACTGTGCAATCATACCTTTTTGCGTCAGTTGATATGATTGCCCCACTGTCCCAGTATTCAAAATACGGTGCATCCGATACGGCTCATAGGCAATGTTGTCACATCGCATAATTTGAGCATGAACATGCGCATATATTGCCATGTCCGCATCAGTACCTTGAAATACTTTATCAAAGTTGGCTTGTGGTGCGTCGGGCGATAAATCACTACCATAATTCTTATTGGGCTGATTATGCATGAGGTCAATTTTTAGTCCCGCACGTTCAACACGACGCTTAATTGGCAACTGCCTGATTTGATCAATCTCTGCCTGATTAAATGCCGCATATTCGCGTGACATCCAAGCCAAAAAGGCAACGTCCTTAGCATTACCAAAATCTATTGGTTCGCCAGCTTCAATTTCAAAATAAGTCGATTCCCAGTTGCCTTGTAAGAAAACCGTAGTATTCTCCTGTTGCAGCAAATGGTAACTCGCTACCGTGCCAGGCCCAAACGTTGTAATATCCCCTAATGACCAAAACTCAGTCACCCCATTCGCCTTGGCATCAGCAATCACAGCCTCTAAAGCTGTTAAATTACCATGAACATCTGCTAAAACACCTATCTTTTGTTGCATGTGATGAATTGCTCTCCTAATCTTGATTCATGAGGTGGATTGGCGCAGTAGGTAATTCACGTATAAACGCCTGCAATGCTGTTGGCTTAAAGTCAGCTAAATCATTGGTATCACGCCATGTTACAGTTTGCTCCCACGCATCTTTAGCAAATAATTTGGTCTGATCAGCCTGTTCAAGCAGCCAAGTGAAATTAATTTCATTCGTCTGCTTGCCACGAAAAACAAACAAATTTTCTGTGACGGCAATCAATCGTACCGGTCGGACGTGAATGCCCATTTCTTCAGCAAATTCTCTGACAATAGCAACCTGACTTGTCTCACCAAACTTAATTTTGCCACCCGGTAAGGCTGAAAAATGATGGTCGTTGTCGACATTAACTGCCACCTGATGTTGTTCGTTAAAAAAGACCCCCGTTACGCGTAACTTAAAATCGTGTTCAACCCCTCGCCAAACAATATCTGTCGCCTCATCTGCCATTAATTTTGACCCGTCGAACCAAATCCGCCTTGTCGTTGTTGTTTGGCAACTTGATCGTCCCCATCAGCCAGCAGGTACGGTAAGAAAATGCCTTGACCAATACGTTCGCCTTTTTTGATGTGAACATCTTTAATGCCAAAATTAATGAACTGGAAGAAAATTTCCCCTTCGTTAGCATCATTATTATAGTAGTCGGCGTCTACAATGCCAATTGCATTTGGCATCATGATACGCTTTTTGATTGGACCGCTGGAACGTGACACTAGCTGTAAATATTCGCCCTCAGCCATATATGCTTTAATACCAGTAGGCACCAAAACAGGCTTTAAAAGGTCTTGTAAATCGGTATCATCACGGATACCTTTTAGTTTACCAAGTGATAAAATGTTGAGTCCCTTAAAAAAAGGATTACTCAAAACGCTTGGCAAGGTAACGTCTGCTGATGCTTCAAAATCATATCCTGCCGCTTGTGTTGTGCTTCGCTTAGGCAAGTTTAAACCAGCATTAGCATATTGACTTACTATTTCAAAACCACGTGTCATCTTTCAAATACCTCATTAATTGTTTATATTTCATTATACGTTATTTTGGTCAAATTTTAGACAGCATTTTTGTCACTTAACTGCTCTTCTATTGTTATAATGTAGACAGAGGAAATCATTATGGACTTTCAACATGAAAATGGTCGTTATTTTTTGGAAAAAGACGGCAAAACAATTGCAGAAGTGCTCTATACCACAATTAATGATGGCAAAACCTTGTCACTTAACTCGACAATTGTTGACCCATCACTACGTGGTCAAGGCGTCGCACGCCAGTTAGTCGATACTGTCGTTCATGAAGCACAAGCCAATGGTCAGACAGTGAAACCCGTCTGCTCGTACGCACGCACTTTGTTTTTCCGCAATCCCGACATTTATCAGGAGATTGAATACAAGTCATGAGTTCAACACAAGATTTGCAAAAGATTATTGCTGGCCGACGTGCCGCTGAATTTGTTCAAGATGATATGGTGGTTGGCATCGGTTCTGGTTCAACCATTGCCCACGTTATCACGGCATTGGGTGAGCGTGTTGCCAATGAGAATCTCAAAATTGTTGGCGTCCCAACATCCGAGAAAACGCGTCGTAATGCGGCTAAGCTAGGCATTCCCATGTATAATGTCGATGATGTCGACAAAATTGATTTGACGATTGATGGTGCCGACCAAGTGGCCGACGACTTTTCAGCCATTAAAGGTGGCGGAGCCGCCCTCTTATGGGAAAAAATTGTTGCTTTCAATTCACGTGAAAACGTCTGGGTTATTGACCAAACCAAACGTGTCCCAAAACTCGAACAATATTTACCCGTGGAAGTCATTCCTTATGGTTCTGAACAATTGTTCAAGCGCTTTACCGCAGATGGATTCCACCCAACTTGGCGGTTAGACCAAAATGGTAATCCTGTCCGAACCGATTCGGCAAACTTCTTGATTGACTTGCATTTGCCAGTCATTGAAGACCCAAGGGCTTTGGGTGAAGAACTTATTGGTATGGTTGGTGTTGTCGAACACGGTTTGTTCACCGATGTCGTCAATCAAATTGTGATTGGTCACGAGAATAGCGTTGAAATTATTAAGGCACCTTGAGGGCGCCTTTTTTGATGTCACAAAACATAACATAGATAATTGGTATACTCGATTTATGCGGTAAAATATTCTCATAACCTGCAAGGAGAACCAACATGCGTACAGAATCAGATTCACTTGGTCAGATCGAACTACCAAAAGATGTCTACTTTGGTGTTCATACCCAGCGAGCTTTGAATAATTTCCCGATTTCAGATAATGTCACTCACCCA
Source organism: Leuconostoc sp. S50 (assembly GCF_016624925.1). Taxonomy (NCBI): domain Bacteria; kingdom Bacillati; phylum Bacillota; class Bacilli; order Lactobacillales; family Lactobacillaceae; genus Leuconostoc; species Leuconostoc sp. S50. The sequence goes on along the minus strand of NZ_JACVUE010000005.1, from coordinate 132,388 downwards.
GAAATTATTCGCGCCTTTTTGGAAATTAAGCAAGCAGCTGCCCAAACAAACGCCACGTCAGGAAATTTAGATCGTTCTATTGCCAAGCATATTGTTAGCGCCACTAAATTACTCCTCAAGCAACCAATTGATTCTAGTATGTTTCCCATTAGTGACATTCAGGGTGGCGCTGGTACAAGCACCAATATGAATGTCAATGAAGTGATTGCCAACATCGCATTAGAGCAAATTGGGCGCGCTCGTGGCGACTATCAACGCATCAATCCCAATGATCATATTAATATGGGGCAAAGTACCAACGATACTTATCCAAGCGCTGGTAAAATTGCCTTGATTCGTCTGCTGACGCCACTATTTGAATCATTAGAATCGCTAGTTGACGCACTTGGCAACAAAGCTGACACGTTCTCTACGACTTACAAAATGGGCCGCACACAGTTACAAGACGCCGTGCCAATGACGCTTGGTAATAGTTTTCATGCATGGCTAAAGCCTTTACGACGTGATATGCTACGGATTACAACCGCCCGCGATGCGCTATATATGCTTAATATGGGCGGCTCGGCCATTGGTTCAGGTATCAATGTCAGCTATCACTATCAAGTCCACATCGTCCCAAACCTTGCTAGTATCACCAACTTGCCTTTGACACAGGCACATGATTTATTTGACGCCACCTCTAATTTAGATAGTTTTGTGGCGCTATCAGGTGCTCTTAAGTCACTGGCGGTCAACCTATCAAAAATGTCAAATGATCTAAGACTTATTAGTTCCGGTCCGCGTTCTGGTCTCCATGAAATCAATCTACCGGCTAAACAAGCCGGTTCTTCCATCATGCCCGGCAAAGTTAACCCAGTCATTCCAGAAGTAGTCAACCAAGTCGCTTTTGAAATGATTGGCTTTGACGCGACCATTACAGCAGCGGCGGAGGCTGGGCAGCTTGAGCTCAACGCTTTTGAGCCCATTATCTTCAAAAGTCTGATTGCCGGTATTGAACATTTGACTCGTGCAATGGATACACTACGTATCAATGCGGTTGATGGTATCACCATTAACAAATCACGTTTGTCACAGGATATTGATTTGTCAGCTAGTTTTGCCACCGCAATGGCACCAATTATCGGCTACCAAGAAGCTGCCAAAATTGCTAAAGAATCCCTACGTACTGGCAAATCGTTGCGCCAGATCGCTGAAAATAAAGGTGTCTTCAGTGAAGATGAACTGGCACATATCTTCAAGGTTGAAGACATTGTCATCAACGCTCGAACACCAGAGCATGGCCTTGTGTTGCATGCCCCCAAAGCTAAAGCATAGTCAAACCCAAAGTAGTCAGACGACTACTTTTTTTAATCGCGCAAACTAATCCCAACAATACCGACAATAATCACCAAAACGCCCCAAAATTGCCAGCCAAACGAGAACGGATGATGTAAAACAATCACACTTAAAATGATTGAAAACACTAATTCCATCGCTTGTGTTGCTTCAACTTTGGCTAATGATTTGATGTTCTTAAAAACCATTGAGGTTGCGTGGAAAAAGAGTGCCGTAGCAATCACACCTGAAGACAGCGCCACCAGAAAAGTTGCCATAACTGTTTTGCTGCTAGGGGTGCCGTTGACAACAAAACTAATCCCAGCAAGCAATAGCCACGTCGGTGTTGTACAAATCAACATCCCCCAGATTCGCTCAATCCCACTCGTTTTGGGCGCTATCATCATGACTTGACGATTTCCCAAAGGATAACAAATCGCCCCAAAAAGAATTGCCAACAAGGCTAAGTAGATATGCCCAGTGATATGAATTGTCCCCATATATTGCATGACCGTCATCAAAACACCAGCCAAAATCAACCCCATCCAAGGCAAACTTTGCCACGGAAAACGAATTTTTGGTCTTGATGTCTTCTCTTTAACACGTAAGTTGAGCAATGGGGTCGTCAAAACACCACAAACAATTGTGCTTTGCCAGACACTTGCCACCAACCAGCCCGGCAAGTATGCGCTTGCTAAACATAATGGCACATAAAACAGCACAAAACAAAAATGACTCCACAGCCACCATGACACCGGTTGCCGACTGATTGCTTGCTTCACGTGCTTAAATGACCCACCGAGTGGTACTAAAATAACAGCCATCATGGGCAACATCCACAAAAATCGCAGCGACGCAGACCATAACCAAAAACCGTTCTTATTCGCAATAATTTCATTGAAAATAAAGGTCAGTGAGAAAAAGAAGGCAGCTAGCACACCAATGAGAATGGCTTTGACACTTATTTTCATACATAAACCCTCCTTTTTCTGATTACTAACAAGTTACCAGTAAATACAAAAGCATACAATAAAAATATTGTATGCCTTATAATGTTTAATAATCACAGATACTTAGGAGAACAACCATGAATGATGACTTGTCTTGGGTGCCAAGCGAATTACCTTTGCAACCACCGCTTTACCAATCGCTGTATCAAAATATTCAAAACGACATTGAAAACGGCATATTGCCACCCTATAAACAGCTACCTTCCCAGCGAGAACTATCCTATTTTTTAGACATCCACTTCACAACTGTCACACATGCTTATGAATTAGCTATCAAACAAGGGCTACTCTATTCAGAAAAAGGTCGTGGTACTTTTGTATCGCCTAATGGTGTGCGTGATAATACAATTCAAGCACAAAATAACGCATCACATATCAGCGATTTGGGTATTCTCAATATGGGATCCACGCCTAATAGTCTTGCAGAAAGCACTATCAAACTAGCTATGTCACACGTCACATTAGCAACTTTGTCACGCTACTCTACCAACGCTTTTGATGACCAAAAGTACCGCCAAATTTGTCAGCAGTGGTTTGATTATTTACAGGTGCCCATGAACAAGAATCAATCAACCTTGATTACTGGCGGCGGTCAGAGCGGCTTGGCAGTCATCTTATCTGGCTTGTTCAAACCTTATGACACAATCGTCGTCGATGAATACACCTATTCTAATTTCATTGAATTAGCGAAAACACTGCATATTAAACTGTTGGCCATTGCGCAAAATCAAGACGGCATGGATCTCGTTGCACTCGAACACTTACTCACCACTCAAAAAATTAACGGTGTTTACGTCATGCCATTCTTATCCAATCCAACCAATCGTTCCATGCCACTGATTCGGCGTCAACAGTTAGCACGATTGAGTAGGCAACGTGATTTTATTATCATTGAAGATGATTATTTGAGACACTTAGATACACAAAAATTGCCTGCCATAATTGATTTAGCACCGCAAAACACAATTTATATCACTAGCTTTTCTAAAATTGTTGCGCCCGGTTTGCGCGTCGCCTTTCTCCTGTATGACCAGCAATTTGATCGACAATTGCGTCATTCATTTACTAATTTAAATTTGCAAGAACCGACGCTAGACTTTGAAATTATCCGCTATCTGATTGAACATCATCTTATTGAACCTTTAATCCATTATCAACGTGAACAAATAGAACGTCATGTTGCTGTTTTTCGTGAAATATTTGATCTCAGCGCCCCCAGCAGCCCATTTCAATGGGTCAAAATCAATCCAAAACTGGAGATTGGAAAAGTTAAAGACGATTTGGCGCAACAAAAAATCCATGTGCTGTTGAGCCCCCAATTTCAAGCTGGTGGCTGGCGGTCACACAAGGATTATTTTGTCAGAATTGCAATCGCTGGTATTAGCGATACAGCGCAACTGCAACACATACTGTTACGCCTTAAACCTATCATCAGGTAAGCAGGCGTTGTTTATTTTAATAGTGCTAACGTTGGCTCATGTAGGCGCCCGTTGAAATATTTCACCAATGCACGTTGGTACAGTTCAGAATTGTCTGCGACTTTACCAAACAATGTCAAACTTGCTTGGAATTTTTGCGCATCGACTTCACCAAATAATGCCACCGGATCAGAGTCAGGCAAATTCAGTGTGGTCGTGACAATTGTCTCTAAACGCTCACGTAACGTGTCATCAGCAAGATAATCGTTGGCTTCTTGCTCGCCATCAATACCATAATACATTGCACGCGCGCTGCTACCCAAATCTTTTAATTGTGGTAGCACAAACCACATCCAATGGGTTTGTTTTTGCCCATTGGTTAATTCTTGAAGTGCGTCTTGATAGGAATTCACGCCAATGATTTCACCATTTTGGGCGTCAAGAAAGCGTTGTAGGATACTATCAACCGTCAATGCTTGCGCTTGACCGGTCGCTTTGTATTGCTGATACACTCTAAAAACAGCGTCCCCAGAAAATGTTAGCGGTGTGTGGGCAACTGTTTTTGGCGACATCCAACGCTTAGCGTCAATTTCAGTGTCATCAATTTGGGATAACTCATCATCCCACGCTGTTAACAAATAAATCGTTGTGTAGAGCTTCGTGCGGTCACCATTAGGATAATGGGCAACATAGTGGCGTCCCGATACTGTTCCTATCAGTTGTAATTGTTGTGGATCCGCGACGATACCACCTTCTTCAAGCGATTCACGCGCTGCATTTTCCTGCCACGACATTTCTGGCTCAACGTAACCACCGGGGAAAGCCCACGCATTGAAATCACGATTAAAGACCATCAATAGCTCGCCTTTTTGATTTTCAATGACGGTGTCAGTAGTGGCCGTCACCAATTCAAAGTCATGACCAACTTTTTCACGTATTTTAGCAATATAAGAATCTTGATAGGGCATCTTTTTCCTCCTTAAACGCTGAACTTGTTGACAATAGACGCAATGTCTTTGAGCACCAACGACATCGTACCATCCGCATTATTGACAAATTCGACTTTACTATGATCTTGATAAATATCAATCGGAATAGATAATTCAATACCGGAATCCAATTTAAACTTTTGGACACGATACTTTTTTTCGTATTTGGTCGTGTTGGGGACAGCAACAGCCTTTGGAATCGCCTTTTCGCTCACTTTTTCAGTGTATTCTTGCTTTGCGCTGATATTATTGGTGAAAACTTTTTCGGCGATCATGTCAGTGTCAATTTCACCAGTCGCCTCAATGCTATCATGAATAACGGTTTGTGTGATGGCGAGCGCTTCATGCTCTGGTTCGTCGTATTTTTCAGCGATATTTTTAACCGTGCGCTTAATCGTTTGAATATTCTCTTTTACCGAAACGTCCGGTTTTATTTCGAGGAACTTCTCGGAAAAATATGGCACGCGGTGACCATCAATGAGGTATTTCTTTTCTAGCAGTTGATAACTATCATCGTTTAAATCAACCAATATTGCTTCACTGACCGTTTGCGTCGCAGCGGGCAAAACCGCTTGATTTAGTACCAAGTTGTTCACCATTTTGTCGTCTTCGTATTCGACAGCATGTGCATAACGTGGCGCAAAATCCAACTTTATCAACCCAAATACAGGTCCTTCGTCCATCGTCGCTTGAAAACTCAACAAATCGCCGGGGTGAATTGCTTCACTACCAGCCATTGTGTCAAATAATTTAGCAGCGAGTTGCGTGGTCATGGTCGCAAAATCATCTTGCGCCAAACTTTGTTTGAGATAATTGTCAGCGGTGAGATGTCCTGTCTTGATATCACCTTGCATCACCTTGGCGACAATCTTGTCAATATAATCATGAACGCCAGCGTTATCGACGTTCATTTCAGCTTGGGAAGCAATTAAACTACCTGTGTTCGTATCTAAAATATGCAAAATGGCATGTTGAATAATCATCGTAATGTCTGTTGTGCGTGGTTAACACGCAAAAAATCCTTTATCTATTTTCTTCATTGTACCATTTTCACTCATTACTGTTATTACTCTGGCGTGTCACTTAACGTCCATGTCAATTCTGATTCTAGTTGTTTGCCTAATAAATTATTCGACAAGACAGCATTAGGGTTCAACCAAATGCTGAAATTTTTGGTGGTGTCATGATTAAAAGCAATGTTCTTGGTCCCAGTCGCTGATGTGCCCGACCAGAAACTGCTAGCACTCGTTGATAAATCATTACCGCCATATTTAATCTTCAAATTTGACTTGGCAATCGTAGCTGATTCACCATCAGTTGCCCAATCACTTGTTTGCGCCACGGTAACATGATACGTTTTACTGCTGTCTAAACCTTCTAAAGCTACTGAACCAGTTGCCATGTTGGTTGCCAACGGACTATTGCCATTAAAGAAGTCATTGGCTGCTAACATGCCAAAATTAATGCTATCAACTGATACAATACTTGGCGAAGCTTGATTCTTGTTCGCCCAAACATACGTTACCGGTCGAACCGCATTTTCCCACATTGCAGTGGTAGAAACCTTGTCACCTTTTGGATTCAAGACAGTGCCGTTACCAACAATCTGCCAAGCCGCATCATTCGTGACGTAACTTGTGCCAGGAATCGTTGTCCCAGCGGCTGGTGCTGCTTCAAATCCGGGGTCGTCTGGGAATACTGTCTGTTCACCAAGCTTAACTTGCCAAAGGTTGCTGGTTTGTTCAGATTCAGGATCAAGCGCTGACATCGCACTAAACATGAACATAACTGGCGAATCAACTCCTAATCCACCATCCGGACTGTTTTTTAACCCAGATAAATTAAATGAACTAATGTCTAAAGTCTCTACGAAACTTGCTAGAAACATTCCTTGCATATTTTCCACATGCGCTGTATTAAAATGTGATAGATTTAAGTGCCTCACGCCATTCAATGCAAACATAGCAAACATATTTTTGACATTACTAGTGTCAAAGTTAGACAAATCTAACGTCGTCAAATTATTCGTCATTAGAAACATCCCTGCCATATTCTCAACCCTATCAGTATTGAAATGACTCAAATCAAGACTATTCAGTGCTAATTCTGAAAACATAAAACTCATATCCGTTACTTTATCCGTGTTAAAACCACCAATATTCAACGTTGACAAACTATATAATCCTTGAAACATATAACTCATATTCTCAACATTACTAGTGTCCAGATTTGTACTATCAAATGAAGTTAAATTTTCAAGACCAGCGAACAAATTACTTGAATTCACTGGCGCTGCAATGTCAGCATCAAATCTAATGGCAGTGACTGATTGTATTAAACTAAAACTCCAGCCAAAAGTATTTTGTAAATTGTCATAAACTGGCTCAGCCAGCGCTGTGGGCGAGCCATCTTCAGACTGATAAAAAGTCAAAACACCATCATCTGGATTCAGATACCACGGTGAGTTGCCATTCACACCGCGCCACTTTTCAATATGTTCCCAAACGTATGTTGTTGTAACTGCACGGCTATCACTTGGAATGTCAGCACCGGAAATCTTAGCCCCAGTCGGCGCATGATCGGTCCCATCACCAACAATTTGCCAGCTATTGCCACTCACGTAATTGCTACCCGCGCCCGGAATAGTCAAACTCACACTTGGATTATGAATATTGGCGTTGGCACTAAATGTTTGATTTGCACCAAGTATTAACCGCCATAGGTCGCCTCTAGTCGTAAATAACATTTGGTCAACGTTACATTCTGAGCTAAATGTAAAATGACTCAAATCCAGTGTTTGCACATATGCTTGATAAAACATGTAGCTCATGTTAGTCACCGCACTTGTGTTAAAGCAACTCACATCTATCGTTGTTGCGTCCGAATAATAAAACATGTAACTCATATTAGTCACTGCACTTGTGTCAAAACTATTCAAGTTTAATGTTGTTGCTTTTGAACCAGCGAACATGCTACTCATATTCGTCACTGCACTTGTGTCAAAATGACTCAGGTCTAGCGTTGTTACTGCTGAACCAGTAAACATGCTACTCATATTCGTCACTGCACTTGTGTTAAAGCTACTCAGGCCTAGCGTTGTTGCTGCTGAATTATTAAACATATAACTCATATTCGTCACTGCACTCGTGTCAAAATCACTTAAATCTAACGCTAGCGCTTTTGAATCAGAAAACATGCAACTCATATTAACCACCGCACTCGTGTCAAAATGACTCAAGTCTAGCGTCGTTGCCTTTGAATCAAAAAACATATAACTCATACTCGTCACATTCGATGTATCAAGATTCGCGCTATCAAACTTTTCTAAACTTGGTAAATTTTCAAACATATACAGGCAATTCGCCGGTAGCTTGGCACCTGATGAAAATTTGATTTCTTTAATCAATGAAACATAAGACGTGAATGCGTCAGACTTATCAATTTTACCCTCTGCCAACGTTCCTGCCCCAAACTCCAAAACGCCAGTATCTGGGTCCAGCGTGTATGGTGGTGACGTCCCATAAGTGCCTGTGATCGTCTCAGTTGCTTTTAACTGTGGTGCTAACGTCGGTTCCGGTTCACTGATTTTTTCTTTTTGCGCTACATCCGGCTTATCTGGTTCTGGCACAGGGTCAACCTTTGGCTCTGGCTGGACTTCAGCTTCTGCTTTATCATTATCAACCGAGGTACTAACCTCAGACTGTCTTTTTGGCATTTTAAAAACTTTATCCAGCAATGCAGCCGTTTTTGTTTTATCGTGTGTTGCCGATTTCAGATTAGATTGCTCAGCAGCCACGGCAGCTACCATTTGTGCTGGGCTTGCGCCAACCAGTAACAAAGTTATCGTTAATAAGATGGCTTTTCTAACATATTTTTTCATGCAGCATACTCCCAGTTTTATCGTCATCATTTAGTATAAAGTGGGGGGTGAAGCTACCTTGAACAAAAGATGACCATTTTATGAACAAATCATACAAAAAAACCAGCTCATCAATAGATGAACTGGTTCAATCAATTAACAACTATTATTCAGTTACGGCTGTCTTTGCAACCACTGCTGAAATGACTACCTTGCCGTCAACTAAGTCAGCGCTCAAAGCCTTTTCACCGGGGTTATCCAAGTAAAAGTCGGTCACTTGGTCACGAATTTGTTGCTCAATGACACGACGTAGTGGACGTGCACCCATGGCTTCGTCATAACCATCCTCAATCAAATGATTCTTGACTGCTTCAGATACTTGCAATGTCAAGTCTTTCTTAGCCAATGTCTTGTTCACATCGTCTAACATCAAATCAACAATTTGCTTCAAGTCCGCCTTTGTCAAAGCGCTAAACTCAATCACACCATTGAAACGGTTCAAAAATTCAGGGCGGAAGTAAGGTGCCAACTTCTTCATCAAGTCTTCTTCATCACCTGCTGCGCCATGACCGAAGCCGGCGTTTGATGTAGCAATAATGACTGTGTTCTTAAAGTTAACCACATTACCTTGACCATCAGTCAAGCGGCCATCATCCATCACTTGCAATAGTAATGTCAAAACTTGCGGATTAGCCTTTTCAATTTCGTCTAGTAAGACAATTGAGTAAGGATTACGACGTACTTTTTCTGTTAAGGTGTTGCTGTTGTCGTCATAACCAACATAACCTGCCGTTGTACCAATCAACTTTGATACGGCCGTCAAGTCAGAATACTCACTCATATCCAGACGGACAATGTTTTCCTTGCTACCAAACATATCCAACGCTAACTGCTTAGCAAGTTCGGTCTTACCAACACCAGTTGGTCCAACAAACAAGAACGAACCAATTGGACGATTACCTTCATCAAATCCCGCACGATTACGGCGAATTGCCTTAGCAACCATGTTAACAGCTTCATCTTGACCAATGACTTTACCAGCCAAGCGATCACCAATTGTCTTCAAGCGTTCAATATCTGAAGCACCCATTTGTGCAACGGGAATACCAGTCAAACGTTCAACTGATTCCGCAACATCATTTGGCGTTGCCACAACTTTTGTAGCATCTTCAGCACTATTGATTTTCTTCTCCAAATCAGCAATTTGGTTCTTATATTTCAAGGCTGCTTCATAATCTTCATCACTAACTGCCTTCTCTTGCTTTGCTTTAACATCAGTCATTTGCTTCTCTAGGCTGACTTTGTCAGTCACTGGATTCTTTGCTGACAAATGTGCTGCTGTCATATCCAACAAATCAATCGCCTTATCAGGTAATGACCGTTGTGGAATATATTGAACAGCGTAATCAACCGCTGCTTTTAAGACATCTTCTGGCAATGAGACGTGGTGATGCTTCTCGTATAACTTAGCAATACCCTTCAAAATCTCAAGCGTGTCCTTTGGACTTGGTGCATTAACCGTTACCTCGTTGAAACGACGTGCCAAGGCAGCGTTTTTCATGATTGTGTTACGGTACTCATCTTGTGTTGTGGCACCAATCAATGAAATCTCACCACGACTCAAGGCAGGCTTGATAATATCAGCCAATCCCTTACCACCATCTTCGCCACCAGTTGAACCAGCGCCTAAGATTTGATGAATTTCATCAAAGAATAAGATGATATTACCTGCTGTCTTGACTTCTTTCATCAAGTTTTGGATATTTTCCTCAAAAGCGCCACGGAATTGTGTGCCAGCTTCCAAGCTAGAAATATCAATGCTATAAATTTCCTTATCTTTAATGGCTGCTGGGACGTCCCCATTGACAATCGCTTGTGCCAAGCCTTCAACGACCGCCGTCTTACCAACACCGGCGTCACCGACTAGCACAGGATTATTCTTGGTACGACGACCTAGAATTTCCGCTGTTTCTTGAATTTCTTTGTTACGACCAATCACTGGGTCAAGCAAGCCATCACGTGCTTCTTGCGTCAAATTACGACCAAGCTTTGCCAGCATACCTTCTTGCTTAACTTGTCCCGGTTGTTGTGCCATTGGGCGACCATTACCAGCCACTTGACCGGCTTGCTGACTACCCTGTGGTAGCTGACCACTCTGGCGATATTGCGCAAATTCCTCAGGTGTGACTTCGCGACCGTTAATCAAATAACGACGATTTTCCGAATTCATACCGTTCATATTGCCCATCATATTGTTAAAAATGTCATTCATATCTGATCCGAATGGATCATTGAAAAAATTATTGTTAGCCATAGTTTAAATTCCCCTTTTTATCTACGTGCTTGTGCTTCCCCAAGCACTTGTTTACTGTTCATCAAAATAAAGTTTCTCAAGTTCTCTGAGCACTTCCCACATTGCTTTGTGTTGTGCCTTCGCGAGTGCGTCAAGATCACGCATATTCAAGCTCGTTGCGTCTGATTGTGTTTTATTAAACGACTTGTGAATCGTTGTATACCCGTAACCAGAATCCTTCGCCACACGATAAATCGTCAGCGAATTATCATCTAAATATGCTTTAATATCAAATCTCATTGTCAATCGCCGTCCTCGTTAGTTTGACCACGCACACGATTGTGGGCGTAGTCTTGTATAAAGTTGCTGCTTCTAAACATCTAGTTACATCTCCTTTATCAAAAAGAGGCTCGTGAGATTTCGTCACTCACTTTTCTTGTTCCTCTCTACATTTATAGTATAACACATCTGTGATATAACACAAGTGTAAACTATTGTATTTCTATTTTATTTTATTACATTAGTTGTTTTTTGCCAGTGTTGTCATGATAAACTAGATGTTATTGGAGAATATCATGTCAAAAACACCCTATCATATCAACTTACCTGAAGAAATTGTCACTGAATTGAACTTACACCCCGAGCAATCCTTTCATTTAACTTTGCGGAACGGATCGCTTACGCTACACCCAATAAACGGTCAAAATGAAATTCAAACGTTATCACTGCGACATTTCTTAGTGCCATCAGTTTTGGCGGCATTGTTATTCATTGGTTATGCATTTTATCAACGAGAATTTCAGTTACCACTGGGCGGCGATAATTCAATTGCCAGTGCCGTTATTCTGTTAGGCGAAATGAGTGGTATGCTTAGTTTTTTGGTAACTTATGTTCAAGAAGTACGTCGTCAACCTAATGCACTCAAGCGCAAAACGAGCTGGCGTGTTTTCCCTGCTTTATTGATTGCTTTTGCGATTATTTTAGCCTTTATAACCTCTGGATTCTTTTGGGCAATTAATTATTTATTCCAAAATGTAACCTTTGATTTATTCACCTCGGTGGTGTTATTTGTTTTATTTGATGCGATTATTAATTTTTTGATGATTTACGCCGCTTTGTCGATTTCAACTTTATTTATTACTGCGATTTTTGTGATGACTATGATTGGCGGCGTCTTGATTGCAATGGTAACTAACAGTTCACGACTATGGTGGCAATATAACTTGAGCTTTTTAGGAACAGACGGCGCTCTTGACGCTTGGCAATTTAACGCAACTTTGATTTTGGCTGGCTTAATTTGGATTGCCTTAGTTGATTATTTGTTTGTACCACTACAACAAGTCATGCGCGGCAATCACCGACTGATTGCTTTACGCGTTTTGCTAACATTAGCTGCCATCTCACTAGCAGGTATCGGCGCCTTTCCAAATAATGCCGGGCAATTGCATTTTATTCATGATCAAATTGCCAACGGCTTAGTCTATTTTATTTTAATTTTGATGGCTGGTAACCGTTGGTTATTGCCCAATGCACCGCGTGAATTCATGGTTACGTCATACGTTATTGGTAGCATTTTAGTTGTCACAATGCTGTTATTTCAAGTCGTTGGTTATTTGTCTCTGACTGCTTTTGAAATCATTGCTTTTGGTCTGACATTAAGTTGGATTTTATTACTATTACAAAATATTTACCGGCTATACTATCATGCCTACCAAACATTTGTCGTCAAAATTTCTTGAGGTGCCTTTCCCTTAGCCAAACATGGTATGATTAAGGACGTAACGAACCGCTATTTGGCATTGCAATGCAGAAAGTAAAACATGACAACAGAAAAAAAACGACCCTATCAAAATGGTCACAATAGGAATCAACAAAAGCCTGCCTATAAGCAGTCATTTAAAGGCAACCGCCGACCCAATCATGGCGCACAAGACGGGGTCAATGTTCGCGTTGGTCAAAATTTCCCATTAACAATCAAACGATTGGGTATTAATGGTGAAGGTATTGGCTATTTCAAACGCAAGATTGTCTTTGTGCCAGGTGCTTTACCAGATGAAGTCGCTGTGGTAAAAGTCACGGAAGTTGAACCAAAATACATCGCCGCCAAAGTGCTCAAAATTCGTGAGAAATCACCACAACGTGTCAAACCACTCGATGAGTACGCTGATACTGTAGGTGGCTTTGAACTTGAACACATGACATATCCGGCGCAACTCGCCTTCAAAAAGGACGTCATTGCCCAAGCTCTTGAAAAATTCCAACCCCGTTGCTGGACACACTATGAATTACGCGACACAATCGGCATGGACAACCCATACGATTACCGTAACAAAGCGCAATTCCCCGTTCGCAAAATTGGCGATAAATTAAGTGTTGGCATGTACAAACGCGGCAGTCATGAACTTGTCGATTTGCCCGTTGTACACACGCAAGACCCAGCCACCATGAAAGTTATCCGCAAGGTCGCAGAACTACTCGATAAACTGTCTGTCTCCATCTATAATGAAGATAAAAATCGCGGTACTGTGAAAACAATTATCGCCCGTGTTTCACACACAACAGGTGACGTGCAATTGACTTTTGTCACGCATACTGATGGCTTCCCCGGAGATACAGCTTTAATTGCTGCTATCAATCAAGCATTACCTGAAGTCGTGGGTATCTTCCAAAATTACAATCCCGGTCGTACAAGTTTGGTGTGGGGTGAGGAAACGCTCAAATTATGGGGTCGTGACACGATTGAAGAGACCATTCTCGGCAAGACCTTCCAATTATCGCCTCGAGCTTTCATGCAACTCAACCACACGCAAATGACTGTGGCGTACGAAGAAGCATTAACCGCGCTAAATTTGTCCCATGCAGATAAACTCGTTGATGCCTACGCTGGTGTTGGAACGATTGGTCTGACATTAGCAGACAAAGCTGGTGAAGTGCGTGGCATGGAAATTGTGCCAGAGGCTGTTGATGATGCCAATGACAACGCTGCACGCAATAATATCACAAATGCACATTATGAAGTTGGCACAGCCGAAGCCTTATTTCCAAAGTGGCAGGCACAAGGCTGGGTGGCCGACGCTTTGATTGTTGATCCACCACGTACTGGTTTAGACACTGCTTTACGTCGGGAAATTCTACGCACAAAACCCGAGAAATTTGTTTATATTTCATGTAATGCTTCCACGTTGGCACGCGATTTAGTGGATCTCGCACAAGTCTATCAGGTTGAGTATATTCAAAGTATTGATATGTTCCCACAGACTGCCCGTTGGGAAGGTGTCGTTAAATTAACAAAACGAGGTTAACCATGCGTGGTATGATCCATCATATTGAAATGAATGTTGCTAACTTGGAGAAATCACGTCAATTTTGGCTACCTTTTTTAACAGCACTCGACTATGACATTTATCAAGAATGGTCGTCCGGCTTTTCAATGAAATTAGGTGAGACCTACTTAGTATTTGTCCAAACCGAAGACAACTATTTATCACCAAGTTTCCATCGCAAGCACAATGGTTTAAATCATCTCGCTTTCCATGTCGCCTCACGTCAGGAACTTGACCACTGGCGTAACTGGATTCATGAGCTTAACCTGAAAGAATTGTACCCGCAACAATATCCATACGCTGGCGGGCAAGATTACCAAGCCCTTTATTTTGAAGATCCAGATCGATTAAAAATTGAACTCGTTTACCAAGAAGTCTGAGTCATCAGGCTTTTTTTATTGTCGCACTAATGGCTAAAACAACATCCTTTCAGAAGCCAATGTGAACACAAAAAACTCACAATTTTCACAAACATATCAAGTGACAAAAGCCATGTGCGTGTTACCATAAAAGTAACAAATCTATTATTTTATTTTGGAAAGTAGGCACTCTTTTATACCGTTTTATGAGACACTGACTAATAGATTTTGGGGTAGTAAGTTAAATATAATTCAAAATAAAAATTGCAGTTCATATCACGTATAAATACAATTATTGGAAAGCAGGTATATAGTATGACACAGTCAGATTTTGGCGTTGTTGGCTTAGCGGTAATGGGTCGCAACTTGGCACTCAACATTGAGTCACGTGGTTACACCGTTTCAGTGTTTAATCGGTCTCGCGCGCGAACAGATGATTTGGTTCAAAAGCACGCTGATAAATCATTTATTCCTAGTTATTCAATCCCTGATTTTGTACAATCCATCAAAGCACCACGCCGTATTTTACTAATGGTTAAAGCTGGTAAAGGCACTGATGATGTCATTGATGAGTTGCTACCACATTTATCAAAAGGTGATTTGCTCATTGATGGTGGTAACACTTTCTTCCAAGATACAATCCGTCGTTCAGAAAAACTCTCACAATCAGGCATCAACTTTATTGGCATGGGTGTTTCTGGTGGTGAATTAGGCGCACTCGAAGGACCATCGCTAATGCCCGGTGGTCAACGCGAAGCTTATGATTCAGTGGCACCTATTTTGGAACAAATTGCCGCCAAAGCGCCTGAAGATGGTCGGCCAACGGTTACTTATGTTGGTCCAAATGGTGCTGGTCACTACGTCAAAATGGTGCATAATGGTATCGAATATGGTGATATGGAATTAATCGCCGAATCATACGATATTTTAAAGCGTGTCCTCGATTTGAATGCCAATGATTTGGCTAAGACCTTTGCTGATTGGAATAGTGGTGAATTAAACTCATACTTAATCGAAATCACAGCCGATATTCTAACCCGCAAAGATGATTTAGGTTCTGACAAACCAATAGTAGACTTGATTCTCGATCGCGCCGGTAACAAAGGCACGGGTAAATGGTCATCACAATCAGCACTTGAAGTTGGTGCACCACAGTCATTGATTACCGAATCTGTTTACGCACGCTATATTTCAGCGCTAAAATCAGATCGCCTCGTAGCTGCTGATTTGCTAAACGGTCCTGATTTTACCTTTGATGGTGACAAAGACAGCGTCGCAGAAGATGTTCGTCAGGCACTCTACTTTGGTAAAATCATGTCTTACGCCCAAGGATTTGACCAATTAAGGATGGCTTCTGATCATTATGATTGGGATCTACCATTTGGTGAACTTGCGCAATTGTGGCGTGCTGGTGCGATTATCCGCGCACAATTCCTACAACGAATCACCGACGCCTATACAACTAAAAGTGATTTGCATAATTTGCTTTTGGATAGCTACTTTAAAGACATTGCTGAAAAGTATCAAGGTGCAGCCCGCCGTGTTGTGGCACTTGCTGTATCAGCCGGTGTTCCAACACCGTCGTTGTCTGCTGCAGTCGCCTATTACGATTCCTACCGATCAGCTGTTTTGCCAGCCAACTTGATTCAAGCACAACGGGATTACTTCGGCGCTCATACTTATGAACGCGTGGATAAGCCAGCCGGCGAAATGTTCCACTATTCTTGGTACGACGAGGCTTAATTTTAACCTGTAGTAATATGTGGTTTCATGTTCAATGTTTCTCATAATCACTATCTATTTGTTAGTGTAAAGGCACCACAGCTTATACCAAAAAACAACAACACTCATTTTATTGCCATCAAATAGTCGTCATCAATTTGGTGGCTTTTTGTTTGTATCAAAACGATTTTGAGACTTTTTGTCTCATTTTTTGAAGTGGCTAGCTCCCTTTATTAGTTCACTTGACAATTGATTGATAAACGTTTAAAATTAATATTTGTTTGTTATTTTATTCACATTTTAAGGAGAGTATTGATGTTTGTTTTAAATAAGCCAAAGGCTAGTCTCAAAGAAATCATTATCAAAAGTGTCTGGTACGGTTTCATCGCCGGTATGATTTCCGGTATGGTAAAAATTGGTTGGGAAAATATTTTTCCACCTCGTACAATTGCCCGTAACCTGATTAATCCGCCACAACACATGGCCATGCAATTAGGTATTCCAAAAAAATTAGTTGAATCTTACTTCTACTATTCACAAGATCAAAAAGTTTTCTGGTTCACCTTGATTTTACATTTTTCATTTGCTATCGCCTTTTCAGTCTTGTACGTTTTTGTATCACAATACTGGTCAAAAATTGGTTTGTGGCAAGGTGCCGCTTATGGTATCGTTCTTTGGATTGTGTGGCACGTCATCTTGATGCCCGCCTTTGGAACGGTCCCTGCACCATGGGATCAACCATTCGATGAACATTTCTCAGAATTCTGGGGACATATCGTTTGGGCGTGGTCAATTGCCGCAACCGTTTACTACTTAATCGCTAAAGATAAAAAAGGTCATCTTGAAAATATTTAATGCTAAGTTTGACACACAAAGGATAATTTTATCCTTTGTGTTTTTTAATTACAGCTGGTATTCCTCATCAATTTGCATTACAATATCTAGCAATAAAAGAAACATATCCCGTCAACTTACCCTTTGGAGAACGACATGAAAAAAGACAGTTTTGGTCGCAGTAATTTAGATGATACTTTAAACGATGTCACCAACCACCCAGAGCGTGGATTGAGCTTATTATCAATTAAAGGCACTATAATTTTGGTTGTCATCGTGATAATTGCATTATTGATTTATGTGATCACACAATAAAACACACACAACTCACGTTGCGTGTGTTTTTCATTAACATTAATTAAAACTGATCTTTCAACAATTGCTTAATTTCTGCCAAACTAGGTTGGCGTGGGTTACCTGGTGTTGTTTGGTCATTGTAAACCAAATCAATCAAGCTATCCAAAGCATCGTCAAAGTGCTTCTTGTCAACGCCGTTGCCTGACAATGTTTGGTTAACTTCAACTGACGCAGCCAAATCCTTAACAGCTGCAATCAATGAATCAACCAATTCAACATCTGTGTTACCCTTCAAACCAAGGTAACGTGCGATGTCAGCATAGTCCTTTTGTGCTGTATAAGTTTCGTAGCGTGGGTATGGTGTACGCTTAACATTACCAGTTACGGCATTGAACTTAATCACGTGTGGCATTGCAATCGCAATGGCCAAACCGTGTGGCAATTCGAATTCACCACCAGTCTTGTGGGCCAAGGCATGGTTGATACCCAAGAAGGCGTTAGCAAATGACATACCTGCCAAAGTTGAAGCATAGTGCATCTTTGTACGTGCGTTTTGACCTTCTTTAGTTGGGTTCTTTGGATCATAGTGATAAGAGTCAGCCAAGTTATCAAAAATCAACTTAATAGCTTGCAACGCCCAAGGACGTGTAAATTCTGAGGCCATTACTGAAACGTATGATTCCAAGGCATGTGACAAAGCATCCAAACCAGAGAATGCAACTGTGCGCTTTGGTACAGTCATCACGAATTCTGGATCAACAATGGCAACTTCAGGTGTTAACTCATAGTCGGCCAATGGGTACTTAACGTGTGTTTCATCATCAGTGATAACCGCGAATGGTGTCACTTCTGAACCAGTACCTGATGTGGTTGGAATTGCAACCATTTGCGTCAAACGTGCATGGTAGAACTTAACAATACGCTTACGGATATCCATGAACTTTTGTTGTAGTTCTGTAAACAAGTCTTTGATAGCATCATTATCTTCCAAGATACCTTCATGACGTGTTGAATATTCGTACAAGAAACGACCAATCTTACCAGCATCCAATGCTGAACCGCCACCAAGCAAAATGACTGTGTCAGGCTTAAAATCAGCCATTTGACGTGCAATTTCAACTGCTTGTGACAAGGTTGGATCAGGCTTAACTGAACCGTAGATGTTAGTTTCGACTTGTTCTTGACGCAATTCAAGTTGGCTCAAAACCTTACCAACGAAGCCAAATTGCACCATACCAGGATCAGCCACGATGAAGGCGCGCTTAACTGATGGTAATTCTTGCAAATAAGTAATCGCGTTTGCTTCATAATAAACTTCCTTAGGCAAACGGATCCACTGTGGACGGTTACGACGACGTGCAACAGTTTTGATGTTAAGCAAGTCGTATGTTGACAAGTTGTGAGACAATGAATTCTTCCCCCATGATCCGGTACCAAGCGTCAATGATGGACGCATAGCATCTGTATAGATATCACCAACACCACCAATTGAATCTGGTTGGTTAACTAAGATACGTGATGCACCAATTGCATCAGCATACTCTTTGATGAATGGGTCATCTTGTGAACCAATTTGGATTGCGGCGTTGTGACCAGCACCTTGATAGTTCAACAATGATTGAACTGTTTCAATGGCTTCTTCACGCTTTTCAACTTTATAAATTGACAATAATGGTGACAACTTTTCTGATGACAGCGCTTCACCAATGTTCTTTTGATCCAACTCGAACAACAAAACATCTTTGCCTTCAGGAATCTTAACACCAGCTTGTTCAGCAATCCAACGACCTGACATACCAGCAACTGGTCCGGCTACACCGAAACCTTCGGCGTTTGGCTTGAAGACGTAATCAGCAATCTTCTTATAGTCTTTCTTTGGCACAAGGTAAGCACCTTGTTCTTGTAATTTAGCCAAGACTTCGTCGTAAATTGGCGCTTGGATAACCGCTGAGTTTTCAGTGGCACAGATCATACCATTATCAAAACGCTTTGACAAAAGTAAGTCTGACACAGCGCGGTCAGTATCTACGGTTGCATCCAAGTAGATAGCACCGTTACCAGCACCAACACCCATTGATGGGTTTCCTGACTTCAAAGCGGCGTTAACCATTGATGGACCACCAGTAGCCAAGATTGAAGCGATGCCATGATTTTGAATTAAAGCAGTTGTAGCGTAGATTGAAGGCTTTTCAATCCATTGGATAAAGTTCTTGGGTGCACCAGCTTTCACAGCTGCTTCATAAACGATTTGTGCAGCGTGAACTGATGACTTTTGTGCTTGTGGGTGGAATGCGAAGATAATCGTATTACGCGTCTTAGCTGTCAACATTGACTTAAAAATCGTTGTGGACGTTGGATTAGTTGTTGGTACGATACCAGCTAATACACCAAGTGGTGCTGCTAATTCAACCTTTCCTTGAATTTTATCTTCATTGATAACGCCAACTGTCTTGTCAAACTTAATCGCGTTATAAACGGATTCAGAGGCAAAACGGTTCTTGGTATCTTTATCTTCAACAACACCTCGACCAGTTTCATCGTGGGCTTCATGGGCCAACAATAGTGAATTTTCAGAACCAGCTAATGCCATTGCGGCAACAATTTTATCAACCTGTTCTTGTGAAAATGTTGAAAATTCAGCCAAAGCTTTTTGTGACTTTTCAACCAATTCGGCTGTCATTTTTTCAGCTTGAGCTGTTAATTCAGCTTTTTCTTCAGGTGTCAAAACCTTTTTAGCGGGCTTCTTTGCAGTTGCTTCTGCCATAATTTTGTGCTCCTTTTTGTTTGCTCATTTCTTAACAATCTAAGTATATAATAAGTGTCAAGAAAAAGCAACACTTTTAATTTTTATTTGTTAAACACTTGATAATTGTACATTTGCAAGCGCTTACAAACACATTGGTAACATTGTGTACTTAATCACAGTATCGGCATATTTTTTTAATATTACGCCTACGGCTTATTATATAACTATTCTATGAAGAAAGTGTAAATATTGCGTCCTAAATATGATAAAATCATGAATTCGTACGATAAACGTGCCAAGCACTTTACGGTGACAATGCTATAATAAGATAATATATTAGCTTGAGGACAAGATGACATGTATTATATTGACGGACAATTTTACCAGTTAGGATACAAACAAAAAATTAGTTTTTTCGTTGTATCTCTAATTATCAATTCTTTTGGGAATGGCTTGAGTGTCGCAACTGCAATGGGATCAGCCCCTTGGACGGCTGGCGCAGCTAATTTAGCCAATCTAACTGGTGCGCCGATCAGTTTATTTCTTGCTTTTTTTGCTACGAGTGTCGCTTTTTTGAATATGTGGCTCGCCATGCACTTTAATTGGCCCCGTTTAATTGGCAATATTGTGTTTGGCATGTCGTTTAGTTTATTGGTTGGTGTTTTTGCTAACCTATTTGTTGCCTTAGGCATTCGCCATCTTGCTTGGTGGTGGTTACTACCAATCGATATTTTTGCGGTGTGGACGATTGGGGTTGCGATTTCCATTTATCAGCGTGTCAATTGGATTCTACATCCCCTTGATGACTTGACCAACATTTTACGGTTTGATTATTTTCACGGCAATGCTAGTAAAGCGCAAATGAGTAACTTTGCTGTTGCCATTGGTATTTCAGCATTCTGTTTCCCGTTCAGTCACCAGCTTGTGGCTTTAGGACTAGGCACGATTGTCTCTTTTCTTTTCCAAGGTCGTAACATTGCTTGGGCCGATCGACATATTTTCAAACGGCTTGTTCACGGTGATATCACAGGTGAAGCTTAAAAAACGTGTGAGTTGCAATTTATCAACTCACACGTTTTTATTGTGGCAAACCAACCTTTTGCTGCCAAAATTTATTACCTAGTACTGTAATGAGCAATTGACGAATACGAGTTAAGTCGACATCTGAAAAATATTGATTCACTGTGACTGAAACACCATTTTTTGATGAAAAACAGTCAACGTCTGGCATGTCTGATATGTAGACGTCTATTGGTTCATTTTGCCAGTCCTTCACGAAATATATGTTTAAGTACTCCCCTATTTCCTCTAATAAACGAGCAGCGTGAGTATTGTCCATGAACCCTTGAGAAAAATCAATATAGACGTTAATCGGTTGAATAAATTGGGAAATGGGTATAATTGTTAACGTCTTATATAACAATTGTGAAAAAGTCGCTTTTAAAAAATTTTCCCGTTCATGCAAATGCGCCGGATAAATTGTCTGAGCTAAATCCGCCAAACAATTCAAGAGAAATATTGCACAAATTGGGTGCCGATCAATAGACTTGTTGATGTGATCGAAAGAATGATCACTAACATTGGTAGACCCAATGCTATGACGAACTACATAGCGCAAAACGATTGTGAAAAATTTGTCGCTTAATTTTGTTGTCACGTCTTGTTGTTTTGTATAGTTGTTTCCAAACGTCAGTACAAATTGCCGATTAATAGTAGCTGAAATTGCTTGGAATAGCTCACAATAATAGGAACTTAAAAATACTGTCTTGCCGATTTTTTTAGTATTGTTGTCGCACGCCATAATGAACAGCATATACCATTCGATTTCATTTACCAAATCAGCACCGGTAAGTCTTGGTATAAAGGGATCTTGGGTAAACAAACTATTGATACTAGGGCCTATCCATTGTGAGCACTTATAGACTTGTGGCACAAACAGCTGCAAATCATCCTTAATCACATGATGCAAATTCAGACGCAAGACACTGACTGCATAATAACAACGAAAAGCCACAACATGAACTTGAGACAAAGGTTCTTGTAAAGTGCTATTTATTCTTACTACATTCTGATTTGCTTGGTTAATCACACGCTCACTAACAGGTACGTAGGCACCATTGAAGCACAAAAAATATAACGCAAACAAAAAATCTCTAATAGCTTTTTCTTCACCAACTAATTTATAATTTTTTATCCTTATACCTTGATTTAGTTGCGTGATACCTTGATTTAAATGAGATTTCATGTCATTGATTTTTGTTCGCGACAAATGCAACGCTTCGCAAAAATCGATTAAATGATCATCTTCATGTTGAATAATTCGGTCTAACAATCTGAATTTAGTGCTTGTCTTTAAATAAAATTGCTTTAAACAAATATAATGATCAGCCATCTTGACATTGAGTTTTATCCACTCGCCATCCCTATCTACAACAATCCAGTTGTCATAATGCAGCGTTGTAACATCATCTGCTAATGCTAATATTCTTTTTTTAATTGTCGTTAACGTTAAAATTATCGCAAATGATATTTTCAGATTGCATTGCAGATCATGAATCGACATCGTAATTTGACCAGTAGGTGCTATTTTCGATTTAGTAATTAGTATATCGAGAATTATCAGTTTTGTTAATTGATCTTTTTCATACAAAAAATCAAATTTGTTCATGTTTTAATCGGACCACCCTTGTCAAAATAAATAGGACTGAAATAATAGTTTCTCCAGTCCCGTCTTGCTATATCACCGTATTTATGACAGATAAAGCACCTATCTAGTGTATCACTTACAAAAAGACATTTCTGAACAGTAGATACAAAACGCTGTCATTATTGCGCATCAACCATTGAATAAGTAAAACTGGCTTGAGCACCGCCTAAATGTTGAGTCGGTATGCCATTTCCTGCTTTGAGCAGTAAAGCCTCATCCTTCTTAAATGTCACATCATATTCTTCTCCAGCATCTTTCATTGTGACACCTTCTGGTAAATGATCATCACTAGTCACTGACAAAATCGTGTCGGGTGTTGTTGACAGAGTAGTAACATCATTTTCTCCTGCACTTCGCCAATAATAAGCAGTTTGGTGGGGCAAAAGATTGTTTGCTAGTGATACTTGAATTTTAACATTTGGACTCGTTCCTTCATCAGCACAAAATTTAAAATGCATGTCGTTATCACTAGACCCAACAAAATATCCACCTTCACTAGCTAATCCTCCTAGACCACTTTGAGGACAATCTTGAACATTGAATACAAAAGTTCGATTCAGATTACCATCAATCAAATGGTTGCCATTCGGTTGAGCCCATTGTATATATATCGCTTTCTGTAAAAATTTAAGGTCATCGGCACTATACGCTGTTGGCGACATTTGTGCACTTGTAAAATTACCGTTGGTACTACCTGTAGTCAATCGCTTGTATAGGTCATTGTCCTGTTCGGCTGCTGTATTAGTGGAAGCGTGTAACCGTAGCCCATTACCTTTGATATTAATTGGAATATTGCAACCGCTTTGAAAGACTGATCCACCAGCTGTTTTCATCGTTACATCAGTGGGGTCATTCAAATTGATTTCTGATCCACTGACAGGAACGCCACTGAATAACGATGTGCTAGTGTTGAGGTTATACAAGTTCAGACTACTATCTTTAGCCATATTAATCATAGTTTTGCCACTTTGGAAGCCATCCAAATTAATTGAACCACCGCCTGACGTAATATCAAGCAAAGCGTGGCTTGCCATGTTGATATTTAGGGCATTTAAGGTATTCATCCACATGAACCAATTGTTATTGTGGATAGCAGTATTTTTTGTACCATTAACGATAAATTGGCTGCCTTCTCCTAAATTCCAATTAAGTGGACCATTAGCATTGCCATCGTCGTACCACATTGTATAGGTTTCATTAAGATTCCAGTTCAGCTTTGCGTTAGCATCAACAGAAAAGTTAGAACCATTCTTCGTGTAATACGTATAAAAAGGCTGATCCATGCCCCATGACTGGTTAACTGTTGTATTGCCATCAACTACTTCAACATTTTGACCACCTTGAATCCATTCACCATTATTGTCAGCACCCGAATTATTGGCTTTAGTCTGACTCATATCAATTTTTGAGCCAGATCCAAGGTCTACCATACTTTGCCCCTGCAGGATATTAAACACATTATTCCCCATAAATTTAATAGTGCCATTTTCATTTCGAATAGGGCCAGCACCGTTAGTCAATGCACCATTTACAGTGTGAATGTTCTTATAGATAGTTGTCGCTGTGGCATTACCCGTGATTGCGAAAATACCATCGGCATGATTGTTAATAATCGTGGCATTTTCAACCGTCATTTCAGTATTGCTCGTCACGCTAGCATCACTGGAGAAAAAACCTTGTCCCCCACCTGATCTAGCTGTACCGGAAGTATAGTTAGTATCATTATCGACAAATATTTTATGACCGTTTCCTAGTATATCAACACCTTTTCCAGCAATCATACGACCGTTGCCGCCTGCAAAATCAGGTGACCCCGCAATATCCTTTTCAACTGACAAATAAACCATTTGGTTATCAGGCGCAGACCGGTATGCACTAAACATCTCTTGCCATGTTGTTACTTTATAATATGTTGCATGACGTACGCCTGTGATGCTACCATCTTGATCAATAAATGACTGAGTGTCTGCATGACCTAATGGAAAGCCAATCAATAACGCAACCATAGCAATTAGTATAGCAATAATATTTCTGAAGAAACCTTTACTGACCATTAGCTGCCCTCTTCCGTTTTATTAGCATCAAAAAAACCAGCAGTAAAATTACAAACGTAATTATCGTAAAACCGATTTCTATTCGAAGCACAGCTGATGTACTTGGTAAGTTTGATATAGCGTGTGTACTACTATGTTCGACAAAATGTGGATTAGTAGAAAATTTAGGAACTGATGAATTAATATCGTTATGAATATTGATTGAAACTGTTCCTGTTAAAGTATCATCAGCACTTGCTTTATCACCGATTAATAGTGGCACTATCAGACCTGTAAAACATTGTGCCAGTTTCTGCCAATAATTTTTCATACTACTTTCCTCCTCCCAACAATATCAGTCTTTTTTTTGATGGTTTTTAACTAATAGCCAAACACAAATGGCAATCAAAAGTACGATCACGCTAACTAACAAAACTAACAAGCGATTGATTGGCGCGTGATACTGAGCTGCTTTTAAAACATCTTGGCGGTTTGTAACAGTAAAATCACGAGTGAATACCCAGCGATGGTTATTTTGATCATTTAATTGAAGATGCATTTTGTAGTGGCCATTCTTGAAATTCTTTTTCGACCAAACAAATTCAACCGGTATCTTTGCAGCGGGTGATATCTCACCATCTTGAACATTAACTTTACTAATAACTTGATTCAACTTGTTTGTAATTGTACCCGACATACTAACATGTTCAATGTTCACTAAAGTTGAATTATTTATTGTCACAATTGTTTTTGGCTGGTAATCTTTAGCAATTGTTTTCAACGAACCATAGTCTAGTTGGGGTTGAATATCAGCAGTGCCTTGTTGTAATACTAATCCTTTCACATAAGCATACTGGTTTTGTAATGTTGACTTTGCATTAACCTGCTGATTTTCTTTCAAAACCGATATACCACCTGACATAATGCCGTTATAGTGTTTTCTTGGCATATGAATGGTCACAGGAATTCTTGCCCGTGTGTCAGCTGGTACTGTTAACGTTGTTCGAGAATTTTTTTCTACACCATACTTAGTTGTGTCGACACCAACAATTTTTTCAAATTCGAATGGTGCTACTACAGCGACACCTGTACTCTGGCTAAGTGGTGTGCCATAATCAACTGACAAATTACGATTCGTAACACCTGTATTAACACTAATATCAAAAGTATTTTTATGCGCACCATTCAAAATATCAATATATACAGTAAATTCTTGTTTTTGGCGTGTGGCTAAATAATAATACGAAACCTTCTTATCCGAAATTTGTAAGCTAGACGGTTCATTGGTAATAGTATAACCAACAGTTTGATTGATATTTCTTTTTTGCGCTGCTTCTAAAGGCTGTTGCACAATCGTTGCATATACTTGTTTATTTAATGCAAAACAACCGAAAATAACGATCGTTAATAAGAGCAACTGTCCCAAAATGTTTGGCAACACTTTAACATCAGATTTATTCAACATCTGAAAAGCTTCTTTCTATCATTTCTATGTACTAGATTAAATCAACAGCTGATTTAATCTATTAAAATTCATGCATATAAGTGGATTAACTGTTAAGAAATGAGTGAATTTTTAAATCACAACTTATTCTGCATCTGATAATGTGTAAGTAATATTGGCGTGATAGTCCCCAGTCACAATATCTGCTGGTAACGTCATTGATGCAGATGTCGCTCCTGATGTCTCATCATAAACAGATTTTTCCGTAGTATCATGAGAGGCAACTTTGGCTGCTGCGCCGTGGATATCAACAGATGTTGCTCCAGTAACATGACTATCTGCGTTATCAGCTACTGTCATCTTAAATGAATCTAGCCCAACCGTGCCTTTGTTAGCTGAACTCAAATCCCCCACTTCAGCAGTGATAGACCACGCATTGGCATCTGGACGTAAATCATTCACATTCAGAGTCGTTGCAGTATCTTTTGCCGGATCAGCTAGTTTCGTGCCGGCTGTCGTACCAGTTGCTGCCTTTGCATTAATAGTAAAAGTGGCGTCATCATTCAGCTTTCCGACATTATGTGTACCAAAATCAAACGATGGCACACCGGTCATCAAAATTTGACCATGATTGTCTGGTCGTGGCGTTGGATCAGCACCACCATTACTATTCACAACCAAGTGCGCATCCCCGTTCAAAGTATCTACTGTATCAGCAGAAACAATAATAGGTGAGAGCGCCGACACGGCAAATGTGCTTGCCAAAACCAACGATGAAACTTTTTGTAAACCAGTCATTTTGTTATCCTTCTTTCTCTATGACCCTTTATAACTTGCGATTATAATTTTAATAGAAAATACATGCTTTAAAATTCATAGTTTTTTGTATTTTAAAAAATATAGTGAACTAATCCTGTTTAACAGACTGAATCGTCTTTCTAACACTAAAAAAAAGCTAATTCTATGTCGAATTAGCCTAAATATAGATACACTTTAAAACACGTTCAATATGCCATTGTACATTTTGTACTCGCAACCAAACATTATGCGTCACATCTATCTCAAATCATATTAATTTCTTAGTCTTTTTTTAATAGCTACAACAATTAGGGTCGCGCCAGCTAAAATGAGGCTAGTCATCATTAAACTACTGTTTTTCTGATTCTTAGCTGTCTTTGGCAATGCCGTTTTAGTTGGTTGTATTGATTTTTGCACCTGTTTATCATTTGGCTTGATAGGGTGGTTATCAATAGTTGATGGTGTTTGTTGACTTGGCTTCACTGGCACTAATTGTTCTTTGCTATATACATAAGTCACAATTTGCGCTTTATCCGTGAAATTACCGACTGAATTTCCTTGAACTTCTTTAAATGTGTAGCCTGAAATAGTTTTCTTATCCGTGGTATACGCATCACCAACGTTTCCCGATTTGACAACATCAGCAGAAATTTCATTGCCGGCTTCATCAACGTATTTAGCAGTTACATTCCCCGCTTTAACAGGATTTTTTGTATAAACATAGGTAACAGTCTGAGCTTGATCAGTAAATGTGCCGCTGACATTACCTTGAACCTCTTTAAATGTGTAACCGTTAATACTTTTTTGATCGGTCGTGTATGAATCACCAACATTTCCTGATTTGACAACATCGGCGGAAATTTCATTGCCCGCTTCATCAACGTATTTAGCGGTAATATCACCACCTACTACTGTTGGATGATCGTAATCAGTGTAAAATGTCCAGCTCGTATCGGCATTATTACCATCAATACCAGCTGTATAATCTGAACTGTTATCCTCTTTTGGAATAGTCAGTATATTCGTAGCAGGATCATAACCAGGTTGACTGTGTTCTTCAAAAACAGCAATCAAAGTAGGGGATATCACAGTTTTAAGGTCAATACTCTTTGACCCATCTGGATTAATCGTCGCAATGCCTCGTAAATCAATGATAATATGACCTGTATGTTCAGGAATAGCAGAACAAGCGACATATTTAGTCATGCCGGCACTAATCAGTACTGTCTCGTTGTTAACAGAATGGTTGGCATACACCAAATTTGGACAATCTCTCAAATCTAAAGTCTTAAGATTAGGATTTCCATAATAATTAATATTGGTTAAACTCGTCATGCCTCTCACATCAATTTTATTAATAGGAGAAGCTGCGACGGTCAGATCAGACAAAGATGTGAGTAATTTAACACCAGTAATATCTAAAACATTAGTTAAAGATAATGATGTAATATTTGCTACCTCAGCAGCAGATAGTTTGCCGTTTCCGTCAATATCGTAACTGACTAGTTGACTTCGAAAATTACTATCAGGAAAATTACTTGCATTCAAATCAATGTCTACGGCTTTAGGTGCTTGCACCTTAGGATTCATTGTATCGGTTATCGCTTGTGCAGACACGGTAGCACTTGGTGTTAATAAGCAAATCGCAGCGGCTGCTACCATTACATTCTTTTTAATTGACATAATCTATTCTCTCTTTTATTTTATTAGCTTAATTTTGGAATAACCAAAATTAAACACCTCATATTCTTACAAGCATGACTATTCTCTGTTGTTCGATTATTGATCGCACAGTGTAGTCGAGCAAACTTTCATTTTAAAACGTCATTTCGGTATGTGTTCCTCCCTAATTGGCTTTCAATATTATGTTGTGTCAATAACATAATAGGCGATATCAATACATTCTCTCTAAAGTTTGAATTTGTGTTATTTCAAACAAGCAGATACCACTAGTAGATTAGCACCCTATTTCATTGTAAAATTATTTTGTTTTTGTACTTTACAAAAAAAATATAGAACTGACCTAATGTAATTTTTGGTAAGTCGTTTAACTGGGCTAATTTATAAAACGCGCTCGTTATTATGC
Organism: Leuconostoc sp. S50; assembly: GCF_016624925.1. NCBI lineage: Bacteria > Bacillati > Bacillota > Bacilli > Lactobacillales > Lactobacillaceae > Leuconostoc > Leuconostoc sp. S50. The sequence goes on along the minus strand of NZ_JACVUE010000005.1, from coordinate 103,156 downwards.
GGTTTTTAAGTAAGTCATGTTTTGCCAATCAAAAATAAAAAAGCTAATTCTATGTCGAATTAGCCTAAATATAGATACACTTTTATAATAATTTAATTAACTGACTGAGCTGCCCAGTGATTAATTGGACCAAATTGATGGCCAACCGCTATTTCGCTAGCAATAGCTGCTGTTGTGACATCATGCGCTGTGCGAATGGCATTAGCGACTGACTGTCCTTTGGCAATTTCAGCTGCAATTGTGGCACTTAACGTATCGCCCGTGCCGTTAATATGTGTCGTATCAAAATAAGGATGGCGCAGCCAAAATTCTGATCCATCAGCTAGTAACACGTAATCGGCAACTTCTTGTTGGTCATCTTGATAATGCCAACCTTTCACAATGACATTCTGAACACCTAGTGCCTGAATATCTCGTGCTGCCGCTGCTTGGTCAGTTTCGCTTTGAATTGTTCGTCCTGTTAACAATTGTGCCTCAAAAAAATTAGGCGTGGCAACAGTTGCCAATGGTAACAGCTGTTGTTTCAGAGCTTTGAACGCTTCATTTTCTAATAATTGTGCCCCATGTTTCGTAGTAATAACGGGATCAACGACCAATGGCCCAAAATCGTAAGTTTGATATGACTTAACTACCGTACCAATTAAAGCTGCATCAGACAGCATTCCCGTCTTACTAGCTTTGATTTTAAAATCATCAGCCAAAGCCTCAAACTGTTGATCAATAAATGCCAGTGGTAGCGTTTCTGCCGCATGAATACCGTAAGAATTACCCGCAACGGCTGCTACTAAGACGCTCATTCCATACGTCTTACGAATAAAAAAGGTATGTAAATCAGCTTGCATACCAGCCGAGCCATCAGAATCAGAACCGGCGATTGTTAATACTTGAGGAAATTCGTTTGTCATCATAACCTGCTTTCAAAAAAAACAGCCGAAGCTGTTTAACTAAAAATTGTTTTTGTTGTGCGTCGTACGACTTGATTATTTAAGAAAAAATAAGTGATTGCAACCTGAATTGGGTACATAATCAAGTTTTTGATAATTCTTGGTATCGTAAACGCCACCAATGATGGCCAATCATGCGCTGTGTGATACATGATGACTAACCAAGCCGTGTTCATCACAATGTTAGTGATGAGTAACACCAAGCCAACGGCAACAATAATTCGCCATAGACTTGTGTGATCTTGACGATAATAAGCTAGTGCATAAATCAATGTTGAAACAACCGCTGTCAACGTAAACCCAATGAAGAAGACACCGGGATTAACAATCGTGATATTAACCACGTCTAATACGGCAGCAATCAGCATCGACCACAGCGGACCATACCACTTGGCAATCAAAGACATTGCCACAAACGAAAAACTAACTTGTAGCACATTCGTTCCCACAGTGAATTTATTTAATGCCATGTCAATAGCCATTAAAAATGCCAAAACAACAAATTGGCGCGTGTCTAATTTTGACAGCGCCCATGTACGCGATGTACTTTCCATAATAAAGAACCTCCGAGTGGAGTGTTCACCTATATGATTATATTGGTGAATGTGATTGATGCACCGCACACAAGCGTGTTTCGTCAGCGACCCACATTCCGTTTCCGCTGCACTTAACGCGCATCAATCTACCCCGATTTTATTTTGTCTTATCGACAACGAACATTGTAACACCAAATGAACCGAACGTTGGTATTAAAGTTTGGTAATTGTTCGTAAAAAAACGCCACCTCTAGGCAGCGTCTTATTCCGGTAAAATGATTTGCGTTGAAGGGCCTTGTGGTTCAGCCTGTTCAGGTTGTTCTTGAATTAAGAAGCTTGGATAAAGTGTCAATGACTTTTCTTCAAAGCCCACAACAGATGAACCCAACACGCGTGTGATTAACTCCATCAAACGCTCTTCAAACGTATCCTTATCGATATCTTCAATTTCTGCCTTGAGTGATTGTTGGTACATATTGATGTGCAAGTTAGGAATCAATGCGTACTCTCGTCCAACTAAACCAGCCCACTCTTCAAACACTTCTGCCGGTATTTCTTCGTCTTCATTTTTAGCAATGGGCATAAAATTGGCACTAAACGTATTACCAGCACCACCCTGCTCATCAAATTCCTCTTGCGTCATTTCGCCATTAGTTAGTTCCGTTGCGTATTCAAAATCAAACGGACGACGTTCGTCAAAAACATGGATAAAGCCTGCTGTTGCTTGCGTTTCATCCGCAGCGTCAACGACACGCAAAATGCGATCTCTTTGGCCATTAAAAAGTTGTTGTGTGTAATATGCCATTATTATTCTCCAATGTAGGTGTTACTACATTTTAACATAACTCACGACCAAAACTGAATGCCAATCCCAAATTAATGAGGTCATGGCATAGTGTAAGTCTTGAAATCATTAAAGTTGTTGTGCATCAGTCGCTCATAATTATTCCAAACGGACTGCGGTTGAATCGCATAAACGGCTGCCAAAATATTATTATATTCTACGCGCGCTTCATATTCATTATCAGCCACAGCAAGCGTTCGCACTACTGCCATCAACTTACGAATAACGTTGGTGTACCAATCACTAATAGCGGGTTCCAAGCTGTCAACAAGTTCAAAGTCGCGCTTTGTATCAGCACTTGCTTGCTCGTGAAACGCCCGCAATGTGTATTGATAGATGACAGTGAGTAACGCTTGCTGACGCGTAATTTCCATTTCTAAACCAGCTTGTTGACTCCCTTGTTGTTGCATAATCGTTTTGCGAATAAATGGCAAAATCGTTTGCAGATCCTCGTAGCGAAGACTGTCCATCACGTCCAATAACAAATTTGCATCTATGATCGAAAAATAATGGCGTTTGCACAAAATATTACGAACTGTTGGTAACAGTTTTTTGATTAACTTTCCCGCGATTTCTTCCGAAGCGTGTGTTTTGACTTGTCTAACAGCTGTTGCAATGGCTGCCACATCCTTGGTTTGCTTATATGTTTGTAATGCACTTTCAACTGTTGCCTCATCAACACTTGATGTTGATGGTTCTTTGCTAATATCGATTTGAGTTTCCTTTAACGACCGCGCATATAACATAAATTCATCAAGTGACACATGAATTACTTCTAGAATCGAAAGTAATCGACTCATCGCCAGATCACCCGATCCGTTCAGATAACCATAAAAACGACTACGAGAAATATCAGCATGTGCCAAAATGATTTTTACGGGCACCCCTTTTTCCCTAATAAAAAACCTTAGTGCTTCATTATAATGATTTTCATCAATGTGAAAAGCCATGATACATTCTCCCCTTGCTTTCGTTAACTATTTCACATGTAATAATAACACATTATTGTCCTAAAATGTAACATATTATCGTATGTGTTCACAATTAGAACACGAAAAAAGGCAAGTAAAAACCACAAAACCGATAAGGATTTTGTGGTTTTTCACTCATTACATTTTTTCTTCTAGTGTCACATCCGGATATTTATCATGGAACCAATTAAGTGCAAACTTGTTTTCAAATAAGAAAACTGGTGCGTCATAACGGTCTTTCACAAGTAAATTACGCGATGAACCCATTTTTTCATCAAGTTCTTCCGGCTTAATCCAACGTGCCACTTTTGAACCAATTGGTTCGAACTGAATTTCAACGTTGTATTCATTTTCCATACGGAACTGGAAAACTTCGAATTGCAGTTGCCCGACCGCACCGATGATATAATCGCCACCGTTCCAAGACTTGTAAAGTTGGATTGTACCTTCCTGTACCAACTGTTCAATGCCTTTATGGTAAGACTTTTGCTTCATCACATCTTTGGCAATCACACGGTTAAATAATTCGGGGGTAAATGTTGGCAAATCAGGGAACTGCACACTCTTTTTGCCAGCATAAATTGTGTCACCAATCTGGAAGTTTCCGGTATCATAGACACCAATAATATCGCCAGGCACTGCTGTTTGCACATTTTCACGTTCTTCAGCCATGAACTGTGTGACGTTAGACAGCTTTAATTTCTTGCTATTTCGCTGCAAAGTGACATCCATACCACGATCAAATTCACCACTGACAATACGAACAAAAGCAATGCGATCACGATGACGTGGATCCATGTTGGCTTGAATTTTGAAAACAAAACCAGTAAATTGTGGACTATCCGGGGTGATAACCTGATCGTCAACCGTTGTCACAGCCGCTGGCGCTGGCGCATAAGTCAAATATTCACGCAGAAATTCGGTCACACCAAAATTCACCAAGGCCGATCCAAAGAATACTGGGGTCAATTTACCATGAGCAATTTTGTCAGCGTCAAATTCGTTACCCGCATCACGTAATAACTCAATTTCGTCCATTGCTTCACTGACAACTTCTGGGTGATCACTGGCATTTTTGAAAGGTACTGAGTCATCTTTTTGCAAATCATAAATACCTTGCAAAATTTGTCCTGACCCAACTGGCCAGTTCATGGGATAAGCTTGAATGCCTAAAATAGACTCTAATTCATCAACCAAATCGAGCGCTGGTCGTGCGTCACGATCAATTTTGTTGAAGAAAGTGAACACAGGAATACCGCGTTGCGACACAATTTCAAAGAGCTTTTTCGTTTGTGGCTCAATTCCCTTGGCTGCATCGACAACCATGACAACTGAGTCAACCGCCATCAGCGTTCGATAGGTATCTTCAGAAAAATCCTCGTGCCCCGGTGTGTCCAAAATGTTGATTCGCTTACCTTCATAATCAAATTGCAACACTGATGAGGTCACTGAGATGCCACGTTGCTGTTCAATTGCCATCCAGTCCGATGAAGCCAGCTTGTTTGAGCCGCGACCTTTAACCGTCCCAGCTTCACGAATCACCCCACCGTGCAACAGTAGCTGCTCAGTCAGAGTTGTTTTACCAGCATCGGGGTGCGAAATAATCGCAAAAGTCCGCCGGTTTTTAAGTTGTTCTTGAAAGTTTTCCATAGTACTTCTATTTTACCCGAAAAACAAGCCGCCGGCTAGCTTTTTAATCGACAGCCACCAAATCACCCACGACTAGTAATCGTTCTTTAGTCGTTGGAAACGGATGACATGTATAAAGCGCAGCACGCGATTTAGTTGCCGACGCCAAATCATGAATTGTTTCTAACTGTGATACTGGAATAGATATTTTTTTGAAAATCCGATAATGGTAGGTCATCCCTTGATATAGCACTTGAAAAGTATCACCTTTTCCTAACTCATTCAGTCGCAAAAAACCAAGATGTGTGCACCACAGACGATGAGCAGCAATTACTGTTAATCCACCCTCCCCAGCATCGGGACGATCAAAGTCTTCCAAAAAGCCTGCTCCCTTTGCCAGTGACTCATCACTAGTATCATTAAAAATTGGATATTCAACATTGATTTTAGGAATGGTAATCACCGCACCTGCCAACAATATTTTATTTGTATCTTCGTCCGTAATTGCAGCATCAGTTTTTGCATTTCTTTTTTCAATACGATTAACAAGCTGCCGTTGTTCTTCGCTTGTTTTATTGAAAATTGCAGCAATAATCCCAATCACTATTACAAATAGTATCAGACAATATCTTAATTTCATTTAGCCTTTCTCCGCTTAATGGTGCGACGTATCAACCACAGCAACAGAGCCACAATGGCAATTAAGCCACTTGCCAGCAGTAGCATTAACCACCACTGCTCCCATATAACCGTCGGTGTTGGTCTTTTATCAGTCAAATGTCCTCTCACTAATAAACGATGTGAGTTAACACCATAGGGCGTACAAGTGACTAACGTGACGAAATTATCTGGATGATGTAACGCCAAATCTTCGACATTTTCTGGGGTGACAACCTTTTTTTTGTCCACTTCATAGGTAAATTCTTTTCCCAAAACTTGAATAAAGAATAAATCGCCTTTTTTGAGCTTACCAATATTAGTAAACATAATTTTATTTGGCAAACCAGAGTGTCCAGTGATCACGGCGTGTTCCCCATGCCCACCAAGTGGAATTGAAGATCCAGGTAGCAACCCTGCTCCTTTTTGCAGTTCTTTTTCACTAACACCATCATAGATGGGTAAATAAACATCAATTTTAGGAATTGATATTGTACCCAGTGCTTGTGAATCAGGAATTGTTATCATATCTGATACAGCTTCTGCTGGCTTGTTCAGTGATTTCAAAGATTTTTCGGTAACACCAGTTTTGTTGCTATTATTACGTTTTTCTGCCTTTTCAGTTAGTGTATTAACCATTCTTGTATCTAAATTTTCTGCTCGTCTATCAACACTTCTAGCAATACCCGTCTGGTGCATCGCATTATACGCCTGAGACACAAATGGTGATGCAAAAATTGCCAAACCAATTAAAAATACTAATGTTGAGAACCATCTTTTTCGCATTTTACTCGTCCTATCTTTCTGCTTAATTTCATTGTAACGAATTGATATGACGACTTTTCAGGGCAAGGTTTGACTAAATTGTGTTCATGTGTGACGAAAGTGTGATGGCAAAAAAGGATGTTTCACGTGAAACATCCTTTTGGTATTGTTAATTAAATTAGATTATTACAATATGTGTGGTGCGCATAGTTGTTACTTTCTGATTAATGTTGACGTCTTTTCGTCACGATTGCGCTTCTTGATACGAGATGCAACCATCAACATTGCGCCCATCATCAATGCACCCAACATACCAATACCACCAGTTACAGGGAATGTTGACTTCTTGTAGTTGGCAACGTTAATATCGTCGGCGTCTGCTACACCATTGACAACACCCGATGGCTGACCATTGATATAGTTAGAATTAGTTGTCCCATCTGCCCCCAATGAGAATTCAACATCGTCCATTAGCTTATAGCCGCTTGGTGCATGTGACTCGACTAACTTATAGTCACCACCAGCAAGTCCACAGTACTGCAAGTAACCATCATCACCTGTCATGTGTGTTGTTGCGTTATTAGCGTCGATACTCCAGATGATATCACCCATTGGGTCGTCTGACATTGACATCATGTGATCCATTGGATTACCATCTTCATCAACGTGCATGAAGTATACCCAAGCATTGCCAGCACCCTTTGAATCTACCCAATCTTTGAAAGCAGCAAATGTTGAGAATTGGTTAGAAGTATCTTCTGAACCCCAAACATTATTCTTATTTTCATACAATAACTTCCAAACAGCATTGATGTTACCATTAGTACCTTGCGTTACCTTCATACCAAGTTTGAATCCAGCACCTGCAAGCGGCTTAGTCAAGTCACCACTGTCTGTCTTCACCAGTTCCCAACCTGCATCAAATGTCTTTGACTTGTCAGTATCCGTGCTAGTTGTATAACCGTTGTCTACATTCAAATCAACCGTATTTTCAATGTCACCCGTTTGTGCAGCTGCGTTAGCACGCATATCAAGTGTTACCACCAACTTTGCATTAGTATCAGTAATGTTCAACTTGTTAGCGACTTTTTGACGACCCGACTCTGTCAATTCGATGACCAACTTACCATCATTTTTAGATGCTTCGTTAACCACACGGTTGTTATCAGCAAATGTATAAGTTGAGCTCACACCGTAGATACGGAAATCATCAGCTGTAAATCCTGATCCCGTTACGGCTGCTAAGCTAACACGTGCTTGTTGAATAGCGTCTGATGTATCAGTCGTTTTACCAGCATCTTTGTTAGGCACATCATACTTTTTAGCACTCGTTGGGTCTGTATCATAAACTAGTCCATGTCCAGTCAAGCCCATCGTGTCAGTAATTTTGTTTGCTTCACCACCGTCAGCACCAAAGTGTTCCAATGTTGCCAATTGTGTTGTTGTTGAACCACTCTTCAAGGCAATTGAAGCGCTGATCCAGTTAGTTTGGTATGGTAATGTATCGACGATGTCATACTTTGTATAAGTATTAATGTTGTCATCAATATCTGATTCAATCTTCCACTGGAAATCTTCACCACGTGATACACCCGACTTTGTGTCATTGTCTTCAAAGACACCATCTTGATTCGTATCAATTGTCTTATCAACATCTGGTGTTTCATAGTTGACCAGCTTGAACGTTGAGTTACGGTAATAAACTGTGTTATCCGCTGCGCCATATCCAGCCTTAGTATCTGATGTAGCGGTACTATCTGCATTGCTCAATGTCACTTCTTGCAATTGACCATTAACCATGTAGTTGTTTGGTGCTGTCAATTCGGTTACACCATAAGTATCACCTGGTGTCAAATCACTATAAGTTACGCCATCAGCTGTTGTCAAACGGAAGTCCACTTGACCCAGAATTGATGTTGCTGCAGTAGCTTGTGCGGCTGTAAAGAAGCCATCAGTTGTCATCTTTGTAATCCATGTTGGTATGTATTCCTTCACACCAGCCACTGTATTAACTTTGTCTTTTGCTAAATCACGCACCAATTGTGACAGCGCATTTTGTACGTCAGTCTTACTTTGTGTTGCGTAAACTGAAGAATTAACCAATCCAACAACGGCACCGGCAATTGTCTTCTTGTCTTCGCCAACCTTCTTCACCTTCAACTCACCAACATCTGTATAGTTTTTTGCATAGATGTTGTATTCGTTGTCAGTATTATCGAACCAAGTGTCTCCAGTTCCTGTCGCGTTAGGATTCAACAATGGTACACTGATAACCATTGGCACGGCGTGTGTCTTAGTTGAAGCAGAGTACCCTGTTTCAAAAGCAACATAATGCCCTTCAGCCAAATTATCTAACCTTAACTGACCGCCAGTTGTTTCTTGATTGTTAACAATCCTTGATACGCCACCCTTACTTGCTAGGAATGTCTTGAAGGCAGCTTCTTGTCCAGCCTTAACGCGAATCGTGTAGGGGTTAACATCTGGATGGGCACTTGCACCTGAGTTAACGACTTCAAGATAAGTACTATAATCTGAACCAATTTTTGGTCGATCTCCTGTGTCAAACCCATCAATCGCGTCATCCGTCAAATGGTAAACAGTGAACTTTGCGTTGGCAATTGTCCAACCTGTTTCTAGGTCCATTGCAGAACCATCATTTTGGAAGATGTTTTGGGCATCCTCGCCATCGGTTGCACTTTGAACTTTATTGATCACAACATCAGTTGATGAAGGCTTCGTTGCAGATGCAAGTGCACTACCACTGGTTAAGATCATTGGCGCCAACAAGACGCTAGTTAAAATCAGATTTTTTGCTTTCATGTTTTTTCCTCTATCCGTTTCTTCTTTCTTCTGTACATTCTTATAATATCAAGCGATTGTGTGTAGATTTCGGTTAATTCAAACCCTTTTTGTGACCAATTGTGTACTTTTTATGAATTCTTGTACTTTCTTGTGAAGTAAGCTGCAAATCCTGCGCCTAGGATCAAGACTGACCCTAGCAACAATTGTGTCATGAAGCCATTACCACCGGTCAAAGGCATAATTGCCTTCAAGTTATCACGAACAGATAATTCTGCCAGTGCTACACCTGCGACGTCTGTTGTATCAATTTCTTCGCCAGTGGCAACACCTGCAGCGTTAACACGTTCCAGAATGATTTTGCCACTTTTGACAACAAACTTGAAATAAATGTGGTCTTTGATTAGAGTATAGCCACTTGGTGCAGCTGATTCTCTAATCTCGTAAATTGTGTTCAATACCAAATCGTCGGCTGTTGTGTGAATTGACGCGTCTTCAGGATCAACCGTCATACTTTGCCAAGTTGCAGCATCTTTTTGACGATATTCAAATCCTGCGCCTGCTAATGGTGTATCATTACTATCTTTCTTGATAATCTTAACCTTAGCATTCACTCTTTCATTGACGACGCTCGTTGATGATGTGACCTTGTGGTTTGTGTCATCAACAGTGGTGTCATACTTTTCACCTACAACGGATCCACTGTAGTGATAAACGCCATCTTCACTAACATAAATACGGAAGTTATCAATTTTTTCGTAACCTGTTGGTGCCTTGTCTTCACGAATTTCATATGCTTTGCCAACTTCCAATCCTGTTAAGTTGAATGTCGTTCCATCAGCTGAAATTGTCAACTTTCGCCATGTTGAATCGTTAACTTCACGATAACTAAATTCAGCACCAGCTAATGGTTGGTTAGCTTGGTCTACCTTATGGATATCAAATTGATAATCATAAGAGCGGTTAATAACCTTTGCTGCATTGGTCTCACCAAACGTTAACGTTCCTGTTTTTTCACTAACTATCATTTTTTGCGTTGCACGGTCAAATCGCACATTAATTTCATATTCAGAGGTTGTAATGTAATGATAATCTGGCGCTTTTGTTTCGACCAATATATAATCACCAATTGGTAAATTGGTGAAATCGAACATATATCCACTGGCAGGTGCGCTGTGCTCTATGGGATTTTCTCTATCAATATCATCTTTGCGATACAATTCAAATTCAGCACCAAGTACAGGGGAATTTTTTTCATTAACCTTATGGATAATAAATCCACCTAACTTAGGATCTTCATATGTATGAACCTCGTTAGTTGCTTTACAACTACCAGATGTGACTTCGGCTGTGTTGTAGAAGTATTCGCGTTCACCCGAGTTAATCGCCTTTTCGGCATCCGTTTTAACGTTCAACTTAAAAGCAATTTCCTTACCTGTAAATGATAATGCCGCGATACCCGCCGCCGTCATTTCGATTTTGATGTGTTGACGGCCGGTGTTTGTTTTTTCAATGGTGACAATATACATATCACCATAAATTTTTCTCTTATAATTATGATATGAAGCTCCTTCGGCAGTGTACGCTCCAGTGAACTCATTTTTGATGGGTTCGCCATTTTCATTAAATACCTCAATATCCTTTAAATGATTACTCATTGTGGCACCATCTAGGTTACTATCAGTTATCGAATAATCTAGTGTCACACCACTTGGCAAGGTATCATCGACGACCAATTGATTTGGCCTAGGCACATTAGGCACTGAAGATGTCGCATACGTTTGTTGATAAATGTAATAGTTATGATAATAATAACCATTGCTTGGTGTTAGCTTTTCATCTAGTGATTGTGCGTTAAGGGCACCCTTGTCTGTTGGCTGATTCAAGTCAGGGGTTTCCTTAGCCGTCACTGTTTTTCTTGGTTTATTCAATGCCAAAGGTGAGATACTTTCAGCTGTGATTGACTGCCATGTCCAACCCGTTCCTGAACGCAAGCTGAACTTGTGTCGCGTACCGGCGATGTTGAATGACACAGCGCCCGTATAGGCGTCAACAGAGTCCAGACTATCAACGAAGTTGCCATTTGTATGACGATTAGCACTTACGGCACTTGCAGAGTAATTTCCATGTCCAGTTGAGTATAACCAGGCACCTTCTTCTTCTTTTGGAATAGCTGTACATTGATCACCATTCACTGTCGTGTCAGTGCTTCTTGCAATTCCTGTCATCAGAGATGGGTAACCAGCTTCCCCATATTCACTTGACGTTTTAGGACCAAATTCTGAATCCGTCTTATACAGCTTACGTGTTGCACTTGATGTGTCAACTTGAGCTACCATTTCAGCATAGGTTGAATGTTGAATATTTGTTGTTGCTTCGGTCCAACTGAATTGACGTCCCGTACCCGTTGCCCCGAAGTTGTTCATCGAAGCAAACGTCATGTGCGGATTAGCATTGTTAGTATTAACAACCTCAATCTCATTTGTCAGATTACCGTCGGCATCAACCGCATAATATTGAATTTCGATATCTAACTGTTTAATCCCACGATATGTCAGACCTGAATACAAGTTATTAGGCACATCGATGAACTTTGGTGTATAGTTTGTGGCACCGAATTGGTCTTTAACCGTCCCTGTAATATTAGAGACCGTCATTTTAGCGCCTAATGTTACCATTTTGTCGCCATACCCATCGTTATCCGTGTCTTTACTATATTGACCAACGTTGTCATAAGCAACGGTGAACGAGATGTTTTTAACCTGATCCGCCGTATAAGTTGATGGTATTTCTACCATATATGACGATTGGTTTTTGTTGCTTGCTGCAGCCTGATACTGATTATGGTATCCGAGACGGGCTGTTTGGAAGGTACTACCGTTACCTGTAACGATGTTGGCAGTATTCCTATCAAACTTTTCTCTGACTAATAATGATGTTGTTTTACCATCATTAGCTGTCAAATTATTGGCGTTTAGTATTCGCGTCATTTGTCCGTTATCCAGTAACGGTGACGAGAAACTAAACTTGGCTTTATCAGTTGTTCCGCTTGCTGTCGGTGTCGTACGACCAGTCGGCGTAATCTCAATGTGATTCGTCCGTTCGGTAGCGCCTTCAGCATGGATTGTCGAAATACTAAATCCGAACTGCCAAAGCATCGGTATCAACAAAACAAGTATTTGCCAACCAGCGAAAAACTTTTTTGTAAATTTTTTCATCATGTCCTCCTTAAGTCTGTTTTATCGCTGATCAAACATAATAATTTTTATGTATGTCATGCTAACACCTATAATCATACGGAATAATCAAGAATAACCAGCGTCCTATATTCGGAGAATTTGTGCATAAATGTGAATATTTTTCGACATATTCAAGCAATTAAGTCTTTTGTGTGAATTTGCACAATAAGGTCGTCCAAATCAACAAAAAAAGCTACTATTAATACAGTAGCTTTCGAAGTCATCACAAAAAAATCCCTGACTACACTAGTGTCAGGGATCTTTAATATTTTAATGCATTGTTGTAATCACACCTGTCACACCAAGCAACAAGAAGATCACACCAACGATAATACGGTAGTAACCAAAGGCCTTGAAGTCGTTATTTTTGATGTAATTCATCATGAACTTAATCGCAAACAACGCCACAATCCAAGAAACCACAAAGCCAAATAGCATAACCAAGCCTTGCATACCCGTGAATGAGCCACCTTCATGGAAGAATTTGAACATTTTCAATAGCGTGACACCAAACATCACCGGAATTGATAGGAAAAATGAAAATTCCGCCGCGACGAAGCGTGAAGCACCAAGAATAATCGCCCCAAGAATCGTGGCACCTGAACGAGATGTTCCGGGTACTAATGACAAAACTTGGAACAAACCAATGTAGAGGGCTAGCTTAAACGTAATTTGATTAACGTCTGTAATTAAAGGTGCAATACCTTTTTGACGATTTTCAATCACAATGAAGATCACACCATAAATAATCAACATCGCTGAAACAACCCAGAAGTTCAGCAAGTGTGCATCCATAAAGTCATTCAGCAATAAACCAAAGACCACAGCGGGCAAGACACCAACTGCCACACGAATCCACAAACGCCATGTTTGAAACTTTTCACGGTCTGTTTTTTGAGGTGAAAACGGATTCAGTTTGTTGAAATAAAGCTGAATCACGGCAAAAATGGCACCCAATTGAATGGCATAATCGAAAAATGGGGTGAAAGACTTCGTCCACACAGCGCCGCCGGGGATTTTCATCAGTGTTTCCGCCAAAATAATGTGCCCTGTTGATGACACTGGCAAAAATTCTGTCAGGCCTTCAACAATACCAATAATGATTGATTTAATCAGATCTAGCATGTGTCTAAACGCGTTCAAAACTGTTTATCAACAGTCAACGCTTTTCCTTCCATATTGAGAATAGTTCCATTTTATCATATTTGCTGCTTGCTTTTTCATAAATCACGTGGTATTATATTTATTGTTGTGAAACAGAAAATATGGTCAGCTAGCTCAGTTGGTAGAGCAACGGACTCTTAATCCGTGGGTCCAGGGTTCGAGCCCCTGGCTGACCACTATATCAGCTATCAGAATTATTTCTGATAGCTTTTTTTGTGATTAGATGTCAAAAAAAAGCCTTTCGGCTCAATCTTCAACAGCATAATCATTAACATGTAAGGAATCAAGAAAGTCATTTGCGTCTTCTTTTGAAATGATGCCTTTTTCAATATTACCAGCAACAATTTTCTCAATCTCTTGACGAACTTGATTTTTCGTCCCGTCAGCGACGATAATCACCGTACGCTTCAAATCATCATGCCAGGTAACGTTGACTGGCCCCCAAGTATCCAAGTGCTGATCAATTACCCATTGCTTAACGTGTGATTGTGTCAATGCCATATTTTAATTTCTCCTGCAATTATTTAACAGCTATATTATAGCTCAAAAACAATAATATCACATTGATTTTGTTTAAATTTTTAGAGTGAAATAAAGATACTGGCATACATCAAGCCAGCGCCACCGAGTACGAATAGGTGCCAGTAGACATGCCCCATAGGAATCTTAGGAATCAGATAAAAAATCGTGCCTGCAGAATAGGTTAAGCCGCCAGCCAAAAGTAACCAGAAGGCTGTGTGCGACAACACACCCCATAAGATCGGCATTGCCAAAATAATCAGCCATCCCATCACAAGGTAAATGGTCACCGAGACCCATGGCCAACGTCCCACAAAGAATAAGTCATAGACAAAACCAGCAATCGTCATTGCCAAAATGGCACCCCAGATACTCCAGCCGACCCAGCCTTTAATCAGTAGCCAGGTGTACGGTGTATAACTGCCTAAAATCACCAGATAAATACCCGCATGGTCGAAAAATTGGAATACTTTGGCCGCACGCGTGAATACCAACGAATGAAACAAAGTTGATGCTAGCAAAAACAAGCCAACTGTGGCGATATATAAAATTATCGCTGTCAACTCAAAAGCAGATACTGGTCGTTGCAAGACATGAAATAGCAATGCGATGCCAGCAATCACGGCTAAAATAAAACCTAAACCGTGTGTTACAGCGTTTAATACCTCATAAACAATTAGGTAACGTTTTGAACGTTGCATTAGTAGCCCCCGTAAATAGTTATGTGATTTAATTATACAACAAAACCGAGCCATTTTTAGAACGACTCGGTTGATTAACAGTTGACGAAACTGTCACTTTTAATTTAAGATAGCCACGGCAATCGTGAGGTAAGTCGCAAACAAAATCCACGCCAAGTAAGGATACATCAAATAACTCGCCCACAATTGATTGCGCCTGAAGTTGACAATACAAGCAATTACCAAAGCATCCAATACAAGAATAATCGGCACGCCAATCCAGTAAAGGTTACCACCA
Organism: Leuconostoc sp. S50; assembly: GCF_016624925.1. Taxonomy (NCBI): domain Bacteria; kingdom Bacillati; phylum Bacillota; class Bacilli; order Lactobacillales; family Lactobacillaceae; genus Leuconostoc; species Leuconostoc sp. S50. The sequence continues at coordinate 88,111 of NZ_JACVUE010000005.1, read as the reverse complement.
AAAAACACAATACTCCAAATAAAATTAACAAAAAGTTGTAACGCAAATAACAACAAATTAGTCTTTTTGGCTGCTGCATGATGCTGACTAACTAATAATAAATAGGCAGCCACACCAATCAACAGGTATAAAATGGGCCAAACAATCCCAAAAACAAAATCTGGCGGCGACAGTGGTGGCTGTACTAACTGATTATAAATTTGTTTAATGTCACCAGCCAACAAAGCCGATAACCCACCAATTGCTTCCACAACAACAACCGTTCCAACTAATAGGGCGACATGTTGCCACTTTTTTATTACCATCGTGATTTCCTCTCCTTTTAGTGTAACGCACCGCTTTCGTTTACGATACTAAAAGACTCAAAAAGCATTGTCATCGATATGACAATGCTTCGTATTTTGTCGTCTAAATTAAATCTTCCCAATCATGTGCCCAGAGAACGCCCATAGCGCCGTCACCTGTGTGAACACCAATAAACGCACCTAACACCCCACGTTCAAATTTGACAGTAGGATACTCAGCCTGCAAATCTTTGAGCCACTTATCACCTAATTTGGCGTCGTTTCCGTCGACTACAATGGCACGCACGGGATAATCGACTTCGGCTAATGATTGACGTAGCGTTTCTTTAATTTCTTTCAACGCCCCACTCATTTTTCTGGCCTTACCAACAGCACCAATCTTACCTTCATCTTGCACGTCCATTGATAATATCGGCTTAATATTGAGCAAACCGCCCACTAAGGCCGCACCACGTGACAAACGCCCTGTCCGTTGCAAATGTGAAATGTCATTAACCACAAAACGAACCACAATCGACTCGCGCAATTTCTCAAGCGCTACCATGATTTCATCTAGCGTTTTTCCTTTTTCAGCCATAGCAGCAGCCATTAACGCCTGCATGCCAGCACCCATGACGGCAATTTTAGAATCCCATGCGCGCACATCAGACATGCCTTCATAACTATCAGCGACTGCTGCAGCTGTTTGATAAGTGCCTGAAATACCTGATGATAATGTGACCAACAAAGCCTGATCGTAACCTGAGGCCTTAGCTAAATTCAAAGCCTCTTCCCAATCGCCGGGTGCTGGTTGAGAAGTCGAAGCAATTTGCTTCTTATCTTTCATCATCTTAACCAGCTCACCAAGGTCATGAATATCAACACTTTCTTTGTAGACTTCATCACCAAAAATGATTGGATCATTGACCTGAAAAATGTGATAACGATTCCGCGTTACCACTGGCATCGCTGATGAGGAATCAATAATAACTGCTATTTTACTCATGTGTTCTCTCCATAATTACAAAAAAGTGGCTAACGCAAATCCCAAACCAAATATGACCAACCCGCCAACCAGCTGTATTGATAAATACAGTAGCTGTTGCACGGTAGCATGTTGTTCGCTTTGGGTCATCATCGTACTAAATGTCGTCAATCCGCCTAGTACACCGGTTGACCAAAAATGATGCAAGGCATTAGTAGCGCCTGTTGCCATTAGTATGCCCATAAAAAAAGCACCAACCATATTAACCGCAAAAATAGCTGTGAGGTACTGTGGCTTAGTCGACCAAAATGTGACCGTTAAGTATCGCAACATTGTCCCTAATCCTGCACCAATCGCAACAATTAGTAATGTCATGAGCGCACCTCACTCACTTTACGACCAAACTTTTGACCAATTTTGAGCATAATCAAGCCACCACCCAATGTTAAGACAACATAGATAATGGCATTTGTCATGCTCGTTAAAGCCTGCTGGTTAACTTGCAAAATCATCGTACTAAAAGTTGTGAAACCACCGATTACCCCTGTGCCAATAAAAGTTTGCCACGGTTGCAATCGGCTCTCACGATTCGCAAGATACGCGCCAAGTGATGCAAGCAAAAACGTTCCTACCCAATTAATCAGCATTGTCATCACCGGCATAGCACCAATGATTGGCACTAATCCCAACAGATATCGTGCGCTACCACCAATGGCACCGCCAATACCAACTACTATCAATTCAGTTAAGAAGCCACTCTGTTTTTGCATACCCTCTATTTTAACAAATCGACTTTTGATAAGCCAGATATCTGTCTATCCCTTCCGACAAATGTTCTTCATCTATATTACACCAGTACGGCCTATTTACAAGCGATTAACATCTCTTCATATAGAACTGTTACTTTTTTGCGACCAGTTCCTCATTTCATGATTATCAAGGGACTCGTGTTAAAATAGTAATTGTAATATATTTAAGGAGATTATCATGAAAAAAAGCACCGTGTACGTTGTAATACTAGCATTAGTTTTGATGTTTGTCTCATTGATTAGTTGGATTATGAAGCAATCTACATTTGCTATTTTAGCTTCTAACTTAGGATTATTGATTTTAGCGATTTCATATATTTGGGACAATCGCAACAATATGCTTAAATAATAGTGAGGTCAGCCAATGATTGAAAAGAAACAAAAGATTGTCATTGTAGGTGGTACTGGTTTCGTTGGTCAGGGTTTAATTAAATATTTGTCATCCGAATTATTTGAGGTGCACAGCATTTCACGCCATCCATTCAATGGTAAACCAGGCGATCGGACACAGTATCACGCAATTGATCTCAGTGAAAGCGAACAATTACGTCCTATTGTGAGTGATGCGGATTGGGTAATTGATGCTGTTGGTATTCTGTTACCCAACCCATTAAAAAATCAAACCTACCAAAACAGCAGTTATGAACCAGCTCATCAACTGATTCATTTATTAGCTCAGGAAGTCAAACCGAAGTTTCTTTTCATATCAGCAAACGCTGGACCATTCTTTATGCGACCTTACTTAAAAGCCAAACTAGCTGTGGAGCGCGAAATGGCAAAAGTACTACCTGGTCGCGCTTTTGCAGTTTATCCGGGTATTATTTTTGATCCCGCGCGACAAAGTTCATATTGGCCAGGTGTGGCCTTGACCCATTTGAAAAGTATCGCCTACTTCAATAAATTCCGACCGGTTGCCAGAGCTGAATTTGCCAAAGAAGTGGCCGGCATTTTGACAGGCAAATCTAGCCCCTTGTTGCGTCGTACTGTGAATAAAATATAAGATTTTGTTAGTTTATACACAGTCTTTAACTAGATGTGCCACCACTGTTTGTATTATCACACAACAGATTTAATAATTATCTTAACAATATGCTTGACAACTCATCAAATTCTTAGTATCCTTATTTCATAAACAACTCGGAGATAAATCATGCAAAAAGTTTCAGCACAATTTAGTAACGCTTGGTGGCGTCGGTAAATCAGCTTTTCGGTAACGGACAAGCTGAGACAATCAGTTTTGTCCATACCGACGACTTTTGCATTACTTTGAGTCTGTATGGCAATCAACACGCCATGCAGACTTTTCTTTTGACCTTGGAAAGCTTTGTGTGGCTTCCCAAGGTCATTTTTTATGAAGAGAACAGTTATGGAGATTATATTATGAACAAGCGTTTAGCAGCAGTCATCATCATCATTGTCGCATTTTTGGGTGTCGCATTTTTCCAAACATCCAAGCCTCAAACCGCCAAAAAGCAGTACATACCAACGGTCGGCATTCTACAACTAGTAACCCATCCAGCACTGGATCAAATCCACAAAGGTGTCGTCGCTGGTTTGGCTCATGAAGGTTACACCAAAGGCAAAATCAAAATTGATTATCAAAATGCGCAAGCAGATCAGTCTAATTTGAAGACCATGTCACAGAAATTTGCCAACGAAAATGCTGATTTAACCGTTGGTATTGCGTCTCCTGCTGCCCTATCATTAGCTAAAACAGCTGACGGACAAACACCTGTTATTTTGGCCGGCATCACTGACCCTGTCGGAGGAGGCTTAGTAAAATCAACACAACGCCCAGGTAAAAATATCACTGGTACGTCAGGTGATTCACCTCTTCAACAGCATTTAGATGTGATTAAAGAAGTTGTCCCAGCTGCCAAAAAGCTTGGCATTATCTACACAACTTCTGATCACGGTGGCGAATATAATGCCAAAAAAATGGCAACTTTAGCTAAGAGCCAGGGTTATGACGTTAAAATGTATACGATTGCCACAACCAACGATATGCAACAAATTGCTGAAACCATGGCAGGTCAAGTCGATGTTGTCTACGCCCCACAAGATAACGGTGTGGCTTCAGCCATGAAAACCCTAATTAATGTGACAAACCAAGAAAAGATTCCAGTCATCCCCGCAGTCGATACAATGGTTAAAGACGGTGGTTTAGCTACTATCTCAGTAAGCCAATATGACATCGGCTACCAAGCCGGTATCATGGCTGCTAAAGTCTTGAAAGGCAAAAATCCTGCCACATACCCTGTCAAAACCATCACTAAGGGGGTACCCGTTGTCAATGAAAAGCAAGCTAAATTATTAGGAATCACACTACCGCAATCTCTCGTCAAAGATGCTGAAAGTAAAGGAGAAGTAATCAAATGAGTATTATCGTTTCAAGCATTGGTCAAGGACTACTTTGGGCCGTATTAGGGGTCGCGCTTTTTCTCACATTTCGTATCTTAAATTTTCCTGATATGACTGTTGAAGGCTCCTTTCCATTGGGCGCAGCTACTGCTGTAGCTATGATTGCCCACGGCGTAAATCCCTATTTGGCAACTATTAGTGCCTTTATTGTTGGCGCAATTGCCGGTTTAATTACTGGTCTACTTTACACAAAAGGAAAAATTCCTATCTTGTTAGCCGGTATCTTGGTTATGACAACCTCGTTATCCATCAATTTACGCATTATGGGATCAGCTAATATTTCATTGCTCAACCAAAAGTCACTCTTTTCGGCCGCTTTCTTGCGGCACCTGCCTAAATATTTTGATTCCGTTTTGGTTGGCTTTGTCATCATTGCAATTATCACCGTCGCACTGATTTTCTTCCTCCAAACTGAACTCGGTCAAGCTTTCATTGCCACTGGCGATAACCCTAATATGGCGCAATCAATTGGTATCAAAACTGATCGGATGACCATCATGGGACTGATGTTATCAAATGGTTTAATCGCTTTTGGCGGGGCTGTCATTGCTCAAAATAATGGCTACGCTGACATTAACATGGGCATTGGTATTATTGTTATTGCCCTAGCCTCAATCATTATTGGCGAAGTTGTCTTTGGCGAACTAACCTTAAATGAACGACTTGTTGCCGTGATTGTTGGTTCGATTTTATATCGTTTGGTCTTGCTTGCAGTCTTGCAACTTGGCTTTAGCACTAACGATTTGAACTTAATTTCTGCCTTTGTATTGGCACTGGCTATGATGTTACCACAAATTCGCCACGCACTGAAATTAGACACTATGATTAAAAAAGGAGTTGCCCCTCATGACTGAACCTGTTTTTTCACTTAAAAATGTCGTTGTGACTGTCGGTGACAACACCGAAATTCTCAAATCGCTTAACCTTGATATTTTTGACGGTGACTTCATTACTGTTTTGGGCACCAACGGCGCTGGAAAATCAACCCTTTTCAACGCGATTGCTGGTAATTTACCGATTAGTACGGGTCAAATTTTGCACCATAATCACAACATTGCCAACGAATCTGCCGTAACACGCACCAACTATATCGCTCGTGTTTTTCAAGATCCGAAGATGGGGACAGCGCCTCGAATGACTGTCGCCGAGAATTTATTGCTCGCTGAAAAACGAGGCGCTAAGCGTCGTTTGCGCAGTCGAGGTCTGACAAAAGAAAAGCTCAATGAGTACGCCACTATTACCAAAACCATGGGTAATAACTTAGATACACGGCTACAAACAGCCACCGGTGATTTATCTGGTGGTCAGCGACAAGCTTTAAGCTTCTTAATGGCAACACGCGTCAAACCAGAGCTACTTTTACTAGATGAACACACGGCAGCGCTCGATCCAAAAACATCAGAACAACTGATGTTAGCCACCAATCAGCAGGTCACGGAGAATCATTTAACTGCTTTGATGATTACTCATAATCTAGCAGATGCCTTACAATATGGTAATCGCCTCATTATTTTAAATGCTGGTCAAATTGTCCTTGATGTTCGTGGTGAAGATAAAGACATGCTTACTGAAGAACAAATTCTAAAGTATTTTATTGCTTAATGCTTAAAATGTGATATTAGCAAGGAAATTCTAACTTATTAAGTGTATAATTTAATTAATATTTAATGAATAGGTGGGGTTTTTATGCGTAAAGTAGGAATAGTTGGTATCGGTCATGTGGGCGCAACCGTCGCACATTTGATTGTGTCACAAGGTTTAGCTGATGAACTAGTGCTGATTGACAAGAAACCAGAGAAAGTGGCATCTGAAGCATTAGACTTCAGCGACGCAGCAAGTCTTTTGGATAAACACATTGATGTGCATGTTGGTGATTACCCTGATTTAGCAGAGGCAGATGTTGTCATCAGCGCACTTGGTCACATTCATCTCATCAAACCAGATGGTGATCGCTTTGGTGAACTCAAGGCAAACTTGCCAATGGCCAAGCAGGTTGGTGCTGACTTGAAAGCAGTCGGTTTTAATGGTGTATTGTTAGCCATTAGTAATCCTGTTGATGTCATTACTGGTATCTACCAGCAAGCTACCGGCTTGCCAAGTGCACAAGTTATTGGGACAGGGACTTACCTTGACACAGCGCGACTCAAGCGCGTCTTTGGCGAAGCGCTAGGTGTCGACCCGCGTAGTGTCAACGGCTATGTGCTAGGTGAACACGGTGCCTCCCAGTTTGCCGCTTGGTCAACAGTTAATGTTATGGGTCAAAATGCCCGTACATGGGCAGCAGAAAAATCACTTGATTTGGATAAATTAGAAAATGACGCTCGTATCGGTGGCTTCACTGTTCATTCTGGTAAAGGCTATACGAATTTTGCCATTGCCCACGCCGCCGTCTCATTGCTACAAATTATTTTGTCTGATGCACGAAAAGAAGCGATTGTTTCTCACTATAACGAGGATTTTGATGGCTATATTTCATCCCCAGCGATTATTGGTCGCGGCGGTGTTGTCGCTAACTTCGATTTGCCACTAACTCCCGAAGAACAAGACAAGTTGGCAGCCAGCGCTAAAGCTATTCAAACCAAAACAGCAGATTATTCTTAAATCATAAACCCTTCTCACGAAGGGTTTTTTGCATCAAAAAAACATGCCATTTTGACATGTTTTGAAGTGTATTAAGCTGCTTTAATATAATTAACGCCGTCTGCTTTTGGCGCTCGTGTCTTACCAAAGAAGAAGACAAGCACGACAATTGTCAGTACGTATGGCGCAATTTGTAACCAAATTGACGGAACGTTCTTCAAGCCCGGCAATTGTGCACCCACAACTGCAAGTGACTGTGATAATCCGAAAAACAATGAAGCGCCCATGGCACCTAATGGATTCCAGCGGCCAAATATCATGGCTGCCATAGCCACGAATCCTTGCCCGACAATAGTGCCGACACTGTAATTAAGTGAAATTGACTGAGCAACTACTGCCCCACCAACACCACCTAAAACACCAGAAATCATCACACCAGAATATCGCAAGCGGGCAACATTTAGACCTAGCGTATCCGCTGCTTGTGGATTTTCACCAACTGAACGCAAGCGCAAGCCAAATTTTGTTTTGAAAATGATATACCATGATAGAACAGCCACGATGATTGCTAACCATGCTGGGGCTGATGTTTTCTCAAAAAAGATTGGCCCAATGAACGGAATTTTATCTAAAACAGGTACGTTAGCATAACCAAAGTCTTGTGAAATAGGTTCGGTTTGTCCTTTGCCATAGATTACTTTAATCAAAAAGACTCCCAACGCTGGCGCCATTAAATTAATAACAGTACCAGAAATAATGTGATCAGCTCGCAAAGTGACCGTCGCCACTGCATGTAAGAGTGAAAAGGCTAATCCAACAATCGCACCAGCAACCAGACCAAACCAAGGGGTCAACGTGCCAAAAGTATTTGCAAACGTAAGATTGAACACAACGGATGCAAAGGCACCCATACCCATGATGCCTTCCAAACCAACGTTAACCACACCACTCCGTTCCGAAAATGTGCCACCAATTGATGTAAATATCAGCGGTGCTGAATAAACCAATGTACTTGATACAACTAATGTAAGAATCGCTACTAATGACATGTTTATTCACCACCTTTCGCTTGTTTGCTAGCAACTTTGGCCGACTTTTTAGCAGCGTCTTGAGCTGCTGCTTTTTCATCCATAGCTTTAATGCGCTTTTGAATCAGACGGATTAAGTAGTTTGCGCCAACGAAGAAAATGATTGAGGCAATCACAATATCTACTAATTCAAATGGCACACCTGAACTCATTGGCATACCTAGACCGCCAATTTTAAGCACTGAGAATAGCGCAGCAGCACCCAAGATGCCCAAATATGAACCACCACCCAACAATGCAACGGCCATGCCATCAAATCCGATAGATGGTGAGCTATTTTGTGTGAAGAAGTTGAGATAGTTGCCAAGTCCCTCGATTGTACCAGCTAAACCAGCTAAACCACCAGAAATTGCCATCGCAACAACTGCTGTTCTTTTTGCCGAAACACCAGCATATTTAGCGGCGTCGGGGTTCAAGCCAACAGCGGTAATTTCAAAGCCTAATGTTGTCTTTTTCATGACAAACCAAACTACCACTATCATAATTAACGCGATAAAGATGCCCGTCGAAACGCTTGAACCTTGTGTCAAATCTGTCAGCCATTTTAATTGAAGTGAGGCATTATGCCCGACTTGTTTCGTCGTTTCAGCAGATTCTTTGATGCTTTTTGCCATCGTATTTTGCAAAATATTGTTACCCAAAAAGAGCAAAATATAGTTCATCATGATGGTGACAATCACTTCACTAGCACCAAACTGTGCACGTAACCAACCCGGAATTAATCCAGCAACGGCACCCAAAGCAGTACCTAAAATTAACGCACTGGGAATCATCACAAATGCTGGCATATCAGGGAAACTTAGCGCATACCATACAGCGCCTACCCAACCGGCTAATGCCTGCCCAGATAAGCCAATATTGAAGAATCCCGCCGTTGATGCAACCGTGAATCCCAAGGCAGTCAATATCAACGGTGTCATTTGCGTCAGGACACCACCAATGTCTTGCATTGACCCGAATGCCGAACTAATTAGCGCAATATAACCTGAAATAGGGTTATACCCGAACACTAACATAATGATAGCGCCGACAATCAACCCAAACAATACAGAAAACAGTGCAACTGAAAAATTATTTTTTTGCACCACCATTAGACTGTCACCTCTTCTTTCAACGCTTCACGCGCTGCTTCCAAACTCATGCCAGTCATCAACAAACCTAATTCTTGCTTATTTGTCTCCTTGGCGTCTACAATACCAACAATTTTACCAGCATTAATGACAGCAATCCGGTCTGACAAATTTAATATTTCATCTAATTCAAAACTCACTACCAGCACCGCTTTTCCAGCGGTACGTTGATCAATCAATCGCCGATGAATATATTCAATTGCGCCAACGTCCAAACCACGCGTCGGCTGAGCTGCGATAATCAAGTCGTTGTCACGATCTAATTCTCGCGCGACAACAGCTTTTTGCTGATTACCACCCGACATTGAACCTGCTGTAACATGAATACTTGCTGCGCGAACATCAAACTCTTTGACTAATTTGTTAGCCAACTTATCCATTTCTGCTGGCTGTAAGACACCAGATTTGGAAATTGGTTGCTTATAGTAAGTTTGTAATGACAGGTTTTCTGACAAGGTCATGTCAACTTCCATGCCAAAACGTAAACGGTCTTCCGGTATATGTCCAACGCCAGATTCCGTGATTTGACGTGGTTTTTTGTTCGTCACGTCCTTACCATTCAATGTGACATGGCCGGACTTAACCTTGGTTAACCCTGTAATCCCTTGAATTAATTCAGTTTGACCGTTACCATCAATACCCGCCAAACCAACAATTTCACCAGCTTTAACTTCAAGACTGAAATCTTTTACAGCGGCAACGCCACGTGCATCATCTACTTCAATATTATCAATCGCCAACACAGTTTGTTTTGGTTGCGCAGGTTCTTTTTCCGTTTTGAAACTCACTTCACGTCCGACCATCAAATCAGCTAATTGTTGTGATGAAACACCCGCAACTGGGAATGTCTTGATAGACTTACCAGCACGGATAACAGTTACGCGGTCAGCGGCAGCTCGAATTTCGTCCAATTTGTGAGTGATTAAAATAATTGACTTGCCTTCTTTGGCTAAATTGTGCATAATTGCAATCAATTCATCAATTTCTTGTGGTGTCAAAACCGCCGTAGGCTCATCAAAAATCAAAATATCAGCACCGCGATATAAGGTCTTTAAAATCTCAACACGCTGTTGTTGTCCCACAGATATGTCTGAGATTTTAGCCATTGGATTAACTGCCAAACCATATTGGTCTGACAAACTTTGGATTTTTTTAGCCGCCGTTTTGGTATCTAATGAGAGTCCTTTTGTAATTTCCGATCCTAAAACAATGTTCTCCGTCACTGTAAAAGCATCTATCAACATAAAATGTTGGTGAACCATACCAATGCCTAACGAATCTGACTTTGAGGGTGAATCTACCACTACTGGTTGTCCATTGATTAGAATGTCACCACTTGTTGGTTGCAACAACCCTGTTAAAATATTCATTAATGTCGATTTGCCGGCACCGTTCTCACCAAGTAACGCGTGAATTTCACCTTGTTGGACTTGTAAATTGATGTCATCATTGGCAGCAAAATCGCCAAACTTTTTGACGATGTGTCGCATTTCAATGACTGGTGTTGATTCGGTCATATATCATCCACTTCTTTCTATTCATTTGTAAAAATTCCGCGGACAAATGCTGTTCGCGGAAATTCCTTAAAGAATATTATACCATGTTCTATAAACACATATATTTCATTATTTTTACCTATTGCTAAACGCTTTTCAATAGTAAAAATGGCAATAAAATGACTCAGCATATTCCCCCATACCAACTAATAAACCCTCATCAACCTTATTAGATGCGTTATAATAAGAGCATGTCTAGAAAAATCGACCTGCCCTCCGCTGCGGAAATGCGGAAATTCCATGATTATTCACAGCGACGCTTTTTTTGGTCGCGTATTTCAATGCCACAACGACTATCGTTAGGTTTTTTAACGGTGATTACAATCGGGGCATTATTATTGATGCTACCAATTAGTTACGTTGGTGGTCGTGATCATACATTTATGGATGCCTTATTCACCGCCACGTCTGCTGCATCCGTTACTGGTCTCACCGTTGTTGATACAGCAACCCATTGGACTACGTTCGGGCAAACCATTATCATGATTTTAATCGAAATTGGTGCGCTGGGATTTATGTCTTTTTCAGTATTACTGTTTACGGCCACTCGTCGACAGATGGACTTGCGCAGTAAAATGATGGTGCAAGAAGTCTATAATTTACAAAGTTTATATGACACACGTGCCGTCTTTGGCTATGTGATTAAACTTTCGATTGCGATTCAATTCATTGGCACTATTTTATTAGCACCCTTTTTTATTCATGATTTTGGTTGGGGACGTGGTGCTTTTTATGCGATCTTCCATGCCATTTCTGCTTTTGGTAATTCGGGTTTTTCCATTTTGCCAAAAAACACTGCCGAATATGTCAACCAACCCTTTGTGCTAGCGATTATTGCTGCATTAGTCATTGCTGGTTCGTTAGGATTTTTGGTTTGGCGTGACGTGTTATTGTATCAAAAAACACATCGCCTAACACTTCATTCAAAGTTAGCTTTGGTCATGACCGGCGCTTTAATCATTGGTGGTTGGCTTTTGTTCGAATTAACTGAACGCAACTTAGCGTTTGCCAGTGGCTTGTCACCCGTCATGCGCGTTTTTGATACGCTATTTATGTCTATTTCATATCGTACTGCCGGATTTACACAGTTTGATGTCGGTGGTCTTGGGTCCGCCACTATTCTATTGACCATGATGTTAATGTATATTGGTGGTACGCCGGGCTCGACCGCCGGTGGTATTAAGACAACAACGTTGGGTGTCTTAATTTTACAAACGCATGCTGCTTTACGTGGCAAAAAAGATGTCACATTTGCTCATCGGCGCTTGACTCAAGAAAATATCATGCGCGCTTTGTTATTAGTTTGTGTGTCGCTTGTTTTTCTTGGTATTCTGTCGTTTATGTTGATGCTCACACAGAGTCATGCTGCCAACCACGGTCTGGAATACGTTATTTTTGAGGTAGTCAGTGCCTTTGCCACTGCTGGCTTGACACTCGGTCTCACGCCACATTTGACGACTTTTGGGCAATTGGTTATCATGTTAGCAATGTTCATTGGTCGTGTTGGCATTTATACCGTTATGTTCTCAATTTTGAATGTTCATGACGAAGCCGCACCGTATCGCTATCCCGAAGAATCAGTCATTATCGGATAAAAAATTTGAGGTAAATTATGAAACAAACTTACGCTATTATTGGACTTGGTCGATTCGGCGGTGCCCTCTTACAAACACTGATCGCTAACGGTCAGGATGTGATGGGTATTGATATTAATGAAGAAAATGTCAACGATTATCGTGATATTGCCACACAGGTAGTTGTCGCAGATGCACAAGAAGATGATGTCTTACGAAAGCTTGACATTGCAAGCTTTGATCACGTTATCATTGCCATTGGTCATAACATGCAAGCCAGCATTCTAGCTACCATCAACGCCAAAGATTTAGGCGCCAAAAATGTTATTGCTAAAGCGGAAAATCATACCCATTTGCGTGTGCTCACAAAAATAGGCGCTGATGTCGTTGTGCAACCGGAACGCGAGATGGGCGAACGAGTGGCACGCAAACTATTAGCGCCCAACATGTTAAACTTTATAGAGTTATCTGATGACTATTCAATGGCAGAAATACAAATTGTCAATCCTGCTTTTTACGGTCGTTCGATCAAAGACCTCAACATCCGCAAAAAATTTGGTCTGAATGTGATTGCCGTCAGGCATGCTAACGAAGTCATTGTCGCCCCGGAGGCAAGCTACACCCTTCAAGAAAAAGACATTGTATCAGTAGTCGGTCCTAAAGATATGGTTGATGACTTCGACCAAATTACCAATCAACTTAATTAAATGCCCTCATCTAGCTGATTGATCTTATCAAACACGGCAAACAAATTATCCATTTCGGTTAAACGATACTTTTTAGAATTACGATCAAAAATAATTTCAGATTTAACTGGTTCACCAATTTGTAAGTCATGCAAAAAAGTACGTATTTCAGAAATGTCGCGTTGAACTGTCTTGCGTCCAACAAAAAACATGTCTTCGATTTCTTCTATTGAAAGCTCACGATGACTAATGAGTGATGAATATAAGCGTAAGATGCGTTGTTTGTCATTAAAAATTGTTTTCCGTGCTGCCATGATTTTCCCCGATTCAAAAACTAGTTTTATTGTATCAAATAAAACGTTTGTTCGCTATTCCAGTCTCATGACAAAAACAACCATTCCCATCTTAGATAAGCATGTTCCCTGCATTTTCAGGAGAAAGGACATATAATGTCTTTATTCGATATTTTCAAAAAAAAGCCCACTGAGAAAAAGCTTGATACAACATCTGAACCCGAACCACAAGCGCCTAAAACATGGCGCAATACTAGCGATGCCAATGAATTTTTTGAGGGTTACCAAGCAGCCATCAAGGCGCTTGAGTCCGAAGGTAAATCAGCATCAGCCGAAACGTTGCGCGCAGACAAAACCCAACTTCAACTGGATTTTATCGACCGCTTTGAAGTTGAAACACAACGTCAAATTACCAAAATCACTGACATAGATGAGCAGACTGATGCCATTATTAAAGCGATTGCAACCGTCCGCGCATATAACGCTGACATGCCAATTCAAGTTCGCACCCGTCTCGCACAAGCCAAAAAAAATTTGATTGGAGAAACAAAATGAAACTTAACGTTACATTAGAGAATCAATTATTACCCGATATTTATGCTAAATATGCCCCAGATAATTATCGTACCAACGGCATGCCTACTGTTAACTTTCCAGTCAATATTAGCGACATTCCCACGGGCACCGTATCATTATCAGTGAGTTTAATTGATTACGACGCCGTACCTGTGACTGGTTTCCCTTGGATTCACTGGTTAGCTGCTAACTTACCCGTTGCCAATATTCCAGAAAATTTGCGTGCAACCGGGACAGCTACTTTTGGTACAAATTCTACTTGGCACAATGTCCAAAAAATGGGTGAAACAGCTAATCCTGATATCAACCAAGCTTATATTGGCCCAATGCCACCCGACAAAACACACCAATATACGCTAACTGTGTTTGCCTTAGACACCAAATTAGATTTACAAGACGGATTCTTTCTGAATGAACTGCGTAACAAAAGTCAAAACCACGTGCTTGCAACTGCAATTCTTGATTTACCCGCTCGCGCTTAACACTTCTTCGGAAGTGTTTTTTTATGCAATAATTCAGCGCTTATTCATCTCCTTTATGCATATTTATTGAATTAAAATTCATTTTAATTTAATATTTAATCATTAAATGAGATAGGAGATTTGCAGTGACAATACAAAAAATCAAAGCGACAATTGTCGGCGTTACAGGATACGCCGGACTTGAATTGCTGCGTCTTCTTTATTCTCATCCATTTATTGACGTTGTTAACATTACCAACACACAACCGGATGGTCATGACATCAGTGAACAATTCCCACATTTTTCTGGAATGTATAATTTGTCACCTGAAGCGTTTGACGCCTTGCATATTATGCAAAAAACCGACATTGTTTTTTTTGCGACATCCAGTGGTATCAGTAAGGATCTCGCGGAGCCCTTTATTCTTGCTAACTTTCCAGTGATTGATTTGTCTGGTGATTTCCGTCTCACTGCTGATGATTATCAAAAATGGTATCACAAAACGCCTGCAGAACCAGCATTGTTAGCAAAAAGTCAGTACAGTTTAGCTGATTTTTATGATGACGAAACGCCAAGCTACATTGCCAACCCGGGTTGTTATGCAACAGCGACACTGCTAGCACTAGCGCCACTAGCTCAACATCATTTACTCGATCAAAATAGTATCGTGATTGATGCCAAAAGTGGTTTGTCTGGGGCTGGCAAATCACTAACCACTGCCAGCCATTTTGTCAATGTCAGCGATAATTTCACAATGTATAAACCAAATTCACATCAACACATTCCCGAAATCACCCAGCAGTTACATATTTGGCAGCCAGATATTGCTCATATCCAGTTCACAACATCATTATTGCCAATTAATCGCGGTATTTTCGTCAGTGCTTATGTCAAATTAAAAGAACCTCGAACACCGCAGCAACTACAAGAACTATTTCAAAAAACGTACGCTGACAAAACGTTTGTACGTGTCATGCCTAGCAATGAATTACCAAATATCAAGCAAGTTGTTGGCACTAATTTCGCGGATATCGGGTTAACTTACAACCCAGAGACACAATTTCTCACTATTGTTAGCGTCATTGACAACATGATTAAAGGCGCTGCCGGTCAAGCAATTCAAAATGCTAATCACTTTTTCGGTTTTCCCGAATCAACCGGTCTAAATCTCATTGCACAATATGCTTAAGGACTACCTATGACAAAACTTCTCTCACAAATTCACACCATCACTGATGGCAATATTGCCACACCAAAAGGTTTTCATGCTGACGGTCAGCATGTTGGACTCAAACATAAATCAAAGGATCTTGGTTGGATCTATAGTGATGTACCTGCTAGTGTGGCTGGTGTTTTCACAACCAATCAAGTGCAAGCCGCACCGGTTCAGCTTGACAAAACCGTGATCCAAAACGGTCAAATACAAGCCATCGTTGTTAATTCTGGCAACGCTAATGCCGTAACTGGCGCCATTGGCTTGACTCACGCCAAAACGATGCAAGCCGTTACTGCTACGCAACTCAATATTTCACCAGAATTAGTAGCTGTTTCGTCAACGGGCGTGATTGGTCAGCCACTGCCTATCGACACTGTCACCGCCGGCATTGCAAAACTCAATATTGACGGTGATGCAGATAGCTTTGCCGAAGCAATTAAAACCACTGATACGGTCAAAAAAACCATCACAATTCAATCAGAAATTGCAGGGCATCAAGTGACTATGAGCGGTGTAGCCAAAGGCTCTGGCATGATCCACCCCAATATGGCAACAATGCTTGGATTTATCACAACAGATGTCAGTATTACGCCTTCTCTTCTACAAACTGCGTTATCAGCTGACGTCGAAACTAGTTTTAACCAAATTACCATTGATGGTGATACATCAACTAATGATACAGTCCTTGTGATGGCTAATGGCGGCGCTCAAAATCCACCTATCACAACAGAAAATGATGATTTTTCCCAGTTCAAGATTATGCTTAACACTGTCACTACGGCACTGGCGATTGCCATTGCTAACGACGGCGAAGGTGCAACCAAACTGCTAACAGTCACCGTCAACCACGCACAGGATGGTCTTGGCGCACGCATGGTTGCCAAAAAAATCGTTGGCTCGTCCCTCGTCAAAACAGCTATGTTTGGTCAAGATCCTAACTGGGGACGTATCATCGCAGCAATTGGTGCTAGCGGTGTTAACATCAATCCCGATAGCATCGACAT
Source organism: Leuconostoc sp. S50 (assembly GCF_016624925.1). Taxonomy (NCBI): domain Bacteria; kingdom Bacillati; phylum Bacillota; class Bacilli; order Lactobacillales; family Lactobacillaceae; genus Leuconostoc; species Leuconostoc sp. S50. Next base: position 71,447 of record NZ_JACVUE010000005.1, on the reverse strand, counting down.
TGCTTTAAATGACATCACCGTAATGTCGGCCGGCGCTCCTATTGACTTTGACGCGCAACAAATGAGCGAGCAATTAGCACAACACGACATTGATATTGCCATTGATTTACATGACGGCACTGCCACAGGTCAAGCTTGGGGCAGTGACCTCACATACGGTTACGTCAAAATAAACGCCTTATACACCACCTAACCCACCAAGTCATCACACATGGACGAAAAAAACTATGAAAAATATTCTGATTAAGATCGGCGGTAACGCTGCCAGCCAACTCACACCTGCTTTTTTTGAAACGATTAAGCATTGGCAAAAAAATAATTACAACATCACAATCGTTCATGGTGGCGGCGACAGTATTTCAACCCTGATGACCCAACTTAACGAACCTGTTGTCAAAATTGATGGTATTCGTCAAACAACACCAACTGGACTCGCTATCACGAAGATGGCATTATTAGGACAAGTTCAGCCAGATTTAGTTGAAGCATTCCGTCATCATGGTTTGAGCGCCATTGGTCTCAATGCCGAGAGCAATCAACTTTTGACTGGTCATTATATCAATCAGGAAGTTTTTGGTCTGGTAGGACAAATTGATCAAGTTAATACCCAACTAATTCAATCGCTTTGGCAGCAAAACTTAATTCCAATCATTGCACCACTAGCCATCACTAATCAAGGCCAGTGGCTCAATGTCAATGCTGATAGCGCCGCAACTACGGTTGCAAAGTTTTTAAAGTCTGATGAACTTTATTTGTTAACTGATGTGTCTGGCATTGAAGTCCACGGCAACATTTTGCAGCAACTCACACCACAACGTGCTATTGAATTACAGACTGAATCTGTCATTCATGGTGGCATGTTACCAAAAGTCAACAGCGCTTTTTCTGCCGTTAAAAACGGAGTTAACGCGGTTCATATAACTAATACAATCGCCAGTCATGGCACAACCATTTCAATGTGAGGCATCTCAATGACCCTTTTCCCAAATTACAAACGCGCACCGATTACATTTGCCAAAATGTCCAATGCAACTTGGACTGATCAAACTGGCGCCGACTATATTGACCTATCCAGCGGTATTGGTGTCTATAATGTTGGTGCTAATAACCCAACTGTTGTTAATGCTTTAAAAACGCAAGCAGATCTTTTTTGGCATTTACCTAATCTTTATGATAATCCACTACAAGAAACTGTCGCCAATAAACTCGGCGGTTCAGAGTATACTGTTTATTTTGCAAATTCTGGTGCTGAAGCCAATGAAGCAGCCATCAAATTAGCCCGTTTGGTCACCAAGCGCCCAAACATTATATCGTTTAATAATTCGTTTCATGGTCGGACTTATGCAGCCATGTCAGCAACTGGTCAAGACAGCATTCATCAAGGTTTACCCATGTTGGACGGTTTTTTGTACGCTGAATTCAATCAAATTGAAAGCGTTAAGGCGTTGTTAAATGATGATGTGGCTGCCATTATGTTAGAACTAGTGCAAGGTGAAGGTGGCGTTGTTCCTGCCGATTCAAATTTTGTCAATGACCTTGTTGCTCTGGCACACGAACACCACACGTTGATCATTGTGGATGAGGTTCAAACAGGTATTGGGCGCACTGGAACTAAATTTGCGTATGAACAATTTGGGTTTACACCAGATATTGTGACAAGTGCTAAAGCTTTAGCTAACGGACTACCAGTGGGTGCGATGCTTGCCAAAAACCAGTTCGCTCCTGCCTTAAGCTATGGCACACACGGATCAACTTTTGGTGGTAACCCTTTGGTCATGGCTGCTGCCAGTGCCACACTTGATGAGCTCGACACAATTTTACCGACTATTTCTGATAAAATTGCCATTTTATGGAAGAATTTGGCTACTTTTTCTCAATTAGAGACTGTAAATGATGTCCGTGGCTTGGGCATGATGGCAGGAATCTCATTAAATGTACCTGTCGCAAAAGTTGTATCTGATTTACAGCAACAACATGTTTTGGCCCTCAGTGCCGGTCACAACACACTTCGGCTCCTACCTCCCTTGACCATTCCAACTGAACAATTGTTAATCGGTTTGGATATTATTAAAAATTCTCTTTCAAAATAATAAACGTTGACAAATATTTTTAATCTTGATATACTTTAATAGTTGATTATTCAACTAATTGCTCCATAGTTCAGCGGTAGAATAACGCACTGTTAATGCGCAGGTCCCTGGTTCGAATCCAGGTGGAGCAGTTTTATTATCAAATTAGTCAGTACATCGTTGACTATAATATCGTTCTCATAAAAAACTCGTGATATTAATATCACGAGTTTTTTATATGCAAAGTACTTAATCCTTTTGTTTTATCACCTCTGAAGGTTTCAAATCCAAAAACTCATATCCTGTTCCTGCAATAAATTTTGCAAATCCTAGATCATTGATTGCAGCAACAATCTCATACTCGTTTTTAAATGACGGTAGTCGTTTAATGTTTAGAGGATCCACCACTTTTAGGTTTTTCGGTGGATTCGTGACAAGTTGCCAAGCACCTAATGCACTCATAAAATTGAAATAATAATTATGACCACTTTTGTCTTCAATGATCAGCAAGGTTAAATACATCGGTCCTTCATTAGCGCCACCAGCCATAAAATTTTGATAATTAACCTTCTTAATTAAAACAGTAGCTTGTGACACATCTGCTATATCAATTGACAACTTTTCTTTATTTTTTTCATTCACTATTATTTTATCGGTCGTGATAGTTGCACTCATGAATCGATTAAAAATCTTTGAAAACGTACCATTATCAGGGTAAAACTGCCCATTGAGTTGCATCGCCCACAACTCAATAAAGTGATCATAAACCAACACCAGATTATCAGGAATTGACAAAATAGGTGGATTTTTCATTACTGTTTTTAGATCTTTCATTTGTGTTCTCCTTTAGCGTTAAACCGCCTAACTACACAATATGCACCTTATATAATTAAATATAACACTTTTGTGAATTTTTTTATATTTAAATATCGATCACAGTCAACTAGTAATAAAAAAAGAGAAATAATTCCAGCAAAGGATATACCTGTTATGTCTTATATTATTTATGTATTACTAACCAATGTTATAACTATCCTGTGGTTAGTAATCTTTATAGATGTGTACTCTCCTGGTCACTTGCACTCATATTCATTGCTATGGTATTAAGTTATAAGCGAAAAACTTTATAGTATTTTTCAAGGTAAAAAGCAAAACACACATTAAAAGAAGCGAACTTATCAGAATGTGCATGACCAAAGTAAAGCGATTGATTCTTTTAACAAAAAATAATCCAATAATTACTTTCTTAGGAGTGACAGTTTCAATTGGAAAATATCTTATTAACAATCATTCATTGATCAGTTACATACTTTTGAATTTCCTCTTTAGTCAAAACATGATCTTTTCCAGTCTCAAAGTTTCGAAATATCCAAACGCCATCTTCCTGCATTAAATACACTGGACTAGCATTTCGGCTAGCATCATTTTCCAATTCAGACGCTGTAACGGACGTAGAAGCAGCAAAACTTTTACCAGATGTTTCTGGAACATTTTTTGGTCGCTTAGTTCCTTTTGGTCCAGGAATTGCCGCATTTTCACGAGATACCTTTTGGCTCATCTCTTGATCCATTTTCTGACTACTGATGGTATCTTGCCAAGATTTCAATGCCATAAAAATTAATATGCCAATTATTAATCCAGCAATGATAATATATCTCTTTTTGTAATTTTTCATAATTACGCCTCTCTCATTCTGACACCTTAATACTAATCATCTACTTCCCTATGGCTTATTTGGCTTGAGTATACTTTCTATAAAATAAAGAATATCATGATATTCTTTCGTATATCCAAATCGTTTAAATACCGCTAAATCATCAAGCATATCATCGTATATTTGTTGATCAAATCCTTGTTTTAAACTAAAAAGTTTTGAGTAGGTTAAGTAGTAGATTGTGTCGGTCAAGGTTCTAGTGTCTAGGGAGACAAATTTTTCAAAGGCTTGCAAGTACAATTGCGCATCCTGCATATTATTTCTGTCAAATGCTAGAACCGTGGCATTATGGGCGTACGCTATTTGCAAATAATGCTTTTGCACAGCGCTAAAAGGCAGTTTATCTAACGAGCGGATCATTCTGTTATGGTAGCTCCGAATAAAAGTATCATCAAACAAAAACAAAACATCAAGATACATCAAAATGTCATTTAAAAACCACGTTTCAAACCCAAATAAATAATTCTGAATCTCATACGTTATTTCTTCGCGATTTTCTAACGGCAAATTATTAATTTTAGCATAGACCGCTTGAACGCGTAATGCGTTGATTTGGTGCTTTTTAATTTTCGTCTTGTCATATAAAAGCAACTCTTGATTGATTAGGGTTTGACTATTTTGTTCATTATAATAAGCTGCATACAACTTTTTTTGATAGTCCTGAGAATCAATCCAACCATCAGGATTGGCCAACATAAAAAATTCCGTCGGATGAATATCAAGTTTATCCAAAAAACGTAATAAAACATTGGCATCAATATTGCCAGATTTCTCCATTCGCGATAATGCTGCTTGTGATGTAATATTTTGGGCCAACTGCTGTTGACTCAATCTTCTAGAAACTCTAATTTTTTTCAGCAATTGTCCTTGATTCATACTCATCCCCACCCTCACAATAAATTTTATCCGATTTTGCATAAAATGTTGTGCGTTATTACTTAAAGCATATCATACACTTATACAGTTTATTTGCAAAAAGCACATGAAGAGAGGTATATCGTATGAACTTTTTAATGACTCTATTTTTCCCATGGCTCCCCACTGGTGGTCTCTAATAAAAACTAACAATATTATTCTGCCGTTGAAAAAAATCTTGAATAATATGGCATGATGACAAACCATCAATTTGGATTGCCATTTTTTGTCGTGTTAAGTAACACCCGATTAACGAAGCTACGGCTCGGGCATACTCACGAAAATCTATGAAGATTTTAACCTCGACACCGGAAAATATACAGTCAAACACAAAGACCCGCATTGGTGCTAAAAAATTGAAGCCAACAATAACGGCTAATAATCAGTTTGCACACTATTCACACCTATTTGATAAATACGATTAATTGGAGCAAGACCATTTATGATTGATAACCTCTATACATCCTTACCAATAACTTCTATCAAAGATAAAGTCACCATTTTTTTGGTTGACGCTTCAATGACTGACAAATTGGAAAGCTTGTATTTGCAATTTATTTCGGAATTACCACGAGTAAATCCAACATACGCCACCTTTTTAAAGAAAAAATGGCATCAAATTGCCTTAATTTTTTTAATGGAAACAGTGCTAGTCACCACTTTAATGATGTTTTGGTTAATCAATGGGCAACTAAAATTCAGCTTAATAATGTTATCAATGATGCTATACGGCGTTGTGATTTGCTTAGCGCTTTTCCGATTAAGGCAATACAGATTATTGAAAAAAGGTACTTTTTTATTTGCTGATTATCACCAAAACGGCTTTCAATGGCCCAAAGATAACGTTCCTGTCAATCAATCATGGCAATTTCTGTACGTTTTAGAGTTTGACAATTATTTTGTCATTCACCTAATGTTGGAAGTGCCATACGTGCTAATGCTGAAACGGCGCGCAATTTATATTCCTAAGTCAGAATTATCTTTAGACGATGTACGCGCATTACAAGAATTAAGCACCAGAGTGACTAGAAATTAGTGCGTATCATACAACAGAAATAAGGTAAGCAATGAATCATTGCTTGCCTTATTGACAGTTTACATTCAGACTATATCTAAACATAGGAGGATGAGTTATGCGGTTTGGTGAACGGCTAAAAAAAGCACGATCAGATATGAATTTAACACAAGGAGATGTCGCTAATGAACTTTATATCACTAGGCAAACTATTTCTAGTTGGGAAAATGAAAAAACTTATCCGGATATTTCTAGCTTAATTCAATTAAACAATTACTATCAGATTTCTTTAGATACTTTACTCAAGTAAGATACTGGTATGCGCGAAGATTTAGAAAAAAAGTATGTAACGGTGAATATGAAAAAAATATACTGGAAATTACAGCTTTGTTTTTTCATCTTACTCTTGTTGTTTATTGCTAATGTATTAGATATCGTCCATTTAGGCATATTTTATATACCATTTCTATTCGTGTTTATTGCTATCGCAATGACACTAGATAATATTGGAGAGTTTGATAGGAACAGCACTCTGGGACTAAAGTACAAATGGCAAAAATATATTGCTGGTGACATGGGTTCTATTTATACATTAATACTGCCTATTATGTCATTTTTATTCGGCATCATTTGCCTACTTTGGAATAAGGGCAACCCATGGTGGTCTTTTATTTGTGCTGGTTTGCTACTGTGGGTTAATCATAAAAGCACTAATAAATAACTTTTAACGATAAAAAGCAACTAATTGATAGCGAAGTGGCGAAACGCTCGTTATCAATTAGTTGCTTTTTCCTGCTAGGCTAAGCTATTGCTGATCATATTTATGCCACAATATATAGTATTGAATATCCGGAATGATAAATGCGCAAGCCACCCAGCCATTCAAAACATAAAACAATAGTGACATTGACAAACTATTCATACCCCATAAGATGCTTAATAGTAGCCATAATGCTATAACTAGCAAAATAAAAGTATTAATGAGCGCACTATGCACTTTAAGTGCAATGTCCCGATCTCGCTCATCCTTGGCAAAATACAATTCATCTTTTTGGTTGAACACTTGAACATTATATTTTCTTGAGACATAAATCATCTCAAAAAAGGATGCTAAAACTGACACTAATATTGTCACCATGGCTATTTGGCGCATATTATTAATCATCAAAATAGAAAACAAAACAAACCCTATTTGCCATATTTTGTTCATCCAGAACGTAAAACGGACTATTTTCTTACTATCACTCATATTATTATTCCTCCACATTATTAACAAACAATTCATCAACCGACGTATGCAAAATATTAGCCAAATCAAAAGCAAGCTTGAGTGACGGATCGTACTTATTATTTTCGATGGCATTAATTGTTTGCCTTGTCACGCCAGTCAAGGTTGCTAGCTCTGCCTGAGATATTTTATTGGTCGATCTAAAATCTTTGATATAATTTTTCATCTTAGTCCCCTACAAAACAAAAATGTAAAACATGTTTTACACTTATAGTAAAACATCTTTTACATTTACTGTCAACCTAAAATTTTATTTTAACGCATCAAGACAAACGAATACTCTGTAATCTCTTGACGAGATTACAGTATTGCGCGCGATCCAAATCTTCTTGTTCAAAGTCATTTTTGCATATCGCTAGTGTTTCTTGTCCAGCGCTTGTCAATGCAATTCCCGCAGCCATTGCTGCGTCTAGTGATTCTAAAATATTATGTGTAAATTCTCTTATGCGCTCTAAAGAGGCATCTTGAGTAATCATCGTCGCGATGACACCTTCCACATCATCAAAACGCGCCATTACACCAATAAAGTCTGACGGTCTAGCTGCTGTATGGATCATCATATCGATTTCTTGGAAAAATTCCACAACTTCAGGCAAACTTTCAGCATCATAATAAACCACTTGCTCGTGTAATTCAGCTAAAACGTCAAATAAATAACCGCGCATTTCCTGTTTAAACTGTGGCAGCACATCATGAAACTGTTTAATCAACTGACGCCATTCATCCATAGTAAGTGTTCTTGGTGTTGTATACCCAGCCCTTAAAGCATTATATTGTGCTGCGAGCAATGGATCACCCTTGGCCGGTTCAAATGCAGCTAAAATATCAGCCGCGACACGACGCAACTGAGTAGCCGTCACATTTTGAGAAAGTGATAACTGTTCAACCAAAGTTCGCAACTGTTTTAAATGAGATGAAACTTGATCAACCGAATTTTTATCTCCAAGCGCACTTACCTCTGTGATTAATTGATGATAAAGTGTTAAATATTCAGGATTTTCAGCAACTTGACGTCGCATAGCAAAATCATCAATGCCACGTAATAGGCCACCAGCAAATTGTCGCAATTCAGCAGGCTGCAACACTGTACAAGTCCAGCCCTCTCGCGTAGCGATTTGCTTTTTAGCGTCAGTTGCTGCTTTAGTTAAACTGCGTCCTGATTCTGTCATATCTGCCAAAACCTCAGCAGCACTGCCACGGGCTTGATCGTCCATCAAAGTTTCATCTAAATTGGTTACGTGATTTTTTACCATATATTCTATCCCCATTCACGTTCATTACTTCAAGTGTATCGAAAAAAGTTAACCTTATTGTGACTACTTTGTGAAAAATTCAATCATGATTCAGTCACATTTGACTAACAAAATAGCGCCAATTTAAAACATTTTTACGCCATAATCACGAAATTTTAAAGCTGAAAAAAATTGTTTGACATTTCACAAGACACTCTGTATACTTACTAATTGTAATAGGTATTACGGATAGAAATTGTAGATATTAGGAGAAAATATTATGATTCAATGGCTACGCAATTCCAAAATTGCAATGGGAATTTTGACGGTTTTACGTGTTTACTTAGGCTATCAATGGACACTTGATGGCTGGGGAAAAATCACAGCCAAAGGTGGTTTCGATGCATCTGGTTTGATTATGGGTGCCATTAAGAACCCTGTGTTAACCCCAGATAAAACAACTGCCTTTCCTTGGTATGATTGGTTCTTAAACGTTGCGACCAATCATGGTCAATCAACAGCTGCCTTTTCATTTTTAGTCGCTTGGGGTGAATTGCTAGTTGGCTTAGGATTGGTGTTTGGTACGCTAACCTTAGCAGCTGCCTTCTTCGGTCTCGTTATGAATTTTTCATACCTTGGCGCCGGTGTTGTATCAGTGAACCCAACCTTTATTTTCATTGGGGCTTTGCTGTTAATTGGTGGTTACAACTCAGGAAAAATTGGTTTGGACCGCTGGGTAACCCCATTCCTACGCGCTAAGCTACCATTTTTACAAAACGACATTAAACTTTAAGCGTCGAGAAAAAAGAGTGATTATTGATAGCCAATAATTACTCTTTTTTAGTTGTTGCAGTTCAGAGTTATAATATTCAATTAAACAGAGATTTAATCGAGTCAATAATATCTGGTAAAACACCACCCAAAACAGCGATGATAGGAATCAATGCCCACCAATAAGACGACATAAATTCCCAAAAATTCATTCCGTCTCGTCTCCTGCGAATATATTCCCCTCGCCGTGGGTCAAAAGTAAATTCACTATGATCAATTTTATCCTCAATACTGTCAGTCTGTGGTGTAATACCCAACACCAATGTATCGAGTGAGCAATCGAATATTTCAGCTAATTTAATCAAATTCGGCAAATCAGGTGTCGCATCGCCTGATTCCCAACGTGAAACTGCTTGTCGCGAGATATAAAGTTGTTTGGCTACATCTTCTTGTGACAAACCTTTGTCTGTCCTGAACCTTTTTAATTGATTTGGAAATTGTAATTCCATGTATCTGCTCTCCTCTTGATTTGATACTGTCATTATCATTCAAATCACTGGCCAATACTAGCAATTAAAGCCATCAAATCAGCAACTAGCAATGCAAACGTGCGCAACAACAGGTTGCGTTTGTGCTTGAAAACCCCATAATATCAACGATAATGCTAGTTGCGCTCTTTTTTGGCTTACACAACTCATCTCAAAATTTCATTTTCGGTGAAACCGCCATTCACCATGATGACTGCATCATTTAGTGCCATTTCAACCATATTTTTAATCGCCGTATTCGTGTAAAAAGCGATATGTGGTGACAACAAAAAGTTATCATAAGCTACTAACCGTTGGATATTTTCTGGTAATTCATCAACTGTTTGCTTTTGATCCATGAAGTCATTTTCATTTGGTGCCACATCAAAGGCAGCGCCCGCTAATTGACCGCTGGCTAGTGCTGATTCCAAAGCTGTCATATCAACAATTTCACCACGTGCAAAATTCAACATGATGGTACCCGGCTGTACTTTTTCAAAAAATGCATGATCTGCCAATCCACGTGTCTCATCATTTAATGGCGTATGAAAGCTAATCACATCGGCACGACGCAACGCCTCATCTAATGTCGTATACGTTACAAATGGTTCATTTTGAGCGCGGTAAACGGGATCTACTCCCAATACTTGCGCGCCAAGTGCGTGCAACATTTCTGCCAAAGCAGTACCAATGCGACCCACACCAATAATTGTTACTGTTAGGTCATGAATTTCCCGCGCCTGTCCACCGGCTGCCCAAGTGTAATCCCCTTGTGCCATAGCACGATCGAATTTTTTATTATGACGAATCAGATTAAATAACTGCGTTAACGTATACTCAGCGATGGCACGTGGCGAGTAGGCCGCAACATTTGATAAGCGCACATGATTGGCAAAGGCGGCGGGCAAATCAAAAACATCATAACCCACTTGGCGCAAGGCGATTTGTTTAATATTAAGTTGTGATAATCGCTCATAAACTGGTGGGTTAACTGATGTCGTTTGTTGTGTTGAGACTGCATCAAAACCACTAGCACGATCAACGGTCTCTTCGTTTAGTGGTTGGTCGATTGTGACAACTTCGTGCCCCGTTTTTTCAGACCACTTCTTAACGTATGGCAACTCATCCGCTACGGCGTTATACATTAAAATTTTCATGAAATTATCCTTTCAAAAAAGCACGACCGTTAAGTTGGCCATGCTAAAAGTTATTGTACTTTACCCAAGAAATACTTTTTCTTACCACGACGCACTAACACAAATTGACCGTCATAATGACTTGCAGGGTCAATCACTGCCTCAAGGTCTTTGATCTGTTCCCCATTAATTCTGATGGCACCATTGGTTACATCTTCACGGGCTTGACGTTTGGAGCTTTCAATCTGCCCATCAACCAAAAAATCAACGATATTTTTAGGAGCTTGTTCAATCTCAAAACTTGGTACACCGCCAAAGGCATCCGCAATTTCATCAGCTGACAAGTCAGCAACATCACCACTAAACAAAGCTGCTGACAAACGTTCTGCCTCTTCAACAGCAGCTTGTCCATGAACAAATTTTGTCACTTCTTGCGCCAAGCGACGTTGTGCTTCACGCGCACCCGGATTTTCTTGTGACGCTTTTTCAAGTTCATTAATCTCATCAACCGATAAGAAAGTAAAGTATTTGAGGTATTTCACAACATCAGCGTCACTTTGGTTGTACCAGAACTGGTAGAACGTATAAGGTGACGTTTTTTCAGCATCTAACCAAATGGCATTGCCTTCAGACTTACCAAACTTCTTACCAGTGGCGTCCGTCATCAAAGGAATTGTCAAACCAAACGCCTTTGCTTCGTTACCTTCAATTGCATGAATCAAATCAATCCCGGACGTGATATTGCCCCACTGATCTGAACCACCAATTTGTAATTGAACGTTGTGTCGACGCCACAATTCATGAAAATCAATCCCTTGCAAAATTTGGTAGGTAAATTCAGTAAATGAAATACCCGTTTCCAAACGTGAAGCAACGACATCTTTTTTTAACATGACATTAATTGAGAATAACTTACCATAATCACGCAAAAAGTCCGTCAGTGTCAGCTTACCCAACCAGTCGTTATTGTTAACAATTTGTGTGTCACCAGCACCAAATAACTTCGTCACTTGCGCTGTAATGCCTTGTTCATTAGCAGCGAGTTGCTCTGGTGACAACAATTTACGTTCAGTTGTCGGACGTGGATCACCAATAGCACCTGTCCCACCACCAATGATGATAACTGCTTTACCACCAGCATTTTGGAAACGCTTTAGCACCATAAATGGAATCAAATGTCCCAAGTGTAGTGATGGTGCCGTCGGGTCAGTTCCGACATAAGCACCAATCTTGTCATTGCTCATTGCTTCTAACAAACCGGCTTCGTCCGTTACTTGGTTGAGGGCGCCACGCCATTTCAAGTCTTCAATAAAATTCATCAGTATCTCCTTATTTTAAAATCATTTTTAACAGCAAAAATCGCCCTAATCTTAATAGAATAGGACGATTTTCACCGTGGTACCACCTAAATTGTAAGTCATCGGACTCACCACTTAATATTGCCTTATCGCGGCTGACGTCATTGTCTAAACGTTGTGTAACTCAACAATATTTTCGGATTAGCTCACAGCAACCGCTAACTTTCTGATACACGCCTAATATTGCCTTTATCAACGTAATGAATATTTTTATTATACCAGAATTTCATTCTAAATAGTAATTTTTAATCTTTAATTAGCTGGTGGTATTTTTGTGACTATTTTCGACTATGTTATAATTGAATATATTACGTCAGAGGGAGAACTGATATGAATTCAATTCGAGAAATTAAACACGCAGCTTGGTCGCGCGTGACGCAAAGTTTTGGGGCAGCGTTTTTGCTAGCACTTATTCCATTTATTTTAGAATTTGGCAGTAGTGCTTCCACTGCAAGAGACCAGTTACGCAATGCCAATACTGTCACATCAACTAGTGGCAGTATTGGTAAAAGTGTAGCATTTGATGCTGGTACCATTATCACAATTATTGTCGCTGTTTTAATCAGCCTAATCATTGTCTTTGCAATTTTAGCATTGTTCATTGCCTTAATTGAAATGTTTGCAGAGAGCTCGACCGTTGGTTTCCTTACTTGGTCTGAAGAAGACGAGAAACCCGTCAAGCCTTTCATTGGTGGCTTAACACTAATCAATGGGACAGTTTATAAAATTGCCTATATTCGTGCCATCTATTCAATGCTTTGGGCATTGTTATTCTTTATTCCGGGTATTATCAAGTCATTTAGCTATTCACAGGCAATCTTAATTTACCGTGATGATATCAAAAACAACCGTGATATTCGTACAGCACGTCAATATTTAAAAGCATCAGCTGAGATGATGAATGGTTATAAGGGACACCGTTTCTTGCTTAGTTTAAGTTTGATCGGTTGGTCAATTTTGACAGCCCTAACTGGTGGCATTTTGGCTATCTTTACCACACCTTATTTCTTAGCAGTCAATGCTTCATTCTATCAAAACCTGCGTGGTTTAAGAGATGCGCAGCATGTTAATGATACGAGTACAGTCTTGTGAGCAATCACAAGGCTTTTTTTTAACCCTTACCACCTTGAAATTCATTATATAAGGTAATCCCGCCATCAATGTAAAGTGTCGTTCCTGTAATATAACTTGCCTCTTTGGAAATTAACCACATGGCCGCGTTAGCCACGTCAATCGGGTCACCAATTTTTTTCATCGGAATCATATTAGTCGTTTCTTGCTTGACGGCAGGATTTTTAAAGCGCTCTGCATTGATTGGCGTATCAAGTGCACCCGGCGAAATCGCATTAATTCGGATACCACGTTCAGCATACTCCAAAGCAGTTGTCTTGGTAAACATCAACACCCCTGCTTTCGCTGTGGCATAAGACGCGTATGTTGGCCACGGAATCGTATCATGTATCGACGAAATATTAATAATGTTACCTTGAATTTTGTGCGTCAAAAAATGATTAATTGCAATTTTTGACCCTAGAAATACACCATCCATGTCAACATGTAATACCCGCTGCCAGTCATCATAACTTACCAAATGTGTCGCTTCTTGTATTTCAAATCCTGCATTATTAACCCAAACATGAATCTCACCAAAATGTTGGATTGCGGTGTCATAAATTGCTTGAATGCCCGCCTCAGTACCAACATCAGCTTGCACCGCAACCGCCCGACCGCCAGCAGACTCGATTAATTGTAACAATCCGTCAACGACATTTTTTTTAGCATTTAAATAATTAACGACAACGTTCATTGCTTCAGCACCAGCATGTCGAGCAATAGCTTCGCCGATACCAGAAGAGGATCCAGTTACCACAATGGTTTTTCCTGACAAATCAGGATACCGCGTATGAGGGTGATTATTTTGTGTTGTTTGTTGTGTCATAAGACTAACTCCTTTTGAGCATTATTATACACAGCAAATATGACTTTTTTGTAAAAACAAACAAATTACTTTGACAAGCATAGTAGTTTGTTATATTATATAAGCATACGAGGTAATTTACTATGGAAATATCAAAAGATCTCATTCGAGGTCACACTGATACGATTATTCTGAATATCTTAAATCAAGGTGATTCTTACGGTTATCAAGTTTCAAAATCTATTCGACAATTATCCGACCACCAATATGAACTCAATGAAGCAACCCTTTATACTGCTTTTCGCCGGCTAGAAAAGCTGGGTGATATTGAGAGCTATTGGGGTGACGAAACACAAGGTGCACGTCGAAAGTATTACCGTATCACCTCACAAGGGCAAGACCATCTAGCCACGGCGCTAGATGAATGGCGATTTGCTAAAAAAGTGATCAGCAATCTGATTAGTGGGAGAATCGAATTATGACATCAATAGAAATGGAAATTAGAACACGTTTAGATGTTATTTTTTCAAAATATACACCTAACACTCAGCTAACCGAGTTTAAAGAGGAACTAGTGGCTGATTTAATTGAGGCTTATCAAGACTTTGCCAAAACTGACCGTTCTCATGACGAAGCATTGGATGATACTTTTGATCAGCTCGGTGATATTGATACTGTTTTGAAAGAATTAAGCGAACAAAAATCAACAACCAAAGATGATACACAATCAGATGAGCAGGAAGATACAACCGAAAACAGCAAACGGTCATTTGTAGATATCTCTGATGAAGGCGTACACATTGGTAATCTTCATATTAACAGCAAAGGGGTACGCCTTGGTGACGATATTGTCATTGACGGTCAACACGACAAAGTACAATTTGGCGACTGGCTGCACGTGGATCACGAAGGTGCACGAGTTGGTGACAAGTATTATCAATTTGAAGGTGATCAAGGTCACTATAATTTTGAAACGCATACGCTTGAGGAACCTTTCTGGACCAAAGCACATCACAATATCACGATTCCAACAAGTGACAAACCATTCATTTTTGACTACAAAGACGCCAGCGTCAGTTTTTATACCAATGACAAAACTGATTTAATCACGGTTGATGAATATTTCAGTCGTGATAATGCCCGTTACTTTGCCCGTATCTCAGAAACAGATGATCATGTTCTGATTTCACAAGGCGACCATCCAATGCTTTTCCATGTCAAGACTGCGATTCAAATCGGCTTACCACAGAACTTCAGCACTGGAAAAATAACGACAATCAACCACTCAGGCAGTTTATATGTTAATAGCGTTGCACTTGAAGAATTTAACGTCAGTGTGTACTCTGGCAGTTTCAAAGCACAACATATTACAGCCAAAAGTGGTCTATGGCGGGTCACTTCTGGGACGATCAAAGCCAGCGATGTTAAGTTTGAAACCGCTGAAATTGAAAATAAATCAGGCAGTATCAAATTAGAAAAAACTGTCATCAATGACGCTACCGTGTCGGCACATTCTGGTTCAATTCGTATTGACGATTTTGTTGGCGGCGGCCACTTTAAAGCTAACTCGGGCGCAATCCGGTTACGCCTTTCAAAATTGACGCGTGATTTAACCTTAAAAGCAAATTCTGGTTCAATTCGCGTTACCGCGCCAAACAATCAAGATTTCAACTTTGAATTATCAGCGCATTCCGGCAGTGTGTCTGTTGAGCGCAGCAATATTCATTTTGACCAAAATAATGGCAGCTACAAACGCGGATTCGTTGGAACAGATCCCGAATTTGCCATCGAAGCGCAAGCTAATTCGGGTACTGTTAAAATTTATTAAGGAGTGTACGGGTCAGTCGTACAACATCATCACATGAAAGAACACTATAATCATATTCACGTAGGCCACGATCATGGTCTGCAAGCTTACGGCGTCGGCTTCTTACTAGCCGGCGGTATTCAATTTGCGACATCTCACGATTGGTGGTCAACTTTGTGGCACGCGTTCTTAAGTTGGGGCTACATTGGTTACTATATTGCTGAAGTCGTTCAAAAAGTTATTCATTAAACAAGGAGAAATTTCATCATGGCTAAAAATAAAAAATTAACGCGTTCACGCAGTAATCGTTTAATTGGTGGTGTTCTCGGCGGATTTGCTGAGTATTTTGGTTGGGACGCAACACTCGTTCGCGTCATCTTCGTGGTTGTATCATTCTTTTCAACCGCGTTCCCAGGCATTTTGGTTTATATCCTAGCATGGATTTTAATGCCTGATGCACCAACAAAATCTCACTATTATTCTGACCAGACGAGAAAAGACGTCACACCAGATGATACTGATCGTCCATAATAAAAAAGATTGATGCGTTAAATCATCAATCTTTTTTATTGTTTTATAAACGCTAACTTTTGCTGATAAATATCATCAGTGTCAAAATCACTGGGCCCGTGGTGAGCACCAGACACCCAAGTTGTTTTGGCTGATTGACCAACGATATCGCCATATTCTTGCGCTAATTTGACACTTTGTAAATACGGTACAACATCATCCGCCGTACCTGATAACAAATAAAGTGGTGGCATTTTTTGACTAAAATAAGTTGCCGGATTAGCTTGTGCGACTAGTTCTGGCACATCAGCCGGTCGCTGATTATTTAACATTATGCCTTCAAATGACAACTTTGAACCAGTCTCGGTGAACTTTGGTGTTATGCCTAACTTTTCAAACTGTGGCACAAATTGGTCAACTTGGTAAGGTCCGTATAAGCCAATTATATGAGAAATTTCAGGTAGCTCACCAGATGTCGCACCTGCCGGTTTTTCACCTAACATAACACCACCCGAAATACTGGCTGCAGTTAAAACGGCCAGTTGAGCACCGCTTGACTCCCCAATCAACACCACATCAGTCATATTTAACCCATACGTTTCGGCATGCGCAACTAAAAATGACAGTACCGCGCGAATTTCAGCAATTTGATTTGGAAAATGATTCGTGTGAACGGTATTGAGTGAATAGTTTGGACTCACAACGGCGTAATGATCAGCTAAAAATCGCAAACTTGGTTGTAACTTGTAAGAAGACTTTTCCCCACGTAATAAGCCCCCACCATAAATATCTACAATAACCCCCACTGTATGTTGCGTTTTTGGTCGGTAAATATCAAGCTGATGACGCGCACCACTAGCATAATCAACATCACGAAAAATCGTTACATTATCCGGCACTTTAGCCGGAACGTATTGATAAATTTTATCTTTGAATAACATACCCTTATTATAGTTTGGGGCGTATCTTAATACAAATATTTCGATTACAAAAGTCGTATCAAACGCCTATTCTAAAATACATATTTCACCCTTTTAAAACGTAAATGCGGTAAAATGAGGTAAATATCATTGTTGGGGTAACATTATATGTCCGAAAATCTTGACCATTTAAAACGCAATCATCTCCTTGAGCTATTATTTGCTGGGCGCTTTGGAATCGAAATTGAAGAACACCGCGTCCAATTAGGACAACCGCGATTATCGCAGCATCCCCACTCACGCCAACTTGGCACTCGAAAAACCAATCCTTACTTCCAAACTGATTTTTCAGAAAGTCAAGAAGAGCTGGTGACTGCACCAAAACATGCTTCAAAGGATGCTTTAGCCCATCTACATGAATTGCAAACCATCTTGAGCAATGAACTATCAGAAGATGAAATCATTTGGCCACTTTCCATGCCACCTCATCTCAATGAAGACGATGTTGACTTCTTATTGACACACTTTGAACGGCCATGGTATCAAGAATATCGTGAAGAATTAATCGCTCGCTATGGTTATTATCAACACATTATGACCGGCGTGCATGTCAATTATTCACCAGCTGATAATTTGATTGATTGGTTTGGATCCCAACATCATATTCAATCCTATCCAGCTGCCAAAAATCGGTTATATTTCCAAATAGCGCAACAAGTCACCGGTTATCGTTGGCTGCTAACCTATCTATTTGGCGCAAGTCCTGTCACTGAAAACAGTGCTGACAACTTACCCAATAATCGACTCGATATCCAGCCAGTACGTTCTTGGCGTGCCAGTGATTTTGGTTTTGCCAATCGCCCTGAAATTTTAGTGGATTATTCAGATTTTGAAACCCACATTCGCCAAATTAGACAATACATCGCCAATGGTGATTTCTATGACAAAAGCGAGTTTTACGGTCCAGTCCGACTTAAAGGCCCCGGAGAAATTGAAGATTTAATTCAAAACGGCGCTAATTACATGGAATTTAGAATGTTTGATACAGATCCATTCTCATTAGATGGTATCTCTCAAACCGCTTTGAGTTTTCTACATCTGCTGATTATCGACGCAATTGTTAACCCACAACCTTGGCCAAAACACACTGCCGAAGGTGCACGCGCCTTTAATCATGTTGTAGCATTGGCACACCCAGATGAACCACTCAGCAGCACAGCTACCCAACACACTCGTCATTTGTTGACACGCTTAGCAGAAATTGTTGCCGTATCACCAGCTGATTTGCGCGACGATTTTAATCAGGCGTTAGATTATGCCAAAACGGCACTAGATGATCCAAAACAAACGATTGGTGCTCGTCTCGCTAGCTTCATTAAAAATGACTCACTAACCACCTATGCTGTAACGCGTGGGCAAGCCATTTTAAAAGCACGTCAACAAGCCAAAAATAATTTTGTTTTTGTACCAAAAAACCTACAAAAAACTTATATTCAAGCGCATAAGCTTGGCTTTAAAACACTAATGCGCGAGGATAATCACTTACAAGTCACTTATGGTGACAAAGTTTGGGCTTTTATGAGCGACGAAGACCTCACAAAATATCTGCCAAATCATGTCGAAAAATGATTATAAAATGAGAAAAGTAAGATTAACGTTGCTTTTCTT
This sequence comes from Leuconostoc sp. S50, assembly GCF_016624925.1. Taxonomy (NCBI): domain Bacteria; kingdom Bacillati; phylum Bacillota; class Bacilli; order Lactobacillales; family Lactobacillaceae; genus Leuconostoc; species Leuconostoc sp. S50. The sequence goes on along the minus strand of NZ_JACVUE010000005.1, from coordinate 52,599 downwards.
TTTTTATTGTTTTATAATTAAGCACATGAACAAGCAAATGACTTCACAAGTAAACAACACAATTATCAACGCGATTATTATTATTTAGTAATCGGGTTGTTATTTTGCGTAACGACTCGCTGTATGCCTGTCGTTACGGTTTCAAGTGACCTAAATCTCATTTGATAGCGTAACTGCTATTGAATGAGATTTTTTATTTGCCATAGCACAGTGACTACCCCTTGGGTAGCACAATATCTCGGAGGAAAATTATGACGACATCACAAGAATTAGCTAACCATTTATATCAGGCTTTCGCCACCAACACGCCACTTGACCGCGACGCTTTTGTTGGCGTTGTCCACAGTTTTGAAGAGGCGTATCAAGTACAAGATGCCGTTCTTAAGCAAAAAGGTGAACCAGTCGCCGGCTATAAAGTTTCTTTGACATCACCTGAAACACAAGCGATGTTCGACTCAGATTCCCCGCTTTATGGTGGTCAACTTGCCAACAAATTCTTACCTTCTAATACCGAATTTCACCTGAGTGATTATAATGAACCACTTGTGGAAGTTGAAATGCTCTTCACAGCCAAAGAAGATCTCACGCCTGACATGACACCAGAAGAATTGCTACAACACACAACCGTCGCACCAGCACTGGAATTGCCAGACGCGCGCTTTGGCAATTGGTTTCCAAAATTAGATAAATATTTGGTTTTGAGTGACACTGCTGTTGGTGGGGCTGTTGTTTATGGAACGGCACGAGATGGCGCTGGCTTGACGCTCAAAACACTAGCTGATGTAAAAGCTGTTCTCACCCACGATGGTGAAGAAGTCGCCAATGGTCAAGGATCTAAAGTACTTGGCAACCCCGTTTTCTCTTTGAAGTGGTTAGTAGGCAAATTATTTTCACAAGGAAAAAAATTCCCTGCGGGAACACATGCTTCAACCGGCACATTTTTACTACCACCATCTTTGACAGCTGGTACTTGGTCAGCGCAATTTAGTGACGATTTTGGTACTGTCACTGTCGAAGTCGACTAACAAAAAAAGATGTTTCACATGAAACATCTTCATCATAGGCTTGTAGCTCAATGGTAGAGCGTTGCGCTGATAACGCAGAGATATTAGGATCATTCCCTTTCGGGCCGATTAGAACAAAACATGAATTAAAATGACCGCCAAAACAACTTGTACGAAACCTGTGACCAAACCATAACTCAAGAACTTGCTACCAGATTTCTTAATAATATCTAGTTTCAAGTTTAGTCCAATTCCTGCTAAGTTAACAACACCGAAGAAACCAGAAACTTCTTTTGCCCCTAACGTCAGCAAATGTGGCATTGTCAAAAAACTATTGGCTAACAATAAAATAACGAAAGCAATGATGAACCAAGGGATTTTGACTCCTTTTGAAGCAACTTTTGCTTCGCCATTTCCTTGATCGCGCTTTTGTGCCATCTTAGCAAATACCAAAACAACGACTGTTAACAAAATAACCCGCAGCATTTTAAACAAAGTCGCATAGGTCACAACTGTTGGGTTAATCAAGGCCGCCGTTCCAACAACTTGACCAACTGACTGAACAACACCACCCACTAATGCACCTAATAATAAATTATGATTGCCAACTAAATGTGGCCCAACAACTGGCAGCAATAACAACAACACCACACCAGTTAAACTAACCGTCGCAACTGCTGTACGCCGTTGATCATCAGTGGCACCAATGGCCGGCGCCACTGAGGCAATGGCACTTGAACCACAAACCGCATTGCCAGCCCCCATTAACATGGCTGACTTATCACTGACCTTAAACAGTCGACCACCCATCCACAGCACAATCACAATTGTTAATGTCATTTGAATTAGAATAAAGGCCAACCCGTTGATGCCCAAATTCTCGATGGTTCGCAATGTTACGGTCAGTCCCATCAAAGCAATACCAATTTCAATCGGATATTTTTCCGCCCATTTCATCCCCGGTGCAAATGAATCACGATTTAACACAGTGTTACCTAGTAAAATACCTAACAACATCGCAATCGCTTCTGCGCCCAGAAAAGGTAACCAATTCGCCAAAATTTTAGCGACAAAAGACAAAATTAAGGTAATGATAATACCCGATACCATATTTGCTTTTATTTTCATGTTTTCTCCCGTCAATCCTTAAACTTATAATACAATTAATATTACCCCCGCGTTTGCTATTTGTAAAATAAATATTTATAATGTATTCAATTAAAAAAACTAATAGGAATGGGCTATGTTCAAATTATTACAAACCTTCATTGCAGTTTATGAAACGCGGTCTTTTTCAAAGGCAGCAGACCAATTATTTATCTCGCAACCCAGCGTCAGTGTCCATATTAAACAACTGGAAACCGAGTTAAAAACAACCCTATTTGACCGAAATGGCCGTACTGAATTAGCACCGACAACTAATGCCCGTATGTTGTATCAACGCGCGTTAGCGCTTTTAGATGATTGGCAAAAGACCACCGACAGTCTTGTTCAAAATCAACGGACCACTATCAAAATTGGTGCCTCGCAAACGTCAGCAACCGTCTTATTACCTAAAATGGTAGCTCATATTAAAAAAGATGATTTCAATACCACTGATTTCCAAATCGAAATGCATAATTCCGAGGAAATTCTAGCTGGCATATTGAATCATCAGTTTGATATTGGCTTAATTGAAAAGCCGATTACACATGATTTTATTGTGCGTGAAGCCATTGCTACCGACCAGTTAGTGTTAGCTGGTAATCCTAACAGTGATCTATGGCTGGTTCGTGAAAAGGGTTCTGGTGTATATCACTATACACAGCAATACTTCAAACAAGAAGACATTGTTCCCGACCATTTTTTAACCATTGCCAACAACGACGTGATTGTCAAAATGCTGGCAGAAAACTTTGGTAAGTCGATTGTCAGTATTCAAACACTGCCCAATGGCGTTCCTTATCAATCTTTAAATAGTAATTTTAATCGCTCATTTTATTTGATTCGTTCAGCGCATGAAAATCGTGCTGATGTCCTGAAGTGGCATAAACATTTCGCAAAAATTGCCACCCAATTATAGAAATTCAACTTGACCGTTGACAAAAGCTTTAATTCTTGCCAAACTTTCCACATGAATGCCTCGCTCATCTAGTATCTGGCGTCCTTTTTGGAAAGTTTTTTCAATGACAATACCAGCACCAACAACATGTAAATCAGCGTCTTGGGCAATTGTCAGTAAACCATCAACCGCCTGACCATTAGCTAAGAAGTCATCAATAATGAGCACATTCTCGCCTGCTGTCAAAAAGCGCTTGTCAATCATGATATGATTGGTTGTTTGCTTAGTAAATGAATAGACGTCAGCAGTCCACACATTATCTGGCAACGTTAATGACTTGTTTTTACGTGCAAAAACAACTGGTACGTGTAGCGCCAATCCAGCAAAAACGGCTGGTGCAATACCAGAAGTTTCAACCGTTAGGACCTTATCAATCTTCTCATTAGCAAATAAACGCGCAAACTCTTGTCCCATTGCTTGCATCAGTTCTGGATCAATTTGATGGTTCAAAAATGAATCGACCTTTAAGACGTCTTCATTTAATACCCGACCATCTTTTTGAATGCGCTCTTCTAACAATTTCATTGTGCTAACCCCTTTTCAACTATTTTACCATCCATTACTTGTTCGCCGTCGTCATTAATTTTACCATTAAGAATCATGTTCAAGACCACTGCTAAAATTGATGTCACGACCACGCTGTTTGTCACAATCAGTTGAATGGTTTGTGGCAAGTGCTGGAAAAATTGGGGATAGACCGTCACGCCAATACCACCACCAATTGATAACGCCGCAATCACTAAGTTTTTCTCAGAATCAAAGTTGACATGGCGTAAAATATTGACACCTTGCACACCAATCGTCCCAAACATAACAAACATTGCACCACCCAACACGGCACTTGGAATTATCGTTGCTAATGCGCCAAACTTTGGTAGCAAACCAATAATAATTAAAATGATTGCTGCAAAATAAATGGGTTGTTTCGTTTTCACGCCTGAAAGTCTAACCACACCAACGTTTTGACTGAAGGTTGAATAGGGAAATGTGTTAAAAATACCAGACAAAATGACCCCTAGACCTTCGGCTCGATAACCATTAGCCATGTCGTGTGCACTTAGCTTACGGCCAGTCAAATCAGCTAACGCAAAGTAAACACCCGTTGATTCAATCATACTCGTTAATACAATCACGATCATTGTGATAATGGCTGAGGTATGAAATGTCGGAACACCCAAGAAAAATGGCGTTGGCACGTGCACCCAAGCAGCGGAAGCGACAGGTTCAAGTGATACTTTACCTAAAAAGGCTGCAAACACAGTACCTAAGATAATGCCTAATAGAATAGCAATTGCTTTGACGAAGCCCTTAGCAAACAACATGAAACCTAAAATGATAGTAATCGTGACTAAACCAACCAATAAATTGCTTAAATCACCATAACTTTTGGCACTCGCATCACCGCCACCCCAATTCAGCAAGGCAACCGGTATCAATGTAAAACCAATCACTGTAATCAAAGAACCGGTGACAACTGGCGGAAAATAAGCACGTAATTTGGCAAAGAGCCCACCAATTAGAAAAACAAAAATGCCGGCAGAGATGGTTGCACCATACATTGCACCAATGCCTAGCGTACTACCAATGTTAATCAAGGGTGATACGGATTGAATGGCTGAACCAAGCACGACGGGCATGGCAATACCAGTTAATGGTGTTCGCTTCAGTTGTAGCAATGTTGCCACACCAGTCATTAAAATATCTACTGAAATTAAATAAGCCATCTGTGCCGCCGAAAATTTCAAGGCTGTTCCTATCAGCAAAGGCACCAAAACACCGCCCGAATACATCGCTAGCACATGTTGTAACCCTAAGAACAAAGATTGTACTTTGTTTTGTTTCACCGCGTTATCCATTTTTCCCTCGATTTCTCGCTACAATTAAAAAAACTGACCATTTCCCTATCAGAAAAGGCCAGCATTGTCTTTGAATCGAATACTAACTTGCGATAGTCGCACCTTTTGGCGTGCGGTAGAAACTAGGTCACCATTTTTAACCAATTATATCTGCAATTATTTTATGTTTATAGCTTATCAAATTACCTATTGGTAATGCAAGTTTTTGATGATATTCTAAATCACAATATGTTGCGTATTTGTGGTTTACTTCCTAAAGAACCCACTCAACATCAACAGCAGGCTCACAATCGCCATCAAGGCAGCGGTAATGACTAATGTGACCCACCAGCCACTTTGTGCCGCAGCAAATGGTAGCCACTTGACGTTCTCGCCATAAAAGCCACTGACAATTGTCGGTACAGTCAACACAATAGAATAGACCGTTAAGACTTTCATTGTCCAGTTCAGGTCACGATTACTCAAATTTCCCAGCGCATCACTCACCGAATTAATCACTTCCATTGCCAAATTAGCCATGTGTTCAGCTTGACCAACTTCCACACGAACATCATCAATATGTTCTAGCTCGAAATCTTGCAATGTTTTTTTAAAGTCAGTCCGATAATTATCCAACATGGCATGATTATTAGCCAATGAATTTTGAATATAAATCATTTGCGTTTGCAAATGTAACAGATCGTTCATTTGCTGTGTTGTCCGCTTTTTCTCGGCAAATTGCGCTTGAATGACACGTCTCTTACGATTAATAGACGTAATTTCATCAACATAGCGCGTCATTAATGAATAAAGCCCCGTCATAATGAAATCAAAGGCACTGATATCGTCGTCAGCAGCACGAACTTGCTGATTTTGTGGTTCTAGAAGCACCGTTTTAATGTAATCAGTTGGCTCGTGCGTAAAAGTATAAACATCCCCATGCGCAAACAAAATGCCAATTGGTCGCGTTTCCACATTTTTAGGATGATAAGAAATCACATCAATCACCATTAAGGCTTCATCAGCCGCATGGTCATACTCCATCCGGACACTTTCATTGTGGTCGACCGCATAATTAATCATTTCATTGGTCAAATGATGCTCTGATATCAACCGTTGATGCTCCGCCGGCGTCAAATTTGACACGTGATACCATTTAAAATTTTTAACTGCTTTAACTGTGTCAATCATTTTCTACCATCCCTGTACGTCACATTTTGTGGTTTAACAAGCTGAGATTTTCTGACTGGAACAAAACCTTCACGGTCATAGAATCGTTGTGCATCAAGGTTAGCCACAACCACTTTTAATTCCAAAGGTTCATTCACAGCCTGACGCGCCCAATTTAACAAGCATTTGCCAATACCATAGCGTTGCCAACCCTCTTTAACAAACAACAAATGCAAAAAATGGTCCCATTCAGATAACGACGCAAAGCCAACAATCTCATTTCCAAAAACAGCTACCATCACCCGTTCACCATGAGAATCTGTCACAAAGTCAGCTAATTTAGGGTGCTTCACCCATGAAAAATGATGTTGTCGGCTCTCCAAATAAATACGCGCAACTGCGTCTGAATCTTCAGGTCGCATTGCGCGTAGTACAAGTTCGGTCGCTAATTTATTTGACAAAAAACTCTTTTGATTGGTCATTAACGTTCTCTTTTGCTTTGGTATCTGAATTCCAAAATGGTACGTAAACCTTACCTAATATATGCTTCTTTTCAATAAAGCCAAACATGCGGCTATCATTTGATACGGAACGATGATCACCTAGGACAAAATACATATTTTTTGGTACCACACTTTTGTTCCGATCTTTCTTTTGCCACAAATCCTCGCGAGATGATAATGTCTTCAATGACCAATCACCCCACGTGCCACTGGTACGCTGGTCGTTACTAATATAGTCCTGATTGACCTTTTTACCATTGACGTATAGGTTAGCACCACGATGTTCTACTGTGTCACCAGCCACTGCAATAACACGCTTCACATAGTCTTTGTGTCCCGACTTGATTTGCGGATCTTCGTGTGTTGCATCAAACACAATCACATCACCACGCTTAATCGTCGCTAATTTGTTTTCAATAACAAGTTCACTATTTTCTAGATTGGGTGACATTGAGGGCCCATCAACTTTAACCAATGTGAACCAAAAAGTCCGAATCAACATCGCAATGGCTAGACCAATGACAATTGGTACAACCCAATTTTTGATAAAATTTTTCACTTACTCTACCTCTTCAATATTACATCATATTATAACATATATTGTTTTCAAACATGATTGGATACAAAAAGGCAACGCATTTGGTTGCCTTTTTGAGTGTCACTTACGCTTACCGCGACGTGCCTTTTTAATTTTACGTTGCTTTTCTTTTTCAAGTGCTTCAGCTGCTTCACGTTCACGACGAATCTTGAATGGATTTTGTAAGAAGAACGTTTGTACAGTTTGGAACGCATTACCCACCACCCAGTAAAGTGACAATGCACTAGGCACTGCCAAAGCCGAAAAGAAGATAATTACTGGGAATAGGTAAGGCATTGCCTTAGTTATTCCATTTTGGTCTGGATTGGATTGCATTGATAACCATGATGAGGCAAAGGTGAATAGTGCCGCCAACACTGGCAAAATGTAGTATGGATCATTGCTACCTAATTCCAACCACAAAAACTTACCTGAACGCAACACAGGTGAATTCCAGATTGATTGGTACAACGCAATCAAAATTGGCATTTGTACAATCAATGGTAGCATTGAGGCGAATGGATTAACACCAGCATTTTTATATAATGCTTGTTGTTCAGCCATCATTAATTGACGACTTTCTGTATCCTTACCCGGATATTTAGCTTGCAAGGCCTTCAATGCTGGCTGGACCACTTGCATTTTCATCATTGAACGAACTTGATAGACCATCAATGGCAAAATCAAGAAACGAATGAAAATCGTGAACAGTATAATGCCCATACCATAATTATTACCGAACCAACTCGATGCCCCTAAAATGGCACGAGTGAAGACGGCAACAATGGCACTCCAGAAGCTATGGGACGCAACCTGTCCTTCATAAGATAAACCAGAAACAATAATCAAAACCAATGCCACGGCTGACATCACTAATGGCATAGGGCCAATACTCTTTAAAATATTCTCAAAACGTTTCATGCATTCTCTTCTTTCAATATCTTAGCCAATTTTAACACATGAATCATCTGCTCTTTTAAGAACTTTTGACTTTGATGTGCGGCAGCTGGTCGCGCAATCACTAATAAATCCAACTCTTGAGGCATTTGTGGTTTTAATTCTAATAAGCTCTGTCGTATGCGACGTTTTACCCACACTCGGTCATGGGCCTTACCGACTTTTTTGCTAACAGATAAACCGACACGGAAGTGCTTTTGGTCTGTTTTAGTCATTTGATAGACAATAAAATACTTATTAGCTATCGAATGATGCTTATTAAAAACCTGTTGAAACTCTTCTGGTTTTTTGATACGGAATGTTTTTCTCATAACGTGACGCGGCTCCCTATTATGTACGCGGTTGACCCGCATTCAAAATTAGATTTGCCAAAGCTGCCTGAATGCAGGTATCAGCTTCAACTTGTAAATAAAAAAGCCACTGCTGAGCAGCGACCTTGTTAGGCAGATAGAACCTTGCGGCCCTTTGCACGACGGCGAGCCAAAACTTTACGACCGTTGCTCGTGCTCATACGCTTACGGAATCCGTGTACGCGTTCACGATGACGCTTCTTTGGTTGGTATGTACGCTTCATGTGTGTTCACCTCCAATCGCGATTTTTACCTGCAAAAACTTTGCAATTCGCTAATAATCATACCATGAATTCAAGCCAAGCACAAGTAAATCAAAGTTTTTGACTTAGCCTTAATTATTGTTTAACTTTTGTAGGATCAGTTGGCACTGAAATTTTGCCAGCTAAAATTTGTTGTTTTGCTTTTTGTGCTGCTTGCCAAGCATTGTCTGGCATGCTGTCACGTGCAATATCGACACCTTTTTCTTTCAAACCGTAAGTAACTGTTTTGCCACCGGGGAAGTTACCCTTTTTACCTTGGTTAGCCACCAAAACGACTGCATTATCAACACGTTTGATAGCTGAAGCTAGTGTAAAGTTGCTCTTTTCACTGTCTTTGGTTGTGTAGTTACCATCAGCTTTTTGGTCCATATCAACCCCGACGACCCAGACCTTCTTGTCTGCCGTAGTTGCTTGATTTTCAGCCTTAGCTTCAGCAAAAACACCGTTACCAGTTGCACCAGCAGCTTGGAATATCACATCAACACCGCTCGCATACATTGCAGCAGCAATTGTCTTACCTTTAGCTGCATCCGTAAATGTATTGGCATACTGTGACACGAACGTTGCCTTCGGGTTAGTGGCTAGGACACCTGCTTTAAAGCCGGCTTCAAAATGATCTAACACTTCACCTTTGACCCCACCAACAAACCCAATTTTACCTGTCTTTGAGGCTGTTGCGGCTGCAACACCAGCTAGATAAGATGACTGTTCTGATTTGAACATAATTGAAACGGCATTTTTATATGGTACTTCTGCTTCAACCATGGCAAATTGCGTTTTCGGGTTTGCCTTGGCAACTTGTTTCATTGCCGGACCACCCATGAAACTAATACCAACAACTAATTTGTAGTTAGCCTTGACAGCTTGTTGCAAATTAGACTTAATTTCTGAACTATCATTTGACACAAAATAAGAATAGCCATTAACGCCTTGTTTGAGCGCATTTTGTTCGCCGTATTTTTTAATACCAGCCCAAGCGGATTGGTTAAAAGACTTATCATCAACACCACCAGTACTAGTCACTAACGCCACACTATACGCGCCCTTTTTACTAGCCTGATTGTTGGTGATAACCGCGGCACCAATGCCAATAACTGCAACAGCGGCGACAACTGCGCCGACTAAGGTAGAACGTTTCATATCATATCCTCCGACTATGTATCTCTCGGTATACATAGAAAATTTTGTGTTGACACACTGTCTACCATATTAACAACTATTGACTAAAAATGCAACAAATTATGACGAAAATACCGCCCACAATTTCACAATTGCTTGAACGCCCTCATCCCCGTGATCGACACTTAATTTTGCAAACAATTTTTCGGCTAAGGCTGTATTAGGGAGGTCAATGTCCATTTCCTTGGCGGCATCAAGTGCAATTCTTAAGTCTTTGAGCAAATGTTTGGCATAAAATCCGGCAGCAAAATCACCTTTTAAAACACGTGGCGTATAGTTATCAATTGACCAAGAGCCAGCAGCACCTTTACGCCAAACATTATAAGCCGTTTCTAAATCTAAGCCAGCCGCTTTGGCATATACCAAAGATTCTGCCATTGTTATGACTGTTGCGGCGACGCCAATGTTATTGCTCATTTTCATGTGTTGCCCTTTACCGGCAGATCCCACATGCACAATTTGTTGCCCAATGCTTTCAAAAACTGGTTTAACGGCTTCAAATACATCAGCCTCACCACCGACCATGATAGTTAAAGTACCAGACTTTGCACCAATATCACCACCAGATACTGGTGCGTCTAAGACTTTAAAGCCTAAATCCGCGCCAGTTTGTGCCAGTTGCTCAGCTAAATGTGGCGTCGAAGTGGTCATATCCACTAAAATACTACCCGGTTTAGCACCGGCAAAAATCCCATCATCTCGGGTCCACACATCTTCAACATCTTGCGGATAGCCAACCATACTAAAAACAATATCGGCTTGTTGGGCAACTTCTGCTGGTGTATCCGCCCATACGGCGCCATGACTAATCACTTCATCTGCCTTTGATTGGGTGCGATTATAAACCGTGACATGATGTCCAGCTTTGAGCAAATTATTAATAATGCCCGTTCCCATCACGCCAGTGCCAATAAATCCTAATGCCATAATAATGCCTCCTTACAGGTATTATAAAAGCACTGCACACCTGCAATGCTTTTTTTATGATAAATGCGTTATCTTCTGAATTGTTTTCAACACACCGCTGTTGTTATTATCATCAACTGCTGTTTGATAATCACCAGTGATGCGTGCGTTTGGCATTTTGAACGGTTGCCCAACCGCGCACAACATTTCCACATCATTGCCACCGTCACCAAAAGCGACAACATCCACCATATTAACACCATAGCTCGACGCTAACATATTGAGAGCAGACGCTTTATTAACACCGGCCGCGATAATATCAATCGCTCCAGTCCCTGTTTCAGTAATGTGGACAGCATCACCTAGTGCCAGCCGCGCGTCACGATAAAATTGAGACTCATCAAAATTTTGCCAACTCATTGTTACCTTATATATTGGCTCCGGAATGTCTGAGACATTTTCAAACCGAACAATATTTTTAAAAAACTTGAAATACCGTTCACTATTTTTAATGTTAGCGTACCGTGGCAAATAAGCCGTCTCATCAGTCGAAAAAACCAAACCACGATCAGGTTGAACATCATAATTAAATAAAAAATCTTGAATATGTGCTAACGTTTTCAACGATAAAGCCTTTGAAAACAGCACTGAACCATCGCTTTTAATGACACGCGCACCATTATTAGTCACAAAATTAATCGGTTCATTCAAAAAGTCTTTAAAAATAACGTTGATTCGCTCTTGATGAACGCCAGTTGCAATGGCAAAAGCAATATTTTGACGTTTCAATTGACTCAAAACACGCCGAAATAACGTTTGGTCAAACTTCTTGTCATCTGTCAAAAACGTACCATCTAAATCAGTTGCAATAAGCTGAATTGTCAATAGTCCAAGCTTCCTTTATTCAATGGGTATTCTAATTCACCAGAACGGTCTGGTGCCTCTGACACTAGTTTACCTTTATAATAAACGGTTGGCAAATTTACTGCCGTTATATTTTCAAGCGGAGACTGGTCCATGACGATAAAGTTAGCCATCGCACCCGTCTTCAAGTGCCCATACTCTGATTCAATATGTAGCAATTCAGCACCATTAATCGTCGCAGCTTGCAACACTTGGGCCGGTGTTGCACCTGCCATCACCATCAATTGTGCCTCTAATGCCGTATCATTGAAGCCGTTGAGCGGTGATCCGGCATCTGTCCCAAGTGTTAATTTAACACCGGCTTTTGCATATTGACCCAAAGCACGCATGTGTCGCGGTGCCCACTTATAAGCTGTTTTAACCATCCATTCTGGTAAAATGCCATCCCCACGTTTGACAATCACATAGGGTGCCGTCAGCGTTGGTGTCAGTGTTGCGCCCGTTTTAAGAAACAAATTAATTGCTTCATCATCAGCATCAAAAGCATGTTCAATGCCATCAGCGCCAGCACGCAAAGCAATTTTAACGCCTTCAAGCGCTTCTTCGTGGACTGCCAAACGAGCATGAGATTTTTCATGAACTGCTTGAGCAGCTGCTTGTATTAACTCAAATGACATTTGCACATCATCAGGTTGCTCGTTAGGACTAAAAGGAATGCCCCCACTGGCAAACAATTTGATGTTATCAACACCTGCTAGAAAATGGCCACGCACGGCAGCCCGCATCTCGGCAGGGGTTGCAACCACGATCCCTTGCTTTGAACCATGACCACCAACTGTTGTAATTGCACGCCCAGCAGTTTGTAAGCCAATCAGGTTTTGTTGTTCAGCCCGCTTGGCAATGTCAATATCTAAATCATTTGTCGTTGCTAATGCTCGAGCAAACGCTACACCATTTTGTTGCAACGTTTGAAGATTTGCCAAACCATTTTGAATTCGTTCTTCATCAGTTTTGATCAACTGATTAGCACCAACAGGAAATACACGATTAGCAATGTGAACATGCGTATTAATCAGACTTGGCATGACATAGCGATCTTGCAAATCAGTCGTTTCTAAGCTTGAAAAATCACTTGGCACATCATTTGTTCCACGTGAAACAATATGATCATTTGCTACCACGAACCATGCGTTTGGTCTAAAAACCTGTTCATCTTCTTGGTATAGTCGCGCATTTGTAAATAATTTTGCCATCACAAGTTCTCCAAAATGCGTTGTGCAATGACAGCACCTTCTCGCAAAATCACCGTGTTAACACCCGGACGAGGAATCACTGTGCCAAACCATTTTTTTCCTTCAACAGGAATGCCATACAAGTACAAATTGGGAATGTGATCCCCATTTGCATCAATAACTTCTAATGTTTGGCGATCAATATTAGCAGCACCCAATGTCCAACTTGTCCCATCTTGACGGACCAAGGTTGGCGAAACGAGTGTCCCTTTATCACGCAAATTAACTAAAATGGGGTTGACCGCGATTGCCATGTTAGTTGCACCTAACCTTGCTTCCACTAGGGCATTCCCATGGTATTCTTGTTGTCGGCTATCTCGTGCAACAAACTGACCGTCCTCGGTTGTCACCTTGATTTGTGACGCGGTAACATCAACAATACCGGCTTTTATCAACGCACGAAGCTGTTCGACACGTAGTAATGGAGGTCCAACTGATACCAAAACGTCCAACGGACGGAATTTGGTCAAAAACTTTTCATAATCATCAACTGAGAAATAATCATGTTCCACAACATAGCGTACACGATCACGCATGTCACGCAGAATATCAAGCGCGCCAGCAAATGGTGCTGATTTGTTCCCCAGCCGTGCATCAGCAATATCCGCAGCTAAATACGATAATACCCAAGTGCGATAATCGGCATCATTTGGCAAATCACGAGCTGGATTACGTACCAAATCAATATCTAATGATGGTATATCACTCAAACCAAATTCGGCAGCTGTGGCGTTCAAGTCACCACTCGTGAGTAATGCCACTTTAAGCGTTTCGGATTGATCATACGTCAGATTACTTTGCCCACTATTAATACGATTTAGCAAGTGTTTATAGGTCAATTCCTTAACCACTAAACTTTCAAAAGCCTCATAAGACATTTTACCGTCTCCAGCAGCACGTAGCGCGTCAAGAGCAGGTAACGTAAAGAAAGTTGGCTGGTATAATTCACTAGCGCCTTTTTCATTGACACCACGCGCATGTAGCGGGAAGCCACCGCGCGAACCAGCAATAATATGTGGTTCGTGACCAGAGGGTTGATAAAGTAACTCTCCGGAATCATCACGGACAAAAGTTCCACCTTTGCCAATTGAAAGTGCCGCTAAATAATCGAAAAAGCTCAATCCCAAGCCACGTATAATCACGCGATTATTTTCTGTCAAGCCTGACAAATCAGCTTCTGATGGGTGAGTTGGTCCAATATAAGGCAAGTGATTTTCATCTGCAAATGCCTTAAAATCAACTTCCTCAGGTGTCAATTCATCATCAGCGTGCCCAAGTGCCATGACAACTTGGTCTGCTAATATCTGTGTACCATCACCTAGTGTCACTTGAAATTTTGTCCCAATTTTAACTAAATCGGCTACAGTTTGTTTCGTATAATTAAGCGTTTGATTGCCTTTGACACGTCTTTTTAACCATTCAAAAAACCAAGCCGCATAGATGCCCATAATACCACGCGTTGCGAAATCACCAGTATGTGTCAATTGCAAAATTTCACTGGCATAAGCACTATCAAATTCTGGGTGTTGTGCAATAAAATCACTCGCTTCAGTGGTTAACCATTGAAAGAGACTTGGTCCTGAAAAAGGTTTGCCACCGTTTTCAATTGAATCATCATTGAACAGTGTCACTTGGTCAATGACTGTATTCATCAAGAATAAGTTGTTTTGTTTGATTGTGGGGTCCCAAACACGACCACCAATGGCGTATGGATCAAAGATTTGTACATCAAGTTGATTATCACTGTCATCCAAATTAATAAGGCGCTCAGCTACCGCTAAACCACGCGGACCGGCACCAATGATTGCTACTTGCATTTATATTCTCCCCAGCGTATCAAATCAACCTAACTAAGGTTTCAATACTGATTTATTATTAGTCACTCACTATTATAATGGTTTAACCGGTTATTTTCAAAGTACGGTCTTTACTTGTCTCTATTGAAAATATATCGTCTTAATTTATGACGAGAACTTGATGAGGACAACGCTTTAGACTTATAAAATAAAAAACACCTCGCAAGTTTTTTCACTTTCGAGGCTACCCTATTCAATTCAATAGAAGGGCTTAGTTTTTCACGTGGTATCGTGATACCGATTGCTGTTTTTTCAAATAAATAACAATAAACGGAATGGCAATCAATAAAACACTCAACAAAAATTTAAATAAAGATTGATTGACTGACTGGCTTTGTCCAATTTTTTTAATATAGTCAAAAATATAGTAACCAGGGAAAAATTGTTGCACAACCGAGATTATTTTTATTAAGATACCGTTAGCGGCCGTTACGGTATCCCATCGAATCATCAAAACGCCAAATCCCATACTCAATGGCATGCTGAGCGCAGCAATTGTCTTTTGATCCATATAAATACCAATTAAAAAACCGATTGCGTTTAAATACAGCCCCATTATGAGTAGCAAGATAACTAACATGCCTAAACTCAAATTAATTGGCAAAGATTTAAATAAGACGCCAGCAACTAAAATAACAAAAACGATACAGGCATTCAAAATAACTTGCACGATAAACTGATCTGTTATCCAACGTTTGATACTATAATGCGAAGTTTGAGATTGTAATTTATAAAACTGATAGGTATCACATATTTTTTTAGAAAACGTCACAACAGAATTACCCGAAATACCGATTATCGCAGCAATCGTAAACCACAAATAACGATTAACAGGATTGTGTGTCATACCGTTAAAAACACTTAGCATCATTAAATACCATGCTAATGGGAAAACGACTGTAAACAAAATAAAACGTTTATTTCTGAATGTATCTTTAATTTCTATCCAAGTAATCATTAAATAGCTCCTTTAATTATTGATTCATGAGACGATACCAATGTTCAATCGTCTGATTATTAGAGTGAATATTGGCAACTGATTCATCTGACTTAATCACACCATCTTTTAGTAACACGACACGTGTAAAGTAGTTATCAATTTGATTGAAATCATGTGTGATAGTGACGACACTGCCACCCACATGATCCAAATAATCCCAAAATAAATCAATTGATTCTAAATCCATGCCCACTGTTGGTTCATCTAGTATCAACAGTTTTGATGGTTTAATTAATGTTAAAAGTAATGCTAAACGCCGTTTTTGTCCGCCGGAAAGTTGATCAACGATCACTTCAGATTGCTCAGTCAATCTAAATTTTTTGAGCAAATCATCTATGTTGATCTTTGAGTAGGCATCATATATTTTCAAAGATAAAGCAATTTGTTCGCGAACCTGTAAAGACGCAATCAAACAATTTTCTTGCGTCATAACGCTGAGGTCATCTTGTGCATTAAAATGTTTAACGACACTACCTTTATCCGGAATGATATTGCCCAAAATCGTATTAACAATTGTTGTTTTACCTGATCCATTGCTGCCTAACAAAGCGATACGATCTCTACCATAGATAGACAAATTAACATTTTTTAAAACAGGATTTTTGAATGATTTTTTTAAATTTTTCAGCTCCAATATTAAAGCATCGCCATGTGTATGACCAGCAAGTAAAAAATCTAAGTTGACCGAAAATATTTCTGAAATAGAAATCAGCTTATCAATGTTAGGTTCTGATTCACCGTTCTCCCACTTAGAGATTGATTGTCTAGAGACAAATAATTTTTGTGCTAACAATTCTTGTGACAAGTGCTTTTTTTGCCGCAAAGCGCTTAACTGCGATTTGAAAATGTTTTCCATACTTAATATTATTCTCCGTGATCTTGATTCATCAGCTGATAAAAATGATTATACATGAACAATTTAATCAATAAACATTTTCTCACAAAAGTGCTGTATAGACTTTTTTGCGGAGGTCGCAACCGTTAGTTGCACCCTATTATCAATTGAAAACTAGGTGTTTTTTACCATTTGTCTTATCATGATAGACATCATTGATAAGATTTTATTCTATATTGACTTTTGAGATTTTGACAAACACGGTTGCATATAAAATACCCCAAAAGCATAATAGCTTTTGGGGTATTTTGCGACATGAATTAACTATGATTAACAGAAACTGCTTCTTTTTGCCCATAGTAAGCATTTACGCCGTGCTTGCGATAATAGTGCTTGTCCAGTAGGTATTGGGGCACATGAATATCCGAACGTGTCGACTGTAGCGCATGATAACTGATTTCTGCTGAAACTTCTAATACTTTAGCATTATATACAGACTTTGAGGCATTGACGCCCCATGTAAATGGTCCATGCTGGCTGACTAGCACAGCAGGTGTTGCATCAGGGTCAATTTGCCTTTGCTCAAATTCTGACACAATGACTTTTCCTGTATTTAACTCATAAGCTGATTGAATTTCTTCTTGGCTCAAGGCTGGCGTGCACGGAATATCACCATAGAAAGTGTCTGCGTGCGTCGTGCTAATAGCAGGAATATCCATTTGAGCAGCAGCAAAGGAAACGCCCCATGGTGAGTGTGTATGCGTAATGCCACCAATATTTTTGAAATGCCGATACAGATAGGCATGTGTTGGTGTATCACTAGAAGGGTTTAAATCACCTTCCACAACGTTACCATCTAAATCAACCACTACCATATCATCAGGCTTCAAATCTTCATAGGCAACACCAGATGGCTTAATCACAAATAGTCCTTTTTCACGATCAATTCCCGACACGTTACCCCAAGTAAATGTTACCAATCCCAATTTAGGCAAAGACATATTTGCTTGATATACTTCATTTTTTAGTTCTTCTAACATCATACTACCTCTATTAAAATACCTGCTTGGGTCAATAATTCAAGAATGAAATCGTGTGCTTTTTTGACTTGGTCAACACAATCTTTGTCTCGTTCTGACCACATTTCTATCGTAAATGTGCCTTGATAACCAAGCCGCTTCAATGTTTTAAATAATCCTAAAAATTCAACATTACCTGTTCCAAAAGGCACATTTTTAAACTTACCGGGTGTATTTTCTGTCACAACTAAGGTATCTTTGACATGCACAGAAACGATATTTTCAAATCCATCAGTCAAATCTTCCCCAGGGTTTACCTGTGGCCATGCTGAAATATTACCGATATCAGGGTAGGCCTGCAGCCACGGTGACGAAATATTTTGTTTGATTTTTCTGATCTTGTTAATTGAATTAATAAAGTCATCGTCCATCGTTTCAATCGCAATCATAACCTGATTCGCCGCTGCAAAATCAACTACTCGCTGTAAATTCTCAATAAAATTCTCACGGGTGAGTGCTGTTTTGGCATGATAATATTCATCATATCCAGCAATTTGAATATTTCTTATTCCCAATTTTTTAGCTAAGATAATTGCTTTTTGACACATACGGTATGCAGCATCATAAAGAACAGGATCTTGTGAACCTAGAGGAAATTTACGTAATGCTGATAGCATCATTGTGTCGATTGAAACAGCCGATTCATACGAATTTTTTAGTAAGCTAAATATGTCATTGTCCGACCAATCTAGGCGCGCAATACGCTCATCACTTTCGTCGATTGATAATTCAATAAAAGAGAAACCTTGCTGCTTAGCAAATGCCAATTTTTCCCGCCACGATAATTCGAACGGTAAGGATTTTTCATTAATGCCCAATCGCGCCATCGTTATGCCCAGTACTTTCCAATTTCATCTTGGAAGGCTTGTGCAGCAGCTGCTGGATCATCTTGACCCGTAATGGCTCTACCAGCAATGAATGTATACACTGGCACATCTTTAAACAGTTTAATCGTGTCTAAATTAAGTCCGCCGGTAACAGAAACTTTGAATCCCATTGAAATAAACTTTTTGACAATGTTGAGGTCTTTTTCACCCCACACTTCACCAGCCAATAAGGCGTCTCTGCTTTGGTGATAAATGACTTGTTCAATACCGATTTGTTGCCATTTCTCCGCTAAATCCCAATTCCATGCTGAGTACAATTCAACCTGTATCCCATCAAGAACCGACTTTGCAGATTTCATTGTAGCAATTGTTGCTGAATCAATAACTGTCATCAAATCAGCTCCGGCGTCTTTTGAATTTTGGGCCACCGTTGAGCCAGCATCCGCACACTTTGTATCAGATGCAATAATTTTATCAGGAAACATCTCTCGCAAAACACTAATGGCCTGTTGTCCCGCCTGCAACTCAAGAATCGTGCCAACTTCAACAATGTCAACAATCGGTCCTGCCAAATGCGCAATTCTTGCGGCATCAGCTAATGTATTTTGATCTAAAGCAATTTGTAGATTAGGCTTCGTCATTTTTTTATCCTCACTTCTTGTATTTCTCTTCAAAATCAGTTTCGTCAACAATTCGTTGGGTGATTTCTTTGTCACTCATAACATTTTTGACACCGACCACTGTCACGCCTTTTTTTGCGGCATCTTCAAACATGTCCACAAAGTTAAGTGGTGTGAAAACGGCATCATACTGGCTTGCCGTTGACTTTCCTTCGGCAATACTTGTGTGGTTAATTTTTGATACCGGAATGCCAAGCTTTTTCATTGATTTTTCAACACTTTTCATCATCATCAAGCTTGTACCCGAACCATTAGCGCAAGAAACTAAAATATTCATTATTATTCTCCTTTATTAAAGCAAATTAATTTTTTATTCAAGACCCTTATTTTCTTTATAGGCATCATAATCTTCAACCATCAAGAAATAATTTTTAGGATCCTTACGATATTCCAGCTGTGGAATTAGAAGTAGAATTGCAGCTACCACGACAACACCGAAGTAACCTAGATACTTCAAGATAACTGTGAATCCTGGCCAAACAGTATCCCAGTCAAACATACCCAAGTAACCACCGAACTTTGACATACCAATCCAAGTTGAGATTAGGGCTGCGCCAACAACTTGTATAATGCCTGAGAAAAATGGCAAAATCATGGCTGCTTTCGCGCCAGCTCGGTTGTTGGCAATAACACCAAACACGGCATTATCGAAGAACAACGGAATAAATCCGGCAATAATAATGGTTGGCGAGTGGAAAATCATCAGTGCCCCTATGGCTAAAAATTGTCCTAATGCGCCAAACAAGAAACCAATTGTCACGGCATTTTGTTCACCAAAGGCAAATGTCGCTGCAACATCAATACCAGGTACAGAATTTGGTAGGATCGTATCACTAATACCAGTGAAACTTTCAGTTAGTTCCCCAACGAATGTTCGAACACCCAGCTGCAAAATTGCTAAGTTAACAGCGAAGCCAAGGGATGTTGTGAGAATGTAGAAGAAGAAGCTCGCACCCTGAGCTAAACCAGAGGTCCCTTTACTAGTAATGAATAGTTGATGGAAATAATTTTCTCCTAATACGAACATAATGATGCCAAAGAATAGAAACATTAATATCGCGGTGGCCACCATATTCTCATTAAATATTTTCAAAAAACCAGGTAAAGTAATATCTTCCAAGCGCTTAGAAGCTGGCTTGTTCTTCTTTTTTTCAGAAGAACTCATCTTATCTGCTAACCATGCAACCAATGCAATCCCAAACATTTGCTGATGGGCAATTGCGAAACCGCCACCATCAGTAAGCCTTTGAATTGGCTTGATTGTCATGTTAGATCCAACAGCCCAATATAAGCCAAGTAACACACCCATAACAAGCAAAACTTCAATTCGTCCAAGACTCGGAATCGCAAATAGTAAAATCCAAAATGCTGTTGCTGCTTGCTGTACCTGAACATTTCCAGTAGTAAATACTGCACGTAATTTTGTATATTTAGAAAATCTTACCAATAAAATATTAAAGACAAAGGCAATTAGCAATAAAATCATGACGTCGCCAAATGAACGGCCAAACGTTTTTTCTAATCCATCTGTCACAGCATTTTGACCAAAGTAAGGATCAATCACAGTTGCCGTTAAATGAAAGCGGTCTTTCAGTCCTGTTAGTATCGGTCGGAAACTTGTTACCAGTCCGTTTGAGCCAACAATTAAGATCATGTAACCAATCGTGGCTTTTAGAAAACCAGCCAAACTTTCATACCATGGCTTTTTCTCTAACATGTAACCAATCAAGACAATGAAACCAATCATGTAGGCTGGTTGGGTCAAAATGTTATTGGCAAAAAATTCCCAAATAGCTAATATTCCTGCGAATATATTATTCATCATGCTCTCCTCATTGTTCAGCAGGGATTTTATCAAATTGATTCATCACTTGAACGAAATCGTCCATTGATTCAACATCTGACAACGCTTCAATCACACCGTCTGTCATCAATAACGACATTAAATTTTGAATATTCTCTAGGTGTTGCTTTTCATCCTTAGCTGCTAGCGTGAAAAATAGCTTCCCTTGTTTTTCAACATTGCCATCTTCAAACGAAACAGCTTCATTAAATTTGGTGAAACTAATACCTGTTCCTAAAACACCTGGTCCCGTAGCTAATGCGTGTGGCATCACCACACCAGGTACAATGACAATATAGGCGCCATTGTCTTCAACATTTTTAATAATTTCATTAATATATTGCTCGGTAATAATCCCCTTTTCTTTGAGATTTTCACCCGCAACACGCAACGACTCCCGCCAA
Source organism: Leuconostoc sp. S50 (assembly GCF_016624925.1). Taxonomy (NCBI): domain Bacteria; kingdom Bacillati; phylum Bacillota; class Bacilli; order Lactobacillales; family Lactobacillaceae; genus Leuconostoc; species Leuconostoc sp. S50. The sequence goes on along the minus strand of NZ_JACVUE010000005.1, from coordinate 31,074 downwards.
CTTGATGGCGTGTCATGGTAAATTCTTACCAAGTCATTGTCGTAAAAGTAATTAAGCATTGTCATTTTGATTACTCCTTATAAGAATGAAGGGAATGGCACATCATTATCTTTTGAAAAGACATCTGAGAAGCCACGATTATAATGATATTGAATCTTGTTTTGATCTTCTGGGAAAGTGTAGCTGCCACCAACACGCCATACAAATGGATGGAATTGATAGTTAAGTGTGTCTTTTTTCATTTCCCATAACTTAACGATTTCTTGCGGATCAGCATCGAAATTTGACCAAATATCATAATGTACAGGAATCACAACTCTGGCTTTCAGGTCCTCGGCTGATCGCAAAACATCAATTGATGTAACTTTATCTGTTATGCCTCGCGGATTCTCACCATAGTTAATAATTTCAACATCAACATGATTCTCATTGCCATGTTTAGCAAACATATTTGACATATGCGAATCGGCGGCGTGATATAGATTCCCACCAGATGTTTTAAACAGATAATTGACAGCAATTTCATCCATATCTTGTGGTAGCGAATCTTTGATTGTGACATCGTTATCGACGGTTAATAGTGCTGTCCGATCAAAAGCTTCCAAAGCCTTGATTGTAACCGACTTCACGGTCACTTCATCTCCTGGGTGAACAACAATTGTGCGTTCTTCAGGAACTCCCCAACCTTTCCAAATGTCAACAACCGCTTGAGGGCCAATAAATTTCGTTTCTGGACCACTATTTTGTAACACAGCCGCTGCTGTATTGATGTCTAGGTGATCTGAATGGATATGTGTCACCAATAAGGCATCGACATTTTTAACAGCATAAGGATCAATAACGAATGGTTGTAGGCGTAAGTTCGGTTGCATCTTTTGCACGCCACTCATCCTCATCATTTGATGTCCCTGTTTCATCAAACCTGAACCATGTGTTTGCTTACCAGTGCCATTCCATAGGTCAACTAAAATATTGGTGTCTTCATGTGTCTTCAACCAAATACCATTATTGGCTAACCACCACATCCGGAAATTCTTTTCGGGTACTTTTGATTGTTCAATTTCTTCATTTAACCAAGTGCCCCACTCTGGGAATGTATTCTGAATCCAATTTTCTCGTGTTGCCTCTTGAATTGTTGTTGCTTTTGCCATTTCTTTAAACCTTCTTCCAAACTTTTTTAAAATGTATGCGCTTACATTTGCTGGTACAATTACATTATGGTTGAGAATAAAAAAAATAAACAGTCCCATTACCTCACAATGAAAATGCTTGAATGAGACTGTAATCAATCACTTGCTCATTGTAAAATCAAAGTGAATATACGTTTTGGAAAGGAACACTAATTATGAGCGTACCAAATATGAATTACACCACATTCATTAACTACATAGCCAATCAAGATCTGCTCCCAAATGTTCAAACGATGTCTAACCGGCTCAATTTATCTAGTCGTAAAATCTATTACTTATTACAAAGCGCCAATTCTGATTTGCGTTCATCAAATCTCCCCTTTTTGGCACCCAACACCAAAATTACACAAAACCAAATTGCCGTTTTGAAAGCAAAATTATCTCATGTTCCTTCAGATGATTATATTAATTCCTATGAACGGCAACTGATTATTGATATTTGTTTGGCACTACCACTTAAAAAATGGACATTATCTGCTTTCCAAACATTATTTTCTGTCTCTAGGAATACGGTTCTCCGTGATATATCAGATCTCAAAAAGCGAGAGACATTTAAACCCGTTTTTTCTAAAAAATCAGGTTTTGAGTTTTCAGAACCGTTGTACGACTCATTCGTGCATGCCTATAACGGCCTAGCCTTACTGCAGAGTCATAAGAATGCTCTGTCGTATTTTATCCGGTCACTGGATAAACACATACCTTACTCAAAATTTTTATTAATCAGCGAAAAATTAAAAAACATGTATCAAGATTCTCTAGGCAAAAAGATATCAATTTCCAATGCTTTAACGTTAACTATTTTTTCAACGCTTGCTTCGCTGTATAGTGAGCTAGATCCTATTGCACAGGAAAGTTTATTTACATCCGCTGACGTAGTTTCTTTTACCAAACGCAAAGAAAACGATATTATCAATGACTTCTCAATGATTACCAAAACAAATTTTTCATTAGAGATGCCAGACGCCGTCAAATTATTTCTAACCTTGCAACTACTGAGTGTGACGAAAGAACAGGATAACCATTTCAGTGCGCGTGCCTTTCAAGATCTTTTAGTTGTCAGTCATGAAATCGTTAAAGCTTTTGTCCTCACTTCAGATATTAAGATCAGTCAAGCTGAGCAAGAAGTTTTGACACGCAAAATACAAACACAGCTCAAGCCTTTTTGGTACTCATCTAAGTACCAAAGTATCACCGTGTATGACTACTTATATCACAACGAAACCTTTGAAAAATACGTCACCGACGCACTGAGTCAAATCACTAATCGATCACTGTATCAACGTTTGTTCCCTTTTGGACTACTAACCGATCAGATTAGCATTCTAGCAATGATTTTTTACAACTTTAGCTTGTCCCACGAGAAAATTCATAAATTACACATTTTAATGGTGACGTCACTTCCAATTTATAGTCAAAATCTTTTTGAAACATTAATCAAACGTAGTAGTTCTGCACCATGCGAATTATCAATTGTCTCGCTTAATGATTTTGAAAACTCGTCAAATGAACCCAATCAGTTTGATTTGATTATTACGGAATCGACTGAAATTGCGACGAAACAACCTACTTTTCTGATAGACAGTGAGCTGTCGGATAGTGAGTTTGACCGACTAAAAATGGTAATATCACAAATTAACGTTACCAAGAAAGAGGAAATCCTAATATGACGCCAAAATTAATTGCCTTGGATATGGACAATACCTTACTAAAATCAGACCGCACACTATCACACAAAAATGCTACGATTTTGAAAAAAATACATGCTGATAACCATCATATTGTTTTAACAACCGGTCGCCCATTCCCAAACGTACAACCCTTCTTAACACAACTAGAGCTAAACAAAAATGATGACTATGTCATTTTGTTCAATGGTGGTGTGGTTAAAAATATTAATACAAATAAAACGCTTTTAAACAAGCGTTTCACGCTTAGTGATATGTCTGAGATTTTCAATTTAATCCATAATCTTAATTTGCCCATTGATATTGTTTGTCCAGAAATTGTCTATTCTATTGCAGACTTTGGGCAGTCTAACTATGTTAACTTAATTGGTAAACTGCTGCATTATCAGCAAGTCAGTATCACTGATTTGCCAACAGCGTTGACATTTAACAAATTTGTCGTCTGCGAAACTGAGGACAAATTGAACTATCTCGAAAATATTCTTCATCATACACCTGTGTTAACCAAGAATATTTCATTTACAAGATCTCGGCGAACACTGCTAGAATTTGTGCCAAGCAACGTCAGTAAAGGCGCTGCACTCAAAGTGTTACTAAAAAAATTGTCCCTAACTTCAAAAGATTTGATTGTTTTTGGGGATGAGGCTAACGATCTATCCATGTTTAAACTCGCCACTGTATCAGTAGCCATGGCTAACGCTATTCCACTAATTAAATCGGCAGCCACGGATATCACCAGTAGCAATGAGGAAGATGGTGTCGCAACATTTTTATCATCCTACTTCAACCTCTGAAACTATCACACAACGCATTCAAAAAAAATCAAATGTATAAAATTGGTATACATTTGATTTTTTTATTCTGACGCTGTATAATTTTGTCTATTCCGAAAATGTAAGCGTTTTCAAAAAAAGGAGAATACTATCATCAAAACTAAATTATTCATTGATATGGACAACACTATCGTTGATACTTTGCCTGTATTAAATGCCAAAAATGATAAGCCGCATCTATATCAGTTTAAAAAACCAGATCAAATTCCTGGCATTTTTCGATATTTACCACCTTTACCTGACGCTATTGATAGCATTTATGCCCTGTCTCAATACTATGATATGTACATTTTATCAACGGCACCTTGGCAAAACCCTAGTGCTTGGGAAGATAAAATTAGTTGGTTAAATGATTTCTTTGGCAATCAGCCAGATAGCCCATTTTATAAAAAAGTTATTCTGACACACCAAAAAAATTTGAATAAAAATGCTGGTGCCATTTTGCTAGATGATCGTCCCTATCATGGTGCGCATGATTGGGATGACCCAGAATTAGATTCATTTTGGTTACAATATGGCCACGATAAAGAATTGGTATGGTCAAAAAATCTGGTTAATTTTTTAATTGAAGTTGCCAAATCCAATCACGACTCAATTCGCGATAAAATTTTTTCAGTTAATAATAATTATCACTATTCACTACATCAGACAGATCAAACATTTAAAAAAGAAAGTTGGGAATAACTCATGACAATCGTTTCTGGTAAAGAAATCGTTCAAACAGCACGTCAACAAGGCTATGCTGTCGGCGCCTTTAATACAAATAATCTTGAATGGACACAAGCCATTTTGCGTGTTGCACAAGCAAAACAAGCTCCTACCATCATCGCTGCTTCGATGGGTGCCATTAAATATATGGGTGGTTTTGAAACCGTTGCTCATATCGTGCGCGACCTTGACCAATCATTTGGCATTACTGTCCCCATTGCCATTCATCTCGATCATGGTGATTACACTGCCACTAAAGCTGCCATCAAAGCTGGCTTTACATCAGTTATGTTTGATGGATCACACTTACCATTAGCAGAAAACTTAGAAAAAACACGTGAGATTGTAGCGTTAGCTCATGAACAAAATATTTCAGTTGAAGCTGAAGTAGGCAGTATTGGTGGTGAAGAAGATGGTATCATCGGCACTGGTGAAATCGCGCCTATCGACGATGCAGTTGCCATGATCCAAACGCAAATAGATTTTATTGCAGCAGGGATTGGTAACATTCATGGTCGCTATCCAAAAGATTGGCAAGGGCTAAACCTCGCTCATCTCAAAGACTTAACGACGACTTTAGATAATATGACCCACAGTCAGGTACCATTTGTCTTGCATGGCGGCTCTGGTGTCCCAGATGATCAAATTAGAGCAGCTATTAGCATGGGTGTTGCCAAAGTCAATGTGAACACTGAAGCCCAGCTGGCATTCCATCAAGCGCTAAGAGACTTTATTTTAACTGATCAAGATTTGATTGGTAAAAATTACGATCCTAGGAAACTATTAGAACCCGGCGTCACGGCCGTAGAAACGAGTTTGGCAGAACGTCTGGCTGTTTTCGGTGCTTCATCACACTAAAAAAACGCTAACACAATCCTTCCTGTGTTGGCGTTTTAGATATCGACTGACACACCACTATTGCGTCAACCACCCAAATAAGCTTTTCTCACGTCATCTGAAGCCAGTAATTCAGCACCAGTACCAGTCATCGTAATTTGACCACTTTCTAAAACATAGCCACGATCGGCAATCTTCAATGCTTGGTTAGCATTTTGCTCAATGACTAACACAGTCACGCCCTGTTCATTGACAGTCTTGATAATATCAAAAATTTTTTCAATAAATAACGGCGCTAATCCCATTGACGGTTCATCTAGTAGCAATAACTTCGGCTTGGCCATTAGCGCGCGTCCAATTGCTAACATTTGCTGTTCGCCACCAGATAAGGTTGCTGCATCTTGATTACGCCGCTCCTTTAAAATTGGAAATTGGTCGTAAATCAGCGCGTATTCTGACTTCAAATTAGTGCCTTTATCACGTGTGAAAGCACCTAATTGCAAATTTTCTTGCACTGTCATGCCAGCAAAAACGCGTCTACCTTCTGGTACTTGGGCAATTCCGCTAGACACAATTTTGGCTGAAGCCATCCCTAAAATATCTTGATTTTGAAAATTGATGTACCCAGAGGTCGGTTTAATTAAATTTGAAATAGTTCTCAAGATTGTCGTTTTGCCAGCGCCGTTTGCGCCAATTAACGACACAATTTCATTATCATGCACAGTAAAATTGACATTTTGTACAGCTTTGATTGCGCCATAACTGACATTCAAATTTTCAACAGTTAACAATGCACTCATGTATCGTTTTCTCCCAAATATGCGCGGATGACATCAGCATTTTGTTGTATTTCTGCCGGTGTCCCGCTTGCCAATAATTTCCCGTATTCCAGCACATACAATCGCTCACTCACTGCCATGACCAAATTCATATCATGCTCAATTAGAATAATGGTCATCTTAAATTCCTGTTGAACCTGTTTAATAAGACGCGTTAAATCAGCGGTTTCTTGGGGATTCATCCCCGCAGCAGGTTCATCCAAAAACAAGATTTTTGGTTTAGTCGCCAATGCTCGAACAATCTCTAAGCGTCGTTGCTGCCCATACGGTAAGTTAGTGGCTAAAGTATCCTGAACACCCAACATATCAAAAATTGACAATAATTGACGTGCCTCATTTTTTAAAGTCGCTTCATGCTTGTAAAAAGATGGCAGTCGCAATATCGCGTCCCATGTGTGGGCTCGAGTATGCGAATTCATTGCAATCATGACATTTTCCAAAACCGTACGGCTTTCAAATAAACGGATATTTTGGAACGTTCGCGCAATGCCCAATCGTGCTCTTTTAGCTGGTGATTGTTGGTTCACTATGGCTAACTTTTGACCATCAAACAAGGCCACATCGCCCTCGGTTGGCCGATAAACACCGGTCAACAGATTAAATAATGTCGTTTTACCTGCGCCGTTTGGACCAATTAAACCAATTAACTCATTTTCGGAAGCTTCAATATTGACGTGATCAACTGCTGTGACACCACCAAAGCGAATGCTTAAATCATGCGTTTTCAGTATGGTCTGTGTCATGTCCATCTCCTCCATCAAATAGCCATTTTTTTAAAGATAATTCACGACTGCCAAAAATACCTTGCGGTCTGATTAACATCACGACAATTAAGATAACGGAATAAATAACCATACGTAATGAACCAAAATTTTGTAACAACGTGTCTAAAATACCCAAAGCAATAGCCGTAATTACCGTGCCGCTCATTGACCCAATCCCGCCAATGACAATGATGATTAAAATCATAATACTTTGCATAAATGCATAGTCTTTAGGCGCAATCGATTGAATAAAACTTGCCCGTAAACTACCAGCCATAGCTGCAAATAATGCACCCAATACAAAGGCGATAACCTTGTATTTTGTCGTATTAATACCTAATGATTCAGCAGCAATTTCATTATCTCGTACTGCAATAATTGCTCTTCCCGGCATACTACGGACAAAATTAACGACAATAATTAGCGTGATAACCGCTAAAATATAGACCAATTGCCAACTAACATACGGCGCAATACCAAATATACCGGCTGGTCCGTTAGTAATTTTTAAGTTCATAATGACAATACGAATGATTTCTGCAAATCCTAGCGTTGCAATTGCTAGATAGTCACCACGTAAACGTAAAGTTGGTATCCCAATGATCAAAGCAACAATACCACTCACAGCGATACCAGTTACCATGCCTAAAACAAAGCCCATAACACCGGGCAAAACTCCCATAATCAGCGCCGTTGCATATGCCCCAATCGCCATAAATCCGGCGTGGCCTAGCGAAAATTGCCCTGATATCCCCACAACCAAATTCAAGCCCAATGCCGCAATCACATTGATGCCGATCAACACAATCGTTGTGACACCATAATGTCCGATTAAGCCAACCATTTGTGCCATAAAAATCAAAATAAAGCCCATGGCAGCCATTGCTGCCCACGACAATGTATATTTAATATGCGTTTGATCCATTACACCTTCTCCCGCTTGTTTTTACCTAAAATACCAGTCGGCTTTATCAACAAAATAACAATTAACATCGCATACACGATGGCGTCTTTATAAGCAGAAAACGAAGTCGCTTGTACCATTGTTTCTAATATACCGATCAACCAGCCACCAACAGCGGCTCCGGGAATAATACCGATACCACCCAAAACAGCGGCAACAAAGGCTTTCAACCCCGGTGTCATGCCCATCAAAGGATCGATGCTATTGTAATAAAGTCCAATCAACACACCACCAGCCGCGGCCAATGCTGATCCAATTGCAAAAGTAAATGAAATCGTGTGATTAATATTGATACCCATTAAAGTTGCCGCATCAGGATCTGCTGACACCGCCCGCATTGCCCGACCCATCTTAGTACGTTTGACAACATACGTTAGCAATAACATCAATACGATTGATGTCACGGCGATGATGAGTTGAATGTTAGACACTTGAATTCCATAAAAATGGTATTGCACAGTCTTGATAGCTTGCGGAAAAGAACGTTGATCAGACCCATATAGGTACGTCATGCCGTTTTCCAGCAAAAATGATATACCAAGCGCTGAAATTAGCACCGCTATCCTTGGTGAATGACGTAGTGGCCGATATGCAATATATTCAATCAAAACCCCAATCACCGCGCTGACTGCCATCGCCAAAACCAAGGCAATGAAGAAATTTAAGTGTAGCACTTTAATAAAAAAATAACCGAAATAGGCGCCCAACATATAGATATCGCCATGTGCAAAATTAATTAATTTGATAATACCGTAAACCATTGTGTAGCCTAATGCCAATAGTGCGTAAACACTGCCTAGCATCAGTCCGTTGATTACTTGCTGAATGAAAATTGTCATTTTAACCTCAAAATTTGATCAACACGTCAACTCTATGTAACGTTTGATTTACTTCACGACCACAGCAGATGACTCTTTACCATCAGTCATACCAACCATCACCATTGACTTCACCGGATTATGGTCTTTGTCAATCGACATTTTTCCTGTAACGCCTTCAAAATTCTTCAAATTTGCCAAACCCTTGGTAATCGCCGCCTTACTTGTTGAATTTTCATTTTCAATTGCTGCTTTAATCATGCGAACAGAATCATAGGCCAAGGCTGTAAACTGTGATGGCTCTTTGCCATAGGCCTTTTTGTATGCTTTTGCAAATGGCGTTGCCACTTTGGTTGCCGGTGCATCGACTGAGAAATGGGCAGCATAATAAACATTGCTTGTATTTTTGTTGCCCGCAATCTCAGCAGTTTTAGGATCACCAATACCATCAGGACCAATAACTGGCACATTAATGCCCATATCGCGCATTTGCTTCAAAATGGCACCCCCTTCAGTATAGTAACCATTGATAACCACAGCATCAAACTGCTTATCTTTTATTTTGGTCAAAACAGCTTGAAAGTCCTTGCTGCCTTCTTGATAGGATTCAACGTCAACAACCTTGCCTTTATATGCTTTTTTGAACGCAGCTGTAATGCCTGTCCCATAATCTGAGGAATTATCTTGGAAAATAACGACATTCTTGGCTTTCAAATTTTCAGTCGCAAATTGTGCCATCTTTGTGCCCATAAACGAATTCTTATATTGTGCTCGGAAAACATAAGGCTGAACTTTTCCGTTTTTTTGTATCGTAATATTATCAGCACCAGCTGTTGGTGAAATCATTGGCGTCTTCCCTTGTGTCGCCACTGGGACGGCTGCTTGAACGCCTGAAGTAATAACAGGACCTACAATTGCACTCACTTTTTCGTTGTTAATCAAGTTACTTGTCACTGACGCTGTTTCAGTGTTATCCGTCTTGGCATCTTTATTGATAATCTTAAATTTATAGCTTTTGCCATTGACCTTGACACCACCATTAGCATTGATTTGCTTAATGGCAAAATTGGCCCCATCTTGCTCGGCTTTTCCATACGAAGAGGCATCACCTGATGTGTCAAATACGCCACCAATTTTAATCACCGTTGACGATGATGCCTGATCTGACTGACGATTCATTACCCCATAGCCAATAATGCCGCCAACTGCGACGACAAATACTGCCCCAACAATTACAATTCTTTTCATTTTTCCTTCTCCAATTCTCTTCTCTAATTACCTTCTTTTTCGCAAATAAAAAACCCATGAATATCAAAATTCATGGGTTTAGATCGTTAATCATGATAATAGACATACTCATCATTTCAACACCCATGAAAACTGATTACCAGTTAGTCATGAGCGCGAAAAACCTCGTCATGACTTACAGCATGAGGAGGAGAAGGAGGGCTTGAGATGAGATTTGTGTTTGATTCATGTTTTGCATGATGTGTTGCCTCCAATTTCTTAATATTTAATATCATACAAGACACACAAAATCTTGTCAACAACTAATAAAATGAGAAACTTTTTCATTCTAAACACGGTCAATCAAGTATGGCTACAAAAACCTACAACAGGTGCCTGCTTATATCTTTTGATTTAGTTAATAATCGTCATTAAAATTGGCACAACAATCAAACTCAAGATCGTCGATTCCGTTACCATAATGGCCGCGTAATCCGCGTCCGCACCGTACAGACTGGCAACTACTGGCGCATTAGTCATCACAGGCATTGCCGACTGCAAAATAAAGACTTGCTTCATCAAGATTGGTACATCAGCTTTCCACAACAATAAAAACATCACCATTGGCGCTAAAATAAAGCGCCCGAACAAAATGCCAAGACTGTATTTATTCACTTTTAGATTACGTAATCCAGCACGTTGCACGGCTATACCAATGAAAAACATTGATAATGGTACCGTTAAACTACCTACGTATTGTAAATCAGAGGCAATAAACGTGGGTAATTGAATTCGAAAAACAACCAGCAAAACACCTAGCACAAATCCCAACAACGGTGGTGAAAATACTTTTGCTAGGGTTGTTTTGATATCAAAACGCCACTCTCCTTCACCATCTCGTTGAATTAAATAAGTGCCCAGTGTCCAAAAGAAAGTCGTGTTAATCATGTAGTAAACCAACACATACGGCAAACTTTTAGTGCCAAACAACGCCATGTTGATTGGTAGCCCAACAAACACCGTGTTTGAATTAAAAAACATGGACTGAAACAAACCACGTCTGTTTTTACGAATTGCTAATACCCGTGCAAATGCCACCGAAATTGCAAATAAGACCAACATTGAAATGATTGGAAATTTAATATCTGGTAGCAAGCGCCCTAACTCATCTTTAGTGAAATCTTGCGTAATGGTATTAACCATGTACATTGGCAAAGCCACTTGTGTGACAATCCGTGCAATGATTTGTCCACTTTTGTCGGTAAACCACTTAGCACTTGCCAAGGAATAGCCAATGGCAATCATCACTAAAATGACTAAAACACCCTGTATACTTTGAAAAAAAACAGCCAAAACATCGCCTCTTTAAAATGTGAGATTTAAATTAAAAACATTCACATGTTATCATATCATTTACCGCTATGATTTTCATCTGAAATTTTTAAATTCTGTGAAACATAGAGCTGTTTCTATGCAAATAAAAAACCTACCAGCAAACTAGTAGGTCTCACAATTGTCCTAATTTTTGTCATTGTAATAAGTAATAACGCGTTCATTAATCTCTTGAATCTCACGGTAATTATCTGGATAATGGTCGTGTAATACTGCTTTATCTTCTGCTGAAATTGCCACAGGCTCAGTCAACACAAGCCATTGAATATCATGACGAAGTGGTGGTGTTGTTAGTGAGCCAACATAGTGGAAATAACTATGGTTATCTGGCAACAAACGCAGCAATGTTGCCGCATTGACCTGATTATCATAGATATTTTTAACTGCACCAGTTTTCTCATTGGCACTAACATCCCCAAAACTAGCCACTACTAAAGTTTGGTCCCCATGTTGGAAAACAAAATGTGTTTCCACATCATGTCGTTGGCCATTAACCAAGTGTTCTGCCCCATCATGAAAGTGAAAGCGTTCAAGTTCCCAAATTTGATCATCAAGGCGTAACTGCCCATGAACTAGGAATTGCTCGCCTATTTCACGATCATCGTATTGCACCTCATCTTGGAAAGAAATTGCAAATTTCCCAGTTTCTTGAGGTTGAACCGACTGCGTCGCAATGTCGATTGGTGACTGATAAGCTGTATCATCTGGCTGACGCCAATTTTCTTGTTCTGTATAATCTAAATGCCGCATGTCATTCTCCTTTGCACTATTCTACCATTAAAAGTTTTATTCTCTTACCAAAAATTAGGGGCATTTTTTATAATAATGTCCCCTTCCTTTTGCCTATTTTTTCACATGCATCAACACGTTTTTTCTGGAAAATATTTAAAATTTAAGTTTCTTAAACTTTCCTTTACATTCACAGGCTTATCCATATTTATCCCCTAGGCTGTTGATTAGCAAGGGTTTAGCATTTTTTATAAACAACGGTCTACACAAGTTATCCACATATCCACAAGTTGTGCACGTTAACATGTGGATAATGTGGATAACCAACCTCAAATATTGTCTTTTCACACGTTTTGCTGTGCATAATCATGTTGATGTGTGGATAACCCACACATTTGTTCGTCTCATTGTCCACATTCACCCCTTTTGGTTGTCCACAACTGTTGATATTCTCTAAAGTTGTCGTTACCCTGTGGAAAACTCGTTTTCTTATTGTTATAATTATCTTTGCTACTGCTTCTAAACTTTTAGAAACACAGTCAGTTCAATCCATGATCGACGCTAAATCTAATCAGTGTCTGATCGTCATTTTTGACTTGAACGCTTTTAGGAGAGAGATACGTGACTAAACCAATCACAAAAGAAGAACTGTGGTCCAAAGTCCAAGCTGAATTTTTCACAAAACTCGGTCGTGTGACTTTTTCTACCTATATAGAACCACTCAAACCAGTAACACTGGAAGATACTAGTCTGACGCTAGCTGTCCCAAGCGACATGGCGCAAGATATCATCGATCAATGGGATCGCGAATACTCAATGGATTTTGTCCAATTTGCCATGACCATTGCTGATGGTTTTATCAAGCCAGACCTTCAAATTGCCCAACCAAAAATGACAGCTGCTGCACCAACGCTTGACAACTTGCCGTTTACACGGGAATCAGATTTAAATCCTGACTTTACATTTGAAAAATTCGTCATTGGTTCAGGTAATGAAAATGCTTACGCTGTGGCGCGTGCAGTCGCTGATGAACCAGGACAAGTCTACAATCCTTATTTGATTTACGGTGGTGTTGGACTAGGGAAAACCCACTTGATGCAAGCCATTGGTAACGCTTATGCCGCTTCCACGCCGTCAGCACACATCAAATATGCCACTGCTGAAGATTTCTTGAATGATTTCACCGAATCTTTGCGAGCTGGTGATGGGGCAACTGCCGCTTTTAAACAAGAATATCGTTCTGTTGATTTATTATTAGTCGATGATATTCAATTCTGGTCAGGAAAAGAGAAGGTTCAAGAAGAATTCTTCAATACTTTCAATGTCCTCACCAAAAATGGTAAACAAATCGTTATGACTTCTGATAAGCTACCAACGGAAATAGTCGATTTGCAAACGCGATTAACATCACGATTTGAAGCGGGTATTATGATGGACATTCAAAAGCCTGATTTGCCAACGCGTGTTGCCATTTTGCAAAACTTGTCTGAATCAGATGGCCTGACAATTCCAAATGATGTTTTGGAATTAATCGCTGAAAAGATTGACTCCAACGTCCGAAGTTTGGAAGGGGCGTTTCATAAATTTGAAGCCAGTCTACGCTATATGAACAAGCCAGCAACAAAGGAAACGGCACAACAAATCTTAGGTGACCTGAACATTAATCAAGGATTCAAAATTACAGTTGAGAGAATACAGCAAGTGGTAGCTGATTACTACATGCAAACGATTGATGATCTCAAAAGTTCAAGTCGCAAGAAGGATTTGGTCACGGCCCGACACGTTGCCATGTATCTCACGCGAACATTGACTAATGAAAGTTTGCCAGATATTGGTCGCGCGTTTGGTGGCCGCGATCATTCTAGTGTTCTACATGCCACCACAAAAATTACCGAAAAGTCAGAAAGTGATCCACGCACAAAAGAGATGCTTGATGCACTAACTGACGAAATTAAAAACGGCAAATAACACATTTATCGTGATATAGTGGCAATAGGAGAGGCGAGAGTCTGTGTGAATAACTGGTAATAAATAACCAAGTTTTCCAACAGGTTTGTGAACAACTAATTGCTTACATGTCTTTATTCACATCCCAGTTTTCCACAACTTCCACACCCCTTATTATTACTACTAGATCTTTTATCTTTATTAAGAACATATTGCTGGTATATTGGTGTTAAGTAAAAAGGAGCCTATTTATGCAATTTACAATTAATCGACAAGCATTTATTAAAGCCTTAAATGATGTGTCACGTGCTATTTCATCACGGACAACGATTCCTATTTTGACAAATATCAAATTGGTTTTAAATGATGAGGAACTGATTCTTACTGGATCTAATGCAGATATTTCAATTGAAACAACGATTCCACAATCAGATACAAGTGCACAACTCGTCATTACGCAACCCGGTGGGATTACATTGCCAGCAACTTTTTTCACAAATATCGTTAAACGATTACCTGCTGACAATATGACATTAGCCATTGATGGCCTACGGGCTGCTATTACCTCAGGCGCTTCAGCCTTTACAATTAATGGTCAAGATGTTCAAAACTATCCACAATTACCTGAAATGGAAGACGTTCAAAGTTTGAGTGTTTCAGCAGCGCAATTAGTTGATATTATTTCCCAAACAAAAATATCAGCTTCAACACAAGAAAGTCGGCCAATTTTAACAGGTATTCATTTACAACTGACTGGGAATAGTGTGAAAGCAGTGACAACTGACTCTCACCGTTTGTCACAACGAATCGTGACATTAACAGGTACGGATGCCGATGTTGATGCCGATGTGATTATTCCGGCTAAAGCGTTTAATGAATTGCAATCACTATTAGAAGGTCAAGATCGTGTCGATATTAAATTAGCCGCAAATCAGGCTGTATTTAATCTGGGGCACACAACATTTTATACCCGGTTATTAGAGGGTAATTATCCAGAAACAGACCGCTTGATTCCCACAGAAAGTACAACAGCCATTACGATTGAAGCTAGCGCATTATTAGGTGCTATTGATCGTGCTAGTTTGCTGAGTCACGAAAGTCGTAACAACGTTGTCCAACTATCGCTGAAAAATGGTGCGGCTGTTTTGACTGGCAATTCTCAAGAAGTAGGGCAAGTTAAAGAAGAGTTGGGCGCACAGACAATTGATGGGGATGATTTAGAAATTTCGTTTAACCCTGATTATGTCCGTGACGCGTTACGTGTCTTTAATGGTAAAAGTGTTGATGTTAAGTTCACAAGTAACTTGCGTCCTTTCACTTTGACACCTGCCGGTGAAACTGATAATAAACAACTGCAACTGATTACACCAGTTCGAACATTTTAATCGCATCCAATCAGACAACCCTTAAAAACTTAAAATTAACCGTTTAAAGCAGAATAAACCACTTACACACAAACGGTCTAAAATCGCTTATATGCAATTTTAGACCGTTTTTTTGAGACTTTGACCTTAAAAAATGGTATAATACTACATGTAACTACTGTGAAGAAAGCGTGCGCCACATTGACAACAACCGTACATATAACAACTGAATTTATCACGTTGACGCAACTCCTAAAAGAAGAAAATATCATTTCTTCGGGTGGTCAAGCCAAATACTATTTGATGGATCATCCGGTTTTGCTTAACGGCGAGCCAGAAAATCGACGTGGTAAAAAGCTCTACGATCATGATGAAATTGAGATTGAAGGTGAGCGTTACCTTATTGAGTTGGCTGAAAATGTCGACGAACTAATCGCTGAGGCGGACGCACAAAAAGCAGCGCGCGCAGTCAATGCTAAAAAAACCATTCGAGATGATCGTATCAAAGCGCAGAAAGCGGCTGCCGCCAAAGCACGTAAAGAAGCCCGCTTTGCAGATATGCGCCGAAAAAATCAAACACGTTCAGGCGGATTTGGTCGACCAAAACGCAATAATCCAAAGGGACCATCTTCATGGAACTCGAGTCGCTAACCCTTAAAAACTATCGTAATTACGGTGATTTGACACTTGAATTTAGTGATGGGGTCAATGTGTTTTTAGGTGAAAATGCGCAAGGCAAAACAAATTTACTAGAAAGTATCTATGTTCTGGCTTTGGCACGATCGCATCGAACCAGTAGTGACAAAGACTTAATTCAGTGGTCTGAAAAGGAAGCAACAATTAGTGGTCGCGTGAAGCGCGCCATTAGTGACACGCCACTCTCATTAAACTTTTCAAATAAAGGCAAAAAAGCGCGCGTTAATCATTTAGAACAAAGCAAGCTTTCACAATACATTGGACAACTCAATGTGATTTTGTTTGCACCCGAAGATTTGGAGTTAGTAAAGGGCGCACCGAGTGTTCGTCGTCGATTTATTGACATGGAGTTTGGTCAGATGAACCCGCTTTATCTGTATAATACGACACAGTATAAGCGTATTTTAAAAGAGCGAAATGCTTATTTAAAACGTTTGCAACTGAAACAAACAGCGGACACCGTCTTTTTAGATGTTTTGTCAGAGCAACTTGTCAATGTTGGCGCGCAAATTTTACTAGCACGTGAGTCGTTTTTAAAGAAATTAGAACAAGCTGCGCAACCAATTCATGCTGAAATATCAGATCAAAGAGAAACGTTGCATCTTGTTTATAATAGTTCAGTTAATTTTGATGAAAAGGATGATTTGGCTGGCGTTACAGCAGCCTTTGAAGCGGCGCTACTGAAACAACGTGCTCGTGAAATTATGATGGGGTCAACACTCTTAGGACCGCATCGCGATGATTTACAATTTATTGTCAATGACAATGATGTCGCTGTCTTTGGCTCGCAGGGGCAACAACGAACGACGGCATTGGCAGTCAAGTTAGCTGAAATTGATTTAATGCAACAAGAAACAGGGGAATATCCCGTGTTATTGCTAGATGATGTACTCAGTGAACTTGATGCGAATCGGCAAACCCACCTTTTGTTGGCGATCCAAGATAAAGTGCAAACTTTTATCACGGCGCCATCGTTAACTGATGTGGCACGACAACTGATTCACACGCCTAAAGTGTTTCACGTGAAACATGGTGAAATCACCTTAGAAACGGAAAATTAAAAAGGAGAATGTGTTCGCAGATTATATCTGTTCACACGCTAATAATATGGCAGAGAATATCGAAAATGAAGCATTGGAGAACATTGATGGCATCGTAACCGATGATACTGAAATCCGTCAAGCAAGCACCGTTCATGCAGCAGCAGGCGCTTACAATGCTGATCAGATTCAAGTTTTGGAAGGATTGGAAGCTGTCCGCAAACGCCCTGGCATGTACATTGGTACGACCACAGCGCAAGGCTTGCACCATTTGGTATGGGAAATTGTTGATAACGGGATTGATGAGGCATTAGCAGGGTTTGCGTCACATATTACGGTCACAATCGAAAAGGATAACTCAATCACGGTAACCGATGACGGTCGTGGTATTCCTGTCGACATTCAAACTAAAACGGGTAAGCCAGCTCTTGAAACTGTCTTTACGGTATTACACGCCGGTGGTAAATTTGGCGGTGGCGGTTATAAAGTATCTGGTGGATTACACGGTGTTGGAGCTTCTGTTGTCAATGCCTTGTCAACGGATTTGGACGTTAGAGTTGTTCGTGATAATACTGTTTATTACATGGATTTCAAAGTGGGACGTGTCAATACGCCGATGAAGCAATTGACTGAAAAGCCCACTATTGAGCGTGGCACAATTGTTCATTTTAAGCCAGATGCAGATATTTTCCGTGAAACAACAGTTTATAACTACAACACATTACTAACACGTGTGCGCGAATTGGCCTTTTTGAATAAAGGTTTGCGTATTTCAATTACAGATAATCGACCTGAAGAAGCTGTTTCTGAAAGCTTTCATTTTGAAGGTGGAATTAAAGAATACGTCAGCTATTTGAATAAGGACAAGACTGCTATTTTCCCTGAACCTGTTTACGTTGAGGGTGAGGAAAATGGCATTGTAGTGGAAGCTGCCTTACAGTACACTACCGATATTAAAGACAATCTGCGGACGTTTACTAACAATATCAATACCTATGAAGGTGGGACGCACGAAACTGGCTTTAAAACAGCCTTAACACGTGTAATCAATGATTACGCTCGTAAAAATGGTCAGCTCAAAGATAATGCAGAAAGTTTGACAGGGGAAGATGTGCGCGAAGGCATGACTGCTATCGTGTCAATCAAGCACCCAGATCCACAATTTGAAGGACAAACCAAAACTAAATTAGGTAACTCCGATGCACGTCAAGCAACGGATCGGATGTTTTCAGAAACGTTTAGTCGTTTCATGATGGAAAATCCAGCAGTTGCCAAGCAAATTGTTGAAAAAGGTGTCTTAGCCCAAAAAGCACGATTGGCTGCCAAGCGTGCACGCGAAATGACACGCAAACAATCTGGTTTGGAAATTGGTAATTTGCCAGGTAAACTAGCTGATAATACCTCAAATGACCCTGAAATTTCAGAATTATTTATTGTTGAGGGTGATTCAGCCGGTGGTTCGGCTAAGCAAGGACGTAACCGTTTGACGCAAGCTATTTTGCCAATTCGAGGCAAAATTTTAAATGTTGGGAAAGCCTCATTGGATCGAGTGTTAGCCAACGAAGAAATTCGATCATTGTTTACAGCAATGGGAACTGGATTTGGTGATGACTTTAATGTTGAAAAAGCCAATTATCACAAAGTCATTATTATGACAGATGCCGATGTCGATGGCGCCCATATTCGAACACTATTGTTAACGCTATTTTATCGTTATATGCGGCCGCTTGTTGACGCTGGTTATATTTATATTGCGCAGCCACCGCTTTACGGTGTTGCCTTAGGCAATAATAAATCAATGACGTACATTGATTCTGATGAAGAACTTGAAGACTATTTGTCACAATTACCATCCAATATTAAACCAAAAGTTCAACGTTATAAGGGACTAGGGGAAATGGATTATGATCAACTAGCAGATACAACCATGGATCCGCAGAACCGTCGTTTGTTACGAGTTGACCCAACTGATGCTGAGGAAGCCGAAGCAGTTATTGATATGTTAATGGGTGGGGATGTACCGCCACGTCGTAAGTTTATTGAAGACAATGCTGTCTTTGTTGAGAACTTGGATATTTAATAATTGCCATCCAGATGATTTACGTAATGTAATATCATTCAAAATATTTACAAGGAGTTAAGCAGCATGTCTGAATCAAATGATAGTCGCATTAAAAATGCGAATTTGTCAGAACAAATGAAAACATCATTCTTGTCATACGCCATGTCAGTTATCGTGGCGCGTGCCTTGCCAGATGTTCGTGATGGCATGAAGCCGGTTCACCGTCGTATTTTATATTCGATGATTGAACAAGGTAACACGCCAGATAAACCACACAAAAAATCAGCGCGTATCGTCGGTGATGTCATGGGTAAGTACCATCCGCACGGTGATTCAGCTATTTATGAATCAATGGTTCGTATGGCACAACCATTCTCATATCGACACATGTTAATTGATGGTCATGGTAACTTCGGCTCTGTGGATGGCGATGGCGCTGCTGCTATGCGTTATACCGAAGCACGATTAAGTAAAGTTGCCATGGAAATGGTCCGGGATCTGAATAAAGATACGGTAAACTTTGTGCCCAACTATGATGGTGAAGAGCGGGAGCCTGAAGTCTTGCCAGCGCGTTTTCCTAACTTATTGGTTAACGGTGCTACTGGTATCGCGGTCGGTATGACTACCAATATTCCGACTCATAATCTTGGGGAAGTTATTTCGGCACTTCATATTTTGATGAAAAAGCCTGAAGCGACGACTGCAGATTTGATGGAGGCATTGCCCGGGCCTGATTTTCCAACAGGCGGTATTGTTATGGGAAAGTCTGGTATTCGTCGTGCCTATGAAACAGGCCGCGGTACTGTGACTGTTCGTGCTAAAGTTGACATTGAACCAACAAAAAACGGCAAAGAGCAAATTATCGTGACTGAATTGCCCTATGCAGTCAATAAAGCACGTTTGATTGAGCGCATTTCTGAACTCGCTCGTGAGAAGAAAATTGACGGCATCACTGGAATTCGAGATGAATCAGACCGTGAAGGACTGAGAATTTCTATTGACGTCCGTCGCGATGCTTCAGCCAGCGTTATTTTAAATAATTTGTACAAGCAAACCTTATTGCAGACTAGCTTTAGCTTCAATATGTTAGCGATTGATCATGGCGCACCAAAAACAATGAGTTTGAAAGAAATTCTTGTTGCTTATTTAGCGCATCAGCGTGAAGTCATTCGTCGCCGTACTGCCTTTGATTTGCAAAAAGCGCAAGCACGTGCTCATATTTTAGAAGGTTTACGCATTGCGTTGGATCATATTGATGCTATTATCAGTATTATCCGTGCGTCAGCTACTTCTGAAATCGCGAAAACACGATTGATTGCTGATTATTCGTTATCTGACAAACAGGCACAGGCCATTTTGGATATGCGTCTGGTTCGTCTGACAGGTTTGGAACGCGACAAAATTGAGGATGAATATCAAAAACTTGTTGCACTAATTGCTGATTTGAAGGATATTTTGGCACATGAAGAACGCGTGGATCAAATTATTTATGATGAGTTATTAGAAATTCAGACTAAATTCGGTGATGCGCGACGTACCGAACTACAAGTCGGCGATGTGATGAGCATTGAAGATGAGGACCTCATTGAAGAAGAAGATGTCATTGTGACATTGACAAACAGTGGTTATATCAAGCGTGTGCCAACTGCTGAATTCAAAGCACAAAATCGTGGTGGTCGCGGCGTGCAAGGCATGAACGTCCATGATGAAGATTTCGTTGAACAAATGGTTGCCACATCAACGCATGATACACTGTTGTTCTTTACCAACAAAGGAAAGGTCTATCGTATGAAGGGATATGAAGTCCCTGAGTATGGGCGCCAAGCCAAAGGAATTCCCGTTGTGAATCTTTTGAATTTTGAAGGTGACGAAAAAATTCAAACAGTGGTCAATGTTCGTGGCGAAGCCAGTGAAAGTAAAGATTATCTATTCTTTGTTACACGCTTAGGTGTTGTTAAGCGTACGGCAGTGAGCGAATTTTCAAATATTCGTACTAATGGTCTAAAAGCTGTCACGTTACATGATGATGATGAAGTGCTTTCTGTTGAAATTACTGATGGAACACAAAATATTATTATTGCAACGCACAATGGCTATTCAGTTAGTTTTGCGGAGGCGGATGTTCGCGTCATGGGTCGTTCCGCTGCGGGTGTGCGTGGTATTCGTTTGCGTGAAGGTGACTGGGTAATTGGTTCTGATGTCTTACACGATAATGATAACGTGTTGGTGATTACTGAAAAAGGTTATGGTAAACAAACACCTGTTAGCGAGTATCCCATTAAAGGTCGTGGTGGTAAAGGTATCAAAACGGCTAGTATTACAGAGAAAAATGGGCCTTTGGCCGGTATGATAATTGTCAATGGACAAGAAGACATTATGGTGACGACTACCCAAGGGGTGATGATACGGTTCAGCGTAGATTCAGTTAGCCAAACTGGTCGTGCAACACTTGGTGTCCGTTTGATTAGACTTGAAGACGAGGCGCAAGTTGCCACTTTGGCAAAAGTTGATCAGCAAGAAGAAGTAGTAGATGAAGATGTTTCACGTGAAACATCTGACAATGCACCACTTGATAATCAACAGATTGACCAAGTCTCACAATTATTAGATCGTGCACAAGATG
Source organism: Leuconostoc sp. S50 (assembly GCF_016624925.1). NCBI lineage: Bacteria > Bacillati > Bacillota > Bacilli > Lactobacillales > Lactobacillaceae > Leuconostoc > Leuconostoc sp. S50. The sequence goes on along the minus strand of NZ_JACVUE010000005.1, from coordinate 9,356 downwards.
ATGTAGAATAACATTTAAAAAGAGTATCTCACTATTAGTGAGATACTCTTTTTTATCATGGTTGAAGATACGACAAATTATGCTTGAAACGACGTGAAACAGGTAATAAATCACCCGTGGTTAACAAAAGGACATTGTCTTTTCGGTGATATTGTTGAATGGAGTCCTGATTGACACAAAAAGAAGCGTGCACTTGAAGAAATTTATCGTGGTAACGGCTGATTTGTTTAATGGTATTTCGTATTTGGGTCGTGATATTTGATTGATGGACATTGATATAGTGACGCCCGTTGTTACTACTAACATGAGAAATTGTATTCAAATCAAAGGTTTCGGTGTGTACGCCGTTGTGAATTGCCAGCCAGACCGGCATTTTAAGGTCAAATTGATTTAATCGTTGATAAGCCATTTGAACAGAGTGCTGCAACTTTTTACCAAATTGTGTTTCAGGTTGTGCTTTTTGGATAAAATCAAGTGCACTAATATGCGATTGAAAGATTTGTAATGATAGTTCATCATGAGTCGTAATAACAATGATCGGAGAAATACAATCGGTTTGGCGAATCATTTTTGCCGTATTAATACCAGCATGCAGCAAACCTTTAATTTCTAAATCAAGCAAAATAATTTTTGGATTGGGATCTGCTGCTAGAGCTGTGATTAGTTTTGTTGGTGAATCAGTAATAAAACTGGCTGGCAGATAATGCTGAATTCGTTGCTGTCCAATTGGGTCGTCTGCAAGGATGTAAAAATTCATTAGTCGCTCCAAAAGTGAGTGTTTGTGTAAAAGTGTCGTGGCTGACCGTCGTGCGCAGTGAAACATCCGGTTGATGGTTCACATAATGCTTCACAAACGTCAAGCCAATGCCGCTGTGACCTTTTTTGCTGGAAAACCCTGATCGGGTGAGATGATTGGTTGAAAATGGTTGGTCGATACTGTTGGTAATTTGAACGATGTGTTGGTTATTGAGCGTTTGCAAAGTTAAGCGTACTAATTTATCTTGTGTTTCTTCAGCTGCTTCAATAGCATTATCAAGTAAAATGGCAATTGAACGATATAGGTTTAGACTGATTTGAGTATCACAACTTGTTAGTAAATCTATTGAAAATGAAACACCAGTATCAGTAGCCAGTAGATGTTTAACTAATAATAAACTACGTAAATTTGAGTCGCCAATTAAATGAATGTTGAAAGATTTTTGATTTGGTAGTGTCGTTAAGCTACTTGACACTAGCGTTTCATAGGCACAGGATACTTCCTGTAAATTACCGTTTTGAATAGCAAAGGCTAAACTTGCTAATACGTTTTGATAGTCGTGCTTGAAGTACCGGAAATCCTCATTTGCTTTTTCTAGGGATTGTGTATAATCGTGTGTGATTGATATTTCGCGTTGCTTTTGGGATAGTAAATGACGATGACGAAAAAATGCAATGACAAGATAATTAATAAGAAAAACGAGCAAAAAAACTAATAAAAATCTTGCTTCACTCGAAAGTAAAATAAGCTGCATCAAAATGAGTAAGATATCAATGACGTAGCAAGGTGAAAAAGTTGGTTGGCATAGTAAGGCAATGAGTGCTTGAACCATTAAAACGATACCTCTATTCATAAAATTGCACATATATAATCATAACAATAAAATAAATGAATTAAAAATGAACAAAATATCAATAATAATCACTAAAAAATAATACGTCATATCAGTCATAATTGCTTATAATTTGTTAAAAAGGCGCAATGAAGTTCATTTTAGAAACCTGATATAATGGAAGCAGTGTAGCGGTACGAGTTACCGCAGTTCTGAAGTACATGCTGATGGGCAGGTAAAAAGATTGAAAATTCATATTATTCCAGACTGGCATCAGGCAAATGCGGTCGTTCCACAATTTAATGACAGTCGACATCAAGCACAATTATTTTTGTCGCAAGGACAGACAGTTGAATTAGTTGTACTTGATTATTTACCACAATTACGACTATTATTGGCCAATGCACAATTAGAATTAGCCAATGTCTGGTCGGCATTTGATCAATTACAACACATTGATTTGAAAGCACAGTTACCTTTAGCATTAGCGGATTTAAATTGGCCCAGTGGGGCTCTATTTGTGAGACTCCAAGGGCAAATATTAGTGACCGTCAATCAGCAACATTATGCGACAGTTTATTTGACGCCAAAAACGGATGCAGCGCTTGACCATATTGATTTGTACGAAGCTGACCATCTCATACAACGTTTGATTTTGGATGATCGTGGCTTTGTGTCACAAGTATTGACATTTGAGCAAGATAATCTTGTACGTCGAGACTATTTGACGCCCAGTGGGCAAGTTGCCATCCAAGAAGACTGTTTAACAGGGCAAGTGACAACACAACAAAATTGGACGACACAAACCCAATTTGACAGTATTAATAGTCTAGTTAAAGCTGTTTTGAAATCACATCTGAGCGCAATACCAGATTTGGACAATGTGATTATGGCTAGTGGTGAGTTAAATCGTGAAATCATTCAATCGTGGTCATTTTTTCAACCTGTCGTCATGAGTTGGCCGGCTAATGACCATGAAGCCATGGCAGATGGAGGACATGATAAATCCGGTTTCAATGTTGTTCAAACACCGGCCGATCGAGAATATTTATCGCAGCAAGTGTCAGATGACGTTGATATTAGTATTATTCCTGCGTTTTCCACTGATAATCATGTTGAATTAACTTCAAATGATATGATGAATCCGATTAAAAAGATTTATTGGACTACTAAATCAATGTCACTAACGGATCAAAAAGTTGTGGTGACGCAATTAATTGATCTATTAGCAAATGATTTTAGTACGACAATTATTTTTGAATCAACGATGTTATATCCAGAAATTCAGGCTATGATAGACCACGCCAGTCTCTCTGCTAAGAATGAACATGGTTTGATTGACGATGATAGCCAAGCAGCCTTTAAAGTACGTTTTCAAATTTTGGCGCCTCAAAATGAAATAAAGCGACAACAATTAATGGCGCAGACACGCGTACTAATAGACCTTGATGAGCATCCGGACCAATTTTTACAGTCTTTGGCATTAACATTTTCAGTCCCACAAATTAATTTAGTAGCAACGTCTTATTTAGTGCCACAAGAAAACGGACAACAGTTGGCAGCAATAACTGATTTAAAAGACGTGTTACCCATGTATTTGGATAATCAAGATAAGTTTAATCAAACACAGCGTGCAGCGCGTGAACTGGCTAAAGAGACAAATAGTGAAATGCTTTGGATAAAGTGGCAACAAATCTTTAATAAATTGAAATTGTAACGGGGCATATATGACAACATCTATTTTACAAATTGGCGCCATTGATTGGACGCCAGAAATTACTGCACCATTAGATTGGCACTACACGTCTATTTTTGATTTGCCTACTTTTTTAGCGACACAAAAAGACCCTTATATCCTTGAACAAACTTATGTTGTGTTGACCGATGATGTGTTAGAAAGTTCTTTATTATCTAGTCAGATTCAGGAGTGGCCAGCATTTCGGGTGATTTATTTTGCTACCCAGATTGCCCCTGAATTTCAAACAATATTAAACGAACGACGTGCTTTTGCGATTAGTGAAACAACACCAGAGTCTGTGTCAAAGCGTATTTTAACCGACCTTTATCTTGGGCAGCAAGGATTTGCAACGCGTTTTAGCGAAACACAGTTTTTACCAACAGTACCAAGTGGCATTCATTTTAGTCGTATGGGTCGTTTTTTGGCGCGCTTCGACGGTGATTTTGGCTCAGAATGGCAACAAATCGGGACATTACAGACACTTAAAACAGATTTCATTGCTAATCAAACCAACGAAATTTGGCTAGATTATCGTCAAACGGGGACAGCCGCTGCAGCTCTGCTATTCATCTTTTATCGCGATGGTGACATTTTAAAGCAAGACATGATTAAAGGAGATGCTTTGCGGCGAATGACGCAGGTTCAAGCGCCTGCTGATTATGACAGCTATCAAATAATTGTTTTAGGCAGTGGCAAAGGGCAGTTAACACTGCATGTGGTTCACCAGCGTCGTTCTCGTCATGGTTTAGGGCATTTGTTACCTGGTGGTCAGTGGCAATTAACATCAGAAGACGAGGAAGTATTATCTTATTTCAATCCAGGGACGTTGCCTAAACCATTAGTGGTCAACTTTTCAGGGGCACGATTACATGTCGATGGTTTTGAGATGGCATCAGCTTTTAATCAATTAGGTGTTCCGTATTTGCTGTTTACAGATGCTCGTATGCAAGGTGGTGCATTTGATGTTGGGTCGCCAGCCTATGAACAAACAGTGATTGACATCATTAAACGCGCGATGGCGGAACTTAATTTAACATCACAAGATGTCATTTTGACAGGATATTCAATGGGCAGTTACCCAGCGATGTATTATGCTGGGGACATTCAACCCGGTGCATTGGTGTTAGCTAAACCAATTATTAATTTAGGCACATTAACTGCGGATGCAGAATTTGCTCATCAATACAATCAAGACTGGACATTAGATGTTCGACGTCACTTGACAGGATACGTGCGACCAAATGATACTGAAGCTCTGAATCAGAAGCTTTGGCGACATATTAGCACTGTGGACTGGTCAACTACAACAGTAGCGTTACTGACGATGGCACAAGATAATTATGATGGCGACAGCTTACCTGAATTACTTGATTATCTTGACACACATCATGCCTTATTAACGCATCAGGTTGAAGCGGGTTATCATAATGAAAAGATTGATGAAATGGTTGACTTTATGATGACACAGTTGACGCAATTGCGAGACAATCGGCTAGCGGAGGACGAATAATGCAATATCAAATTTATTGGCAACCGCAAACACAATTACTGGCACTACAAGGGGCAACAGTTGATTTTCGAGCATTGAATGAGGTGTTCTATGAACACTATTTTTTGCCAAGTGGCCACATTATTGCTCGTTGGCAGTCACAACGTCATGATTTAAATGACAAACCGATAGCGGATTTACCACGATTACAGCAAGGAAAAACTTATGAAGTAATCCGTCATATTGACATGAGTGAGCGCATGTTTGCCTATCTAAGTATCACTTTTTTTGATGAACAATTTCAGGTCATTAAGACATTTAGTAAAAATGCGGAACAGTTGACGATTGAAGTACCGGATCAGTATCATTTTTATACCGTCGATCTGGTATCTGCAGGTACAGGCAACTTTGTTTTTCATGATTTTTTGCTTAGAGAAAAAATGACGGGTGTTTTAAGTGAAAACGATCAAGAAATTGCGCCCGGTGTGTATACAAATTTACAAAAGCCAGCTAAAATTGTCAGTAAAACATTGCGTGTTATTTTTTCAGAGCCGGAAGCGGCAGTAACTGATTACATGACAGACAAAATTAAAGTGACACAGCAAGGGGTTTTATTTGTCACAAGTGACCATTTACAAGCTGGTTTTTATCGGCAAGACAGCCTGATGGCTGCCTTTAAAAATGCACGCCGCGACGTACACGCTCGTAATATTGAATTTGTCGGGTACGGTCCCGTTTCAAGCTATGCGGCCTTGTACTATCAGCAAATCATCAAAGGCAGTACGGCAATTATCACTGATGATGTGCAACTTGATCCCGGTATTACTGGTTGGGCCATTACACGAACGATTGACGGTGTACGCGCGTTAGGCAATCCAATTGCCCCAAACTATATTGCCCGTCTGGTTGTGAATCGACCAAAATATGAGCGCTTAGAGATGTTACCTTATGAAACATTGACTGATGAAGAACTGGCCCGTGCGGCTGAAATTGCTGCTCGCCAACCTAAAGTCAATAAATTAGCGCAATGGTTCACTAAATAAAAAGTCAGTTGTGTTTGACCTAGACTGAAAGATTTCCAGCATAGGTCAAATACAACTGACTTTTTAAACAGGTCGGGATTTATTGATCAGCGTTACAGTGGCAGTACTGGTTAGCTCATTTTTGATACTTTCACGAATCTTAACATCCCATACTTGCAACGTACGACCAACTGATAGTGGCGTGGCTGTTGCAATTAAATGACCTTGCGAGACGGCCTTTAAATGCGCAACTTGGATATCAACACCAACAGGTATCTGACTGTCGTCATTAGCTTCATTAGCGCCTAATGAGGCGGCTGTTTCGGCTAATAGGGCGTTGATACCGCCATGAACAATGCCAAAGGGTTGCATCAGCTTATCGGTGACGTCAACTTCGACAATTGTTTTTTCTGCAGCTAATAATGTGGTTTTTAGGCCTAAAAGTTCTATAATATTCATATAACTAATTTCCCTTCTGAATGGAGTATAACAAATGACAACTTGGAAAGCTATCAAAACATACGACGAAATCTTGTTTGAAAAAAACACAGACGGTAAGAACCCTGGTAAAATTGCCAAAATCACAATGAATGATGTGTCAACGCACAATGCATTTACACCTGGCATGGTTTCAGATATGATTGATGCCTTTACATTAGCTCGTGACAACGCTGAAATAGGCGTTATAATTTTGACAGGAGCTGGCGATCAGGCGTTTTCTTCTGGTGGTAATCAAAAAGTGCGTGGCAATGGTGGTTACGTTGGGGCTGATGGTATTCCACGTCTTAATGTGCTTGATTTGCAACGTCTCATGCGAATTATTCCAAAACCAATTATTGCTATGGTCAAAGGGTGGTCTGTTGGTGGTGGTAATATTTTGCAGTTAGTTGCGGATCTTACAATTGCCGCTGACAATGCAAAATTTGGACAAACTGGTCCGATGGTCGGCTCATTTGATGCTGGCTATGGTTCGGGTTATTTGGCACGTGTTATTGGCCATAAGCGTGCAAAGGAAGTATGGTTTTTGAACCATTTTTATTCTGCGCAAGAAGCCTATCAAATGAACTGGATTAATCGTGTTGTCCCTTTGGCAGAAGTTGAAACAGCGACAATTGAATGGGCTGATGAAATGCTGACAAAATCACCAACTGCACTACGCTTTATTAAAGCGGCTATGAACGCAGATACGGATGGTTTAGCTGGATTGCAACAATTTGCTGGGGATGCAACAATGTTGTACTACACCACAGATGAAGCCAAAGAAGGTCGTGATTCATTTAAGGAGAAACGTGATCCAGACTTTGATCAATATCCAAAGTTTCCTTAATCTACCTATCACTGAGAAATGAGCTGTTATGACGTTAAAAGTTGCTATTGCACAAATGAATATTGCTTTAGGACAACCTGAGGTAAATGAACAAACCGTGGCAAAATACGCTCAGAAAGCTTCTGAAGCAGGGGCAGATATTTTAATTTACCCTGAAATGTGGAACACTGGTTATGCACTGACTGATTTGCCGCAACTAGTTGACAATGACGGCGAACGGAGCCGTCATTTATTAGCCAGATTAGCCAAAACATATCAACTCAATATTGTTGGTGGTTCGGTTGCAACAATGCGTGATGGGCGATTTTTCAACACAATGTTTGTTTTTAATCAGTTAGGGCAACAAGTCTCACGTTATGATAAGGCGCATTTATTTGGCTTAATGAATGAAGAAAAATATGTTGCTGCAGGGCGTCAAACAAATACATTCGAACTGGCGGGTGTCTTGTCAGCTGGTGTGATTTGTTACGATATTCGTTTTCCAGAATGGGTACGGACCATGATGTCAAGTGGTCCACAAGCAATTTTGTATGTGTCAGCAGAATGGCCTATACAACGTATTGCGCAGTGGCAAATTTTATTACAAGCACGTGCGATTGAAAATCAAGCGTTTGTTGTTGCTGCAAATCGTGTCGGTAGTGACCGAGACAATACTTTTGGTGGGCGTTCACTAGTAATTGACCCATTGGGCAACATTGTAGCGCAAGGCACGGATGTTGATGATATGTTAGTCACAGCTGACATAGATATTGCTGATGAAACAGCAATCCGTGGGCAGATACCGGTTTTTAGCGACCGCCGTCCTGATTTATACCGTTAAGCGAGGTAAAGAGAATGCATTTTGAAGAATCTGATTTATTAAAAACACTTCCAAAACAATTTTTTGCTTCATTAGTGGCAAAAGTAAACGCAAAAATTGCGGCTGGGCATGATGTCATCAATTTGGGGCAAGGTAACCCAGATCAACCCACGCCGGATTATATTGTCAAAGCGATGCAGAATGCAACAGCAAAACCAGCTGATCATAAGTATTCGCTTTTTCGTGGCGAATTGCGCTTCAAGGAAGCAATTGCCCAGTTTTATCAGGATGAATATGGTGTAACTATTGATCCATACACGGAAGTGGCCATTTTAGCTGGATCAAAAATCGGTTTAGTTGAATTACCTTGGGCGTTAATGAATCCAGGAGAATTGCTCTTACTACCTAATCCAGGATACCCAGATTATTTGTCAGGGGCAGCGTTGGGACGGGTTAAATATGAATCAGTTACGCTCAAGCGCGAGAATGATTTTTTGATTGACTATCATGATATTGATGACAAAACAGCTGAAAAAGCGAAGTTTCTTTATTTAAACTATCCAAACAATCCGACAGGGGCGGTTGCAACTGCCAAGTTTTATAATGATACGGTCGCTTTTGCTGAAGAAAAGCAAGTTGGTATTGTATCAGACTTTGCCTATGGCGCTATTGGATTTGACGGTCAAAAACCACTGTCATTTTTACAAACAAAAGGCGCTAAATCAGTGGGAATTGAGACATATACTTTTTCAAAAACCTTTAATATGGCTGGTTGGCGTGTTGGGTTTGCGGTTGGTAATGCTGAGATGATTGAAGCGCTTAATCTGATTCAAGACCACTTATTTGTATCACTTTTTCCTGCGGTACAGGATGCAGCGATTGAAGCATTGGCAAATAAAACAGCACGTCAAGAATCGGTCTCGAACTTAGTTGCTTTATATGAGAAACGACGGGATGCATTTGTTACGGCCGTGACCAAATTTGGTTGGACACCCTATGCACCTAAAGGCGCTTTTTATGTATTAATGCCAGTACCCGAGGGTTATACGTCAAGTTCGTTTGCAGATCTATTACTGGAAGAGGCTAACGTGGCTGTTGCAGATGCATCTGGATTTGGGGATGGTGGCGAAGGCTACGTCCGGGTGGGCTTGACAGTTGAAGCGGAGCGCCTAGTAGAAGCCGCTGAACGAATTAGTCAATTGGCTATTTTTAGGCAGTAATAGGCTTATTGAAAAATAATTGAATAAAACGAGAAAAAGGTATTGACAAAGGGAAAAAAGAGCGTATAGTTTTAATAGTTGTCTAAGCGGCACCGAAGCGAGCGAAAAAAGTCAACGAAGAAAGTAGTTGACAAGGCGAGCGAAAGGTGATAAGATAATATAGTTGTCTCAA
>NZ_JACVUE010000055.1:0-202 GCF_016624925.1 Leuconostoc sp. S50 | reverse complement strand
CTGCGGCGCCATCCTGACGCTGGTCGATGGCCTGGCGAAGGGCCTGGATGCCTTGCTGCAGCGCGTTGTGTTCGGCGTTGGCCGGCAGGCTGTTAACCAGATCAGCCAACACAGCACTGAATTCCTGCTGCTCACGGTACTCGCCACTGTCGACTACTTTGCCGTCGCGCACGGTGGGCGGGTAATCCGCACCAATGTAGTC
>NZ_JACVUE010000054.1:0-205 GCF_016624925.1 Leuconostoc sp. S50 | reverse complement strand
GAACAGCGATTCAACATCAAAGAGCGAGTCAATTTCGAACAGCGATTCGACATCAAAGAGTGACTTTATCTCAAATAGTGATTCGACATCAAAGAGTGACTCTATCTCAAATAGCGAGTCAATCTCGAACAGTGATTCCACGTCAAAGAGCGACTCAATTTCGAACAGCGATTCAACGTCAAAGAGTGAATCAATTTCGAACAGC
>NZ_JACVUE010000053.1:0-213 GCF_016624925.1 Leuconostoc sp. S50 | reverse complement strand
ATGACCGCCTGCTCAACGCCAACGACGACGCCTGAGGAAACCGCCATGACCATCAACCTCGGCACTGCCAACGAATTCATCGCCCGCCATATCGGCCCGCGCGCCGAAGACGAGCAGGCCATGCTCGCCACCCTGGGTTTCGACTCGCTGCAAGCCATGACAGACGCCGTCATCCCTGCGTCCATCAAAGGCACCAGCGTGCTGGGTGAGCAC
>NZ_JACVUE010000052.1:0-214 GCF_016624925.1 Leuconostoc sp. S50 | reverse complement strand
CCTGCAGGCTCTGGCACAGGGCCGCCACCTTGCGCCGGTCATAACGGTCGGCCACATGGCCGGTGTGCAACATGAACAGTACCCGGGGTGCGAACTCCACCAGGCCCACCAGCCCCAGGTCCAACACGTTGCCCGTTAACTGGTAGAGGTGCCAGCCAATGGCCACGGTGAGCATCTGGAAACCGCTGGCGGTAAACACCCTGGCCAGCCAGAA
>NZ_JACVUE010000051.1:0-215 GCF_016624925.1 Leuconostoc sp. S50 | reverse complement strand
GGAAGGGCGGCGGGGTTCGCTGAGCGTGGACGACGAAGGGACCCCGACCGAATGCACCACCCTGATCGAGAACGGTGAGCTGGAGCGGGCAGCTGGGTTGGCGCTGTCACCCGAGCACTCGCGCATCATGCTGTGCGGCAACCCTGAGATGATCGATGAGACGCGCAAGGTGCTCAAGGCGCGCGACCTGCAGTTGAGCCTGAGCAAGCGCCCTG
>NZ_JACVUE010000050.1:0-219 GCF_016624925.1 Leuconostoc sp. S50 | reverse complement strand
CATATGAAAGGGCTTGACGAGTAGAATCCAGTACACTAGGTTAAAACATCGAAATCGAAAATGACCAAATCCACAAAATGGCAGATTTCCCATTTTTGCAAAACATCGAAAATGACCATATCCACAAAATGTCGGATTTCACATTTTTTCAAAACCCCCTCAATATGGGTCTCATATGAAAGGGCTTGACGAGTAGACTCCAGTACACAAGGTTAAAAC
>NZ_JACVUE010000049.1:0-220 GCF_016624925.1 Leuconostoc sp. S50 | reverse complement strand
TCAACATCATTGAGTGATAGTGAATCGACATCAAGTGAGTCAGCAAGTTTGAGTAACTCAGCATCATTGAGTGATAGTGAATCGACATCAAGCGAGTCAGCAAGTTTGAGCGGTTCAACGTCATTGAGTAACTCAACATCAAGTGAGTCAACAAGTTTGAGTAACTCAGCATCATTGAGTGATAGTGAATCGACATCAAGTGAATCAGCAAGTTTGAGTG
>NZ_JACVUE010000004.1:0-144114 GCF_016624925.1 Leuconostoc sp. S50 | reverse complement strand
CGACAACCTGATTAACAGTCAGGTGCTCTACCAACTGAGCTAAGTCGGAATAACATTGCTGACACAACTTAATAATTATAACTAATTGTGCAGCAATTTGTCAATAGTTTTCTAATAAATCGAATGATTCATTTATTCTGGACGCATCGTTGGGAACAAAACCACATCACGAATTGTGTCAGAATCAGTCAGTAGCATAATCAAACGGTCAATACCAACACCTAATCCACCCGTTGGTGGCATACCGTATTCCAAAGCCTCAATAAAGTCTTCATCAATACCCTCAGCCTCATCATTACCATTTTCACGTTCGGCAGCCTGTGCTTCAAAGCGTGCCCGTTGGTCAATAGGGTCATTTAATTCAGTGAAGGCATTGGCATATTCACCACCCATGATAAACAACTCAAAACGATCCGTGAAACGTGAATCGTCAGCGTTACGTTTTGCTAAAGGTGAGACTTCAACAGGATGACCATAGACAAATGTAGGTTGAACCAATGTATCTTCAACAAATTCCTCAAAGAATGCGTTGATGATATGACCAACTGCCCAATACTTTTCGTATTTGACATGATGCTCATCTGCTAACTTTTGAGCCGCTTCAACGGACATATCTTGCCAAAAATCAACACCAGTGCGATCTTTAATCAAGTCAATCATGTGTGCACGTGCAAAATTCTTTGATAGATCAATTTCAGTGCCTTGATAAGTAATTTTTAGGTCATCCGAAACAACACCTGCCGCTGCCTTAAAAATACCTTCGGTTTCGTTCATGACATCGGTGAAGTCCCAATAAGACGCATACGATTCCATCGTCGTAAATTCAGGGTTATGCTTAGGATCCATACCTTCATTTCGGAAAATACGTCCGATTTCATAAACACGTTCCATGCCACCAACAACCAAACGTTTCAAATAAAGTTCTGTGGCAATACGCATATACATATCAATGTTCAAAGCATTGTGATGTGTGATAAATGGACGAGCGGCAGCGCCACCAGCTTCTGTTTGTAGAATGGGTGTTTCAACTTCCAAGAACTCATTTTTGTCCATGTAAGCGCGAATGGCTGATATAATATGTGACCGTTGCTGGAACTTTTTGAATGATTCCTCATTAGCAATCAAATCCAAATAACGCTTACGGTAGCGTGTTTCGACATCTGAAATACCATGGAACTTATCAGGCATTGGGCGAAGTGCTTTTGACAAGTGTGTCAAATGCGTTGCCAAAACCGTTAATTCGCCGGCTTCCGTCTTCATCATGATACCCTTAATACCAAGAAAATCACCCAAGTCAGCGCGCTTAATAATTGGGTAATTTTCGCCTAAGTCATCACGCTTAGCATAAACTTGGATTTTGCCTGACACGTCGCGAAAGTCCGCGAAGATAACTTTACCGGCACCACGCTTAGCCACCATACGGCCAGCAATCGTCACCTCATGTTGTCCTGCTTCAAGTTCTTCTAAAGTACTATTATCGTACAAATCATGCAATTCTTGCGCTTTAGCTGAGCGTTCGAATCGTTTGCCAAATGGATCTAAATGTAAATCATCAACAAGAGTCGCTAACTTCTGACGACGGGCTAACATTTGATCATTAAGGGCTTTTTCTTCAGCCATTCGTATAAAATCCTTCCCTGATGAGCGCTTTTTGAACGCACTCCCACTAATTAAATATCATACCAAAAAAACGGCATAATCTCAAAATTATGCGTTATTTTCTTCAATTTGTTGCAAAATTTCTCGCAATTCTGTGGCTGTGAAAAAGTAACGTTTGCCTGAAAACTTACCCACAACTTCTGCACCATCATCTTCATCAATCATGGCTTTTATTTCTTCTGCCGGTAACGTCGCTAACATCTTAGCATAAGCAGATTTTGGTGGCTCGGCTGCTAAACCAACACCGGCCGTTTGCAAAATATTAACTTCACCTTTTCCAAATATTTCTTCTAAGATGTCTAGCGGGGTGTACCCATCTGACAGCATATCAGACAGCGGTCGCATGTTAGCCAGTGCTTTCTCAAGTTGATCAATTGATGCATCGGTGGCGCCTGGTAATGCTTGTACTAAGAATCCACCTGCCACACCAACTGTATCATCCTCGTTCATATAAACCGAAACACCAATTGCCGATGGAATTTGTTCAGACTGTGCCAAATAGTAAGTAAAATCATCACCAATTTCACCACTCACCAATTGACTTTGTCCAATATAGGGATTGGCGTATGGTGCAAATTTGGTTACTTGCAAAACCCCATTGTGTCCAACCGCTTGCGCAACATCCAATTGTCCGGCATCATTCAATACCACGTCTAGTTGCGGATTGGTCACATACCCGCGTACACTGCCTTTAGCGTCCGCTTCTACCACAACGTTGCCAATTGGTCCACGCCCATTAAGCTGAATTGAGAGACGTTCTTCCCCTTTTAAAACAGCCTGTGCCATCAACGTCGACGCTAATAAACCACGACCCAAAACAACCGAAGCGATACGCGATGTATCATGAGTTTGTGCTGCTTCTCGAACTAAATTTGTCCCATTCACAGCAAATGCACGAAAGTCATTATTTTTTGTAATTGCCTTAATAAACTGATCAGCCATTTAATCATTTTCCTTAACTTCAAATAAAAAAGTCGACCTGACGGTCAACCTCTATTTTACTAATTTTTATCATGATTGTCATCAGTTGGTGCATCATCAGGTGCTTAAACAACTTCTGAATCGGAAGTTGTATCATCATCTTTTGACTCACTATCTGGATGTTCATATTTTTCTTCAGCTTGAGAATCTTTTGCATCAGCTGCTGCCTTAGCTTCTTCAAACGACTTAGCAGTTGCCAATTGATCATCATCTTGGACATCTTTACGTGTAAATTCACCCGTTTCATAAATGTCTTTAATTTGTCTTTCGTCCAACGTTTCAACTTCAAGCAAAGCTTCAGCAATAGCTGTCAACTTATCTTTGTGCTCTTGCAAAATCGTTAACGCATCGTTGAAAGCCTCTTGTGCCAAACGACGAACTTCTTCATCAATCAGACGTGCAGTTTCTTCAGAATATGCGCGATTGCCACCTTGATCAGCATAACCAACACTGGCATTACCTTCAAGTTGTACCATACCCAACTTATCTGACATACCAAAAGCAGTTACCATTTGACGTGCCAATCCTGTTGCTTGTTGGAAATCGTTGGAAGCACCAGAACTTGCTTCATTAAACATGAAGATTTCGGCGGCACGACCACCCATCAAACCAGCTAATTGTTCCTTAGCTTCAGAATACTTCAAGTTGTAACGATCGTTTTTTGGCGTCATTAGGGCATAACCACCAATACGGCCACGTGGCACGATTGTTACCTTACGAACAACTGAGGCTTCTGAACGGACCAATCCAACCAAAGCATGCCCCGCTTCGTGATAAGCGGTTGTACGTCGTTCTGATTCTGACATACCACGATTTGTTTTCGCAGGACCTTGGAAAATACGATCTTCCGCTTCATCAATATCAGCAGCATCAACCTTTTTCTTATTGCGACGAGCTGCTAACAACGCTGCTTCGTTCAACAAGTTTTCTAAGTCAGCACCAACATATCCTGGTGTCTGTTGCGCAATTGCTTTCAAATCAACGTTGTCAGCTAATGGCTTATTTTTGGCGTGAACATTCAAAATTGCTTCACGTCCTTTAACATCTGGTGCACCAACCAAAATCTTACGATCAAATCGACCAGAACGAAGCAAAGCCGGATCCAATACATCTGAACGGTTGGTAGAAGCCAAAATAATAACCCCTTCTGAACCTTCAAAACCATCCATTTCAATCAAAATTTGGTTCAGAGTTTGCTCGCGCTCATCGTTACCGCCACCCATCCCGGTACCACGGCGACGACCAACAGCATCAATTTCATCAATAAAAATAATTGCCGGGGCTGACTTCTTAGCGTTTTCAAACAAGTCACGAACACGTGAAGCACCCACACCAACAAACATTTCCACGAAGTCAGAACCAGACATTGAGAAGAATGGTACACTGGCTTCACCAGCGACAGCCTTTGCCAGTAATGTCTTACCAGTTCCCGGAGGTCCTTCCAAAAGAACACCCTTTGGTATACGAGCCCCTAAACTCACAAATTTCTTTGGTGATTTTAAGAATTCAACAACTTCAACCAGTTCTTGCTTTTCTTCTTCTGCACCAGCGACATCGGCGAACCGAACTTTATTATCTTTGGGATCTGATGGCTTAGCCTTTGACTTGCCAAAGCTCATCATACCGCCTTGACCGCCTTTACCACCACCAGCTTGATTCATCATGACATAGAAGACAGCCACGATTAGCAACACTGGAATGAGTGATACCAACAAGTTTAGCCAAAAACCAGAATTTTCAGCCTGTTTTGTAACTAATTCAGTCTTCGTCTTGCTTGCAGCTTGCGTAACTTCCTTTAGTGAGGCATCGTTAGGCAGCAAAGTTGACGTGAATTTTGTCACCTTTTGCGTTGGCTGTAAGAAGCTAATACCGCTATCTTTAGAAGCAGTTTGTGCTTTTTTATAAGTACCAGTAATATTATAAATACTGTTACCAGGTTGCACTGTAATTGACTTGATTTCTTTGTCATTCAGCGCCTTAATAAATTCACTTGATGTTAAGGTTTTAGTCGTTGACTTATCGTTACCGAACAAGCCATAAAACATGCCAACAACAACAAGAAAGATAAAGACGTAGAAAATACTATTTCGAAAGAAACCGCCTTTGTTATTTTTCATCGTAATTCCTCAATTTCTATTTGGTGTACACTTCTTTTTTCAAAATACCAACGTACGGTAAGTTCCGATAAAAGTCTTTGTAATCTAGACCATATCCGACCACAAATTGATTACGGACATCAAAGCCAATATAGTCAGCAGTTACTTCCACCTTACGTCCCTCTTTTTTGTCCAATAAAGTCGCGACTTTAATTGATCGTGCACCCCGTTTAGCCAGTAATTCTTTCATAAACAGCAAGGATTGACCAGTATCGACAATATCTTCTAAAATAATCACATCACGATTTTGGACGTCAGACCGAATGTCTGTCACCAATGTGATTTCATCAGTACTTGCAACGCCGCCGTGATAACTAGAAATTTTAATAAATTCTAATTCCGCGTATAAATCAACCTCACGGATCAAATCAGCCGTCCAAAGGTATGCACCTTTTAAGACTGACAAGAACAAGGGACGCTCGCCCGCGTAGTCTTCAGTAATTTGCTTACCCAAACGCTGCGCTGCTTGCTGAATGCTTGCCTGATCGTACAAGACTTCTTCTATATCGTTATCCACTTATGTTTCCTCAATTCGCCATACAAGCCAGTTTGGCCGCGTATTTTGTTTAACAGTATATTCTGCACTGACACGCCATTCATTGTTGCGTACCTGCACTGCGACAATACAATCATCCGCCGTTGTAAGCACTAACATTGTTTCACGTTCTTGTAACGTTAGTTTTTCATCAATTGCTAGTCGTCTCAACTTTTTATGGCCGTTTATGAGAGCAATTTTATCACTAGCGTTAGCCAAACGCAAGCAAAGCACTGCCTTTTCAGAACCGATTGCAAATGCAACAGCGGAATCGTCAAGAATTGGCTCGTGATCAGTCCATAACCATGACTTATTTGCCAAAAAATACCGTTGATTCAATTTTAACATAACTGGCGACAAAACTTGGTCCCTATTTTGCTCTTTTTGTAGTCCAAGTTGATTATAGCTTTTGACTAGTTGCACACCTTGATTCAAAGTAATACGACCATTTGGCTTTGAATCATTATTGAGAAGTTGAAGCGCTTGCAAAATTTGGCTCTCTTTAATATTAAATATTTGTTGTGCTTGCAACCAATATTTTAATGTAGGTGCCTGCCATGCCTGTGGAATCGTATGCCAAGACGCGATATTTTGCGCATAAATGGCAGCTTGTTCGTCAATTAAACGTTCTTGATTTTGAATTTGTTGCGCCATGTCATTAATATGTCGAACAGCTTGCGCATTAATGGTTGTGAGTTTTGGCAGCACATCATTACGCAATAAGTTTCTTGGCGTATAATTTGGATCTGAGTTAGTACTATCTTCTCGCCATTTTAACTGATTACGATGAGCATAGGCAATTAATTCTTGTTTAGTCAACGTCAAAAAAGGACGAATAATACGATTCGTTTTAGTCATCATGCCCGCCATCTGACGTAATTGACCACCTC
Organism: Leuconostoc sp. S50; assembly: GCF_016624925.1. Lineage (NCBI taxonomy): Bacteria > Bacillati > Bacillota > Bacilli > Lactobacillales > Lactobacillaceae > Leuconostoc > Leuconostoc sp. S50. The sequence goes on along the minus strand of NZ_JACVUE010000004.1, from coordinate 137,893 downwards.
TAATCATTTTCAATAAAACTGTTTCTGCCTGGTCATTAGCATGATGCGCTACGACGATGGTGTCCGTTTGATACCGATCTGCTAACGCATTAAAAAAATCATAGCGAAAAATTCGAGCTTCTTTTTCAATGGCATGATTAGGTCTGTTTTGCCAGTCACGCTGTTCAAAAATGACATTCATTTTTTGGGCTAGTTTGGCCACAAAAGACGCATCTGCATCGCTTTCTGGGCGTAAATGATAGTTGACGTGCGCGACGACAATCCGGATTGGCATTTGCGCTAGTGCGTGGAGTAACACAACAGAGTCCACGCCACCAGAAACAGCCACAATAACCGTTGCTGGCCACGACTTTTGTTTAATTGCTTGTTTAATTTTTTCCATTATTATGAAAAAGGCACCCCTTCGGGTGCTTCTCCTAGTTATTATCTGCAGGTAAGTTATAAATGATTTCGCCGGGTTTTGAGTAACCATACTTATCGCGTAGTAATTGTTGCAAATAAGTAGGGTTTTTAAGACGCTTAACATTTGTCGCTAACTGCGTATTTGTTTTTTGAACGTGTTCCAAGCGATCCTGAGTTTTGGTCAGCTGCTGATTAGCCGCATGTAGTTTTACCTGACCAATCAATAATTGCACGGCAAAAATAGTCGCCACTAGCGCGCCAATCAATAAAATGTTTTTCTCGCGACGCGCATGGGCTCTACGATAATGCTTCGCTGCCTGTGCATTTGCTAATTCAGAATTTTGAATTTCACGTGCAATTGCTGGATTAAGTGGCGTAATATTTGATTGTTTTTTTTGTCTATAAACCGCCATGTGAATTTTACCTATAACAAGTGTCGCACGTTCTTTAACACTTTTCAACAATCTTTAGACTTGTTTAATAATTATGCTTACTTTTCGTCACCAACTTCTCGGAAGTCTTGCGCATACGTTTCACGCAAAACCTCGTACATATCAGCAGATTCTTCTTTTTTGGTCGTTTCCACAATCTTAACCACTTTGACCGTCACCGTTTTGTTACCAAAACGAATTTCAAGTTCATCGTTTGTAGCAACATCTGTTGAAGACTTTGCCACCTTACCATTAATTGAAATACGTCCCTGATCGGCAATTTCTTTTGCAACGGTACGCCGCTTAATTAAGCGAGAAATTTTAAGGTATTTATCTAAACGCATAAGTTACTCCTTTTCTAGTTCAGTTTGTTCTTTTTCAATCACGACTAATAGGAAATCTCTCAAAATATTGAGCCATATACTGCTTTCAGCAACATCATTGACGGTCAATATTACCTGCAAGTCACCTGATTCTGTTCGTACTGCTGCTTTCAGTGGCACATCTATGAGCGCTTCAAAAATTGTCTCACCTGATAACTTTGCCGTGGCTTGTGCATTAAATGTAATGGCTAACTGCTTACGTTGACGCCGTATATTGACAATTTGCGCTTGATCAGCCAATTGTTTAATCCGACCGACCAACAATAAGCGCGCCACTTCATCCGGCATTTCGCCAAATCGATCCAACATGTCCGCTTCAATATCTTCAAACACATCGTCTGTCTTTGCTTGCCGTACTCGTGTATAAAGTTCAATTTTTTGCGCATTATCACTGACATAATCGTCTGGTAGATAAGCTAGAACTCCTAAAATCAGCTCAGCATCTGTTTCTGGTTGATCTGAAGTAACAGCCTGCCCTTGCTTTTGAGCAACAGTGTCTTTCAACATCTGTGTATACATATCATAACCCACAGAGTCAATAAAGCCATGTTGTTGCTTGCCTAACAAATCACCCGCACCACGAATACTCAAATCACGCATTGCAATTTTAAAACCAGAGCCCAATTCAGTAAAGTCGCGAATTGCTTCCAATCGTTTTTCAGCTTCTTCAGAAGGTGTTCTAGTAAATGGATAAGTGAAATATGCATAAGCCAGTCGTGTTGATCTTCCAACCCGACCACGCAATTGATACAATTGTGACAATCCCATGTGATCAGCATTTTCCACAATTAAGGTATTAGCGTTAGGAATATCCACACCAGTTTCGATAATTGTTGTTGTCACCAAAACATCATATTCACCATTCAAGAAATCATATAAAATACTTTCTAACTGTGTCTCAGACATTTGACCATGAATTGCTGCCACTCTGGCACTTGGCACAAGATCTTCGATTTGACTCACAACACGATCTAAATCCATCACACGGTTGTGTAAATAGAAGACTTGTCCATCACGTGCAATTTCTTTTTCAATGGCATCACGTACCACAGTCCAATCAGCTTCCATGACATAAGTCTGAATGGGATAACGGTTGGCTGGTGGTGTCTCAATGACTGACAAATCACGTGCTCCGACCATTGCCATATTCAATGTTCTCGGAATTGGCGTCGCTGTCAATGTCAACACATCAACGCTAGTGCGCAACTGCTTGAGGCGTTCTTTATGTTTGACGCCAAAACGTTGTTCTTCATCAATAATCAACAACCCTAAGTCAGCAAAGTTAACATCTTGACTTAACAAACGATGCGTGCCAACCACAACATCTAATTCATGTGCCTTGAGTTGGCTAATCACCGCTTTGTTTTGAGATGGTGTCTGAAAGCGACTCAATACGCCAATTCTGATTTCTGGAAAATCGTCAAACCGCGCTTTCATTGTTTCATAATGTTGTTGTACCAAAATCGTTGTTGGTGCTAAAAAGGCAACTTGTTTTCCAGCATGAGCCGCTTTAAACACTGCACGTAAGGCAACTTCCGTCTTACCAAAGCCGACATCCCCAACCAATAAGCGATCCATTGGTCTGATTTTTTGCATATCAACTTTAATTTCTTCGATACTGCGAATTTGGTCTGGGGTTTCAGGATAGCGAAAGGCTGTATCAAACTTCAATTGCGCGGTATCGTCTGGTGGAAAAGCAAACCCTTGTTGTGCTTCACGCTTGGCATATAATTCAAGCAAATCATCCGCAATATCTTCTATCTTTGCCGCAACTTGTCGTTTGGTTTTAGCCCATTCACTACCACCTAACTTATTCAGCTTTGGTGCCTTAGCAGCATCTGACGCACCAATATATTTCTGAATTAAATTCAGTTGCGTCACTGGAATGAAAATCTTAGCGTTTTGTTGATAAGCAATTGATAGATAATCTTGCTTGCCACCATCTGCTTCAATGGTTTGAAGGCCTTCGTAACGTCCAATACCATGATTAATGTGAACGACATAATCACCAACGTTCAACTCATTATACGATTTCAAACGCTCTGCGTTAGCAATCTTTCGCGTACGTGGTGCTGTTTTGTGCGTTTGTGCAAATAATTCTCGTTGCGTGAATACTGTCAAATGCAACTGTGGCCACTCAAATCCCGCTGTCAACGCGCCAGACATAATCTGAACTTGATTAGGTAAGACTTCGGTTGTTTCAGTAATTGGTATTTTAAAATCAACAAGTGACGACGCAAAATCATGACGCTGCTTGGCATCATCAATCATCAAAATGACTGTCGCCCCAGCCTCTTGTGCGTATGTTAAATCATTCTTGAGGGCATTGATTTGGCCATAATATTGGTTCGCTGGTCGCGTTGTTATTTCAACCATTGCATCAAATTTAATACGATTCAAACCACGTTGAAAGTTGGCCAAATATAAACTGGTGCGTTGATTATGCGCAATTTGATCAGCAATGTTAACACGCCATGTTTGGTGTGGCAATAATTGAAAGCTTTCAATTTGTTTGTCAATCCATTCTTGGTCACGGGTTAATTGCTGTAATCTTGTTTCGGTGAGACGCGTGTACTCATCAATCACTATCAAAGCGTCATCACGAAAATAATCGAGTAAGGTTGTTTGTCCGTTGAAAAAATATTGCATATAAGGCAACAATTCCGGTCCACGTTCATGGGCGTTTAGAACATGTTGTGTTAAAGCAAAACCGTCAGTAGCATGTTTTTTTGCAGCCCCGTTTAGGCGGGTACGATTATCACTAAACGCGGTTTCAATGGCTAATTTAGCCTGATCGTATTGTGACTCTGACACAACAAAGTCAGTTGCTGGATCAATTGTTACTGCTTCTAAACTAGCGATGCTTTTTTGGCTTGTAACATCAAATTGTTTTAATTGATCTAATTCATCGTCAAAAAAATCCAAACGAATCGGATCGTTGGCTGTTAGCGGATAAATGTCAATAATTGAACCACGTTGCGCGAACTCACCGGGTGTTTGTACGAGCTTTACTGGTGAGTACCCCATCATCATCAACGTGTTCTTGATCTCTGAAAATTCATAGGTCTCACCAACGCGAATCGTCAAGCGAGCAGCAGTGACGGTTGCCATATCAGGCAGTAGACGCTCTGCACCCGCTAAATTAGTCACAACGATCATAGGTTGACCAGTCACAAGTGCCATCAGTGTTTGTAAACGCTGCAAGCGTAATTCTGATGAACTAATCGCCATCTCTGTTGCCACTGATTCTTCTGCTGGAAACTGGTATACATCCTCAACTAACGCAGCAACATCAAAATAAAGTTGCTCGGCATGCGTTTGTGTGTCGGCAATGACCAATACTTGTCGAGGATTAGCATTAAAAATAGCAGCAATGCTTGCTGCCTTTACTGTGCCATTCACACCTAAAAGCAACTGTGTTGCGGCACCAGTTGCTTGTTTGACAATTGTTTGAATTGTATCTGTTTGACTTAAATATTTAACTAAACTCATTTACCCGTTATATTGATTACTTAACTCGGCGATTGTTGCCCCGTTGATCCAATCAGAAATGGCCTGCGTGCTGCGTGCAAGCATTGTCTCGACGATTTCTGACTCTGCTTTTGAAAAATGACCCAAAACATAGTTAATCACCACTTGTTTTTCATGCTCTGGGTGTCCCAGTCCAAACTTCAAGCGCAAAAATGTTTGTGAATCTGTGTGCGCCATAATACTTTTGAGTCCATTGTGTCCACCGGCTGATCCTTTCGCACGAAAACGTAATTTGCCAAAGGGCATATCCATGTCATCAGCTAACACCATGATATCAGTCACATCACCATCATAGTAATCTAAAATTGCCCGAACCGCTTTACCTGAATCATTCATATAAGTGGTCGGCTTGACCAGCATAACTGGTACGCCGTCAACTTGAATTTTAGCGGTTAATGCGAACTGTTTTGTTGGTGAAAAAGTCGCATTGTGAGCAGCCGCAAAAGCATCAATTGCCATGAATCCAATGTTATGACGCGTCTGATCGTACTTTTCACCAATGTTTCCTAACCCAAAAATAAATTTCATAATGACTATTTCTTTCTATAATTTCACTTCTTCCAGTATACCACGCGCGCAGCGTGATTTTGTGTTATCATATTGTATGGCGGTTTCATGATAAAAAAATTAGATTAGGACACGAATATGTTTCAAAAATCTTTAGTTATCCCAAAATCACAATTGACCACTGTGACCGAAAATACGACAATTCAAGAAGTTTATGATATTTTCGATAATCCAGACAACGCTCACACTCGCACCATGCCTATATTAGATGAGTCTGGACGCCTTTTTCGTGGGAACATTTATAAACAACACGTCTTTGAGCACATTGCCAAAGGCGGTGATATGAGTTTGCCAGCAACGGCTATTATGCGCAACTCAACTAAATTTATTTATACCACAAGCAAATTCTACGAAGTTTTCTTTGCCATTCGCGATTTACCTTTTATAGCTGTTTTAGATGAAAATCATCAATTTTATGGCATTTTCACACATGATGCTTTAATGGATTTATTATCTCAAAGTTGGTCCGTTCGCTCTGGCGGTGTTGCTATCGCTGTGGCAACACATAATAAGCAGGGTGATCTAAGTAAAATATCGAAGATTATCACTCGTTACTCAAACGTCGAATCTTTATTAACGATTCGCTCTGAAGGTGAACCGTTGACCGTTCTTTTCACATTACCCCTACAGGCAGAAAGTGAACAGTTAGACAAGCTTATCAAACATTTAGAAAAAAAACAATACACTGTTGATAGTGTCGAAAATTTAAATCGCTTCAAATAAAAAATCTGTGACATACAATGCGGATTTAAAAAGTTACGCTAACTTTTTAAATCCACGTTAAACATCACAGGTTTTTTTATAACCATATACCAGCCATAATCACAACGGTCATCCCCAACATCACAACAACCAAATTTTTAATGGCCAAAACAAATGTCTCTCTTTTGATTGGGCGGTCTACAAAGCCCTTGGCATTTTTTAAGACAATTGGTAACAGTGCAATCATAGCGTATGTTGTAATTGGCAACCAGCCCACACTTGTAGCAATCAGCAATTCAACAAACGCCAAAATGGCAAAAAAAACATACATGCGCTTAGCCGACGCAATCCCCATATAATGGACCAATGTATGTCGATTATTGCTTTCATCCTCATCATGATCGGCAATATTATTCGCAAACATAATTTCTGCAATAAATATCACCAACGGTAAACTGACAATAAACCATTGCAGCAAGACACTCACCGTTGGTGTCATTCTCGTGTTGACGTACACTTGTGCCACAAATATAAAGTAGCCCATTGTAATACCTGAGACAATTTCACCAAACGGTGTATTGGTAATTGGCTTTGGGCCAGCAGAATACAAATAACCAATCACAAAACTCAAAATACCAATAATCCATGTCACATAGTCAGTCAACAACGCCACTGCAATGCCTGCTACAACAGCAATTAACGCCAACCACATGGCGACGTGTAAAACTTGTTTATCAGTAATCACCTCACCAGCAGCTTGTTCCCTCAAAAAATCGTTTGCTTTTTGTCGCTTATTATCTTCATAGCGATTGAACGTATTCACCGCAAGATGCACACTGACAGTCGCAATAATCAACAATGCAGCGTTTAACCAATTTAATCTGCTATACTGCCATTGACTGTACACCAATCCGACTAAAAGCGGCGCAACGCTAGGAATCACCACGCGAATTTCAACTAAATCTAAAAATTGTTTTGGTGTCATCATTTCAAAAATCCTCTGATATTCATTGTATCAGAAAATAAAAACGCGACACAATTAAAGTGTCGCGACAAAATCATCAAATTGCTGATCTAAGGCTTGAAAATAAGCGTCTCGTCCTTTCTTAGGCGCTTCCAAAACATACCCTAAGAGAAAATCTTGTACATCGTCATTAGTAATCAGTGACATAAAGGCTAACAAGTCAGCTTCCGTGGGTAATTCTAGATTTTTCTTTAGAATCATAATACCAACATCACCAAATAAAAGATCTGCCTGAAACCCTGTTGGTCCGCCTTTGATAACGACAAAAATATTCTCGTCATGGTCAATCCAAACTCTTAGCTCATCTTGACTTTCAGCTAGAAAGGGTAATTGGGCACTTTCCGCAGCATGCGTCAGTGCCGTCAGTTGTTGCTTATCCGTTAATCCTACTTGTTTTGTCATTTGTTACACCTTCTTCTAAGCTAATCATGATACTTTTTAGCCTAAAATGCAAGCGTTTACACCTTAATGACGTTCGTATGGTGTTAAACGTACCTGTCCGTCAAGATACTCGCCAACAAAAATATCACTGACTTGCTCATATCCTTGTCGCTTGACCTCGTCTACCAACCATTCTGAATCACGACCAATCAAATCAAGCAAATCAGCGTTAATTTGGCCGTCAAAAATGATGGGATACTTCATATTTTCTTCACCTTCAAGAATCACTGTTAGTTGACCATTCTGCTCAAGAACGGCACGCTTGACTTTTGACAAATCGTAAACACTCTGTGCGCGTAATTTAAACATTAGATCATTTGCTGATAAGCCAGCACGCAACACATTTTTAATAGCTACTTCACCACGCTCAACCACTACTTTTGGTTGTCCGTCAATAAGGAGTTTGACGAAGTGATTATGTTCTTTCATGAATTTGACCGTCATCACCAACATTGTCCAAATGATCAGCACAATAGTGAATTGAAAAACAGTGATAGTATCAGAGTAAATGACGGCACCAATAATGCCACCTAAAACATAGTTTTGTACTTGATCCAGTGCATTAGTTGGTGCCAAATTGCCTTTGCCCATAATATTGATTTGCACGATTAAGGCAAATAGACCAATAGCAAGTTTCGTTAAAATTGGTAAATAAATACTCATTTGACAACCTTCACTTCCGGATTAACTAGATAAGCACGCGTTAAACTATAGGATTGCTGATCTGCACTAATAGTGACACGATAATATTTTTTAGACATTTTAACAATCATGCCATCACTGACAGCTTGCGTGTTAAAAAATATCTTATCTTTCGCAACACCCTGTGTCGTCGCAAATTCACTGACAAATGAAGCCATTTGGGTTTGTTGATCATCACGTGATTTGGCTTGCTGATAGTCCGTATAACGAGCACCCGCCAAAAAAAGAAATAATAGCAACGCAATAATACTTAAATCACGATAACGTGTTTGCATACGATTACGCAAAAACGCCACTGCACCAACAGCCATGAACACAAAAGCAATCACCATCAAATAAATGCCGATTGTATCATTAATGTTAGTTTGTTGTACCAAATACTTGGCAGAATAAAAAGTCATCGTATATTACCTCGGTAATTATCATACCACACAACAAATTGCTGACATCGTCTCTTGAAGCACATCTTAAAAAGCGCTATATTGGACTTATTATTAAAAAGGAGTTCATTATGTCTTCAGAAATTACAACGCAATCAATTGCACAATTCCGTGAAGGAACAGCAACATCACAAAATGCAGTTGTTCGCCGTGCCGTCACCAAAAATGGTATTAACAATGCAAGTTACAATCAAGAGGTTGTTAATGCCAACGTGCCAACCTTTGCCATTGACCTCGATACAGGCAAAGTCGCTAATCAAAAACAATCTGGTCGTTGCTGGATGTTTGCTGCTTTGAATACCATGCGTCATGACATGAAAGATATGTTTCATCTCAGCGACGAGTTCCAATTATCCCAAAGTTACACTTTTTTCTGGGATAAATTTGAAAAAGCTAATTACTTTTATGAAAATATTTTAAACACTGCCAATGAACCACTGGATTCACGTCGCGTCGCCTTCTTATTAGCAACGCCACAACAAGATGGCGGTCAATGGGATATGATTGTTGCTATCATCGACAAGTATGGTGTTGTACCACAATCAGCTTATCCAGAGTCACAAGCCTCTTCTGCGTCAAAAGAGTTTAACACGACATTCAACACACTTTTGCGCCACGATGCTGTTATTTTGCGGGAACTAGTAGCTAATCACGCCGGTGAGCAAGAAATTACAAATACACGTCAGAAAATGTTGGCTAATGTCTACCGCGTATTGTCAATTACATTTGGTGAACCACCAATTAAATTTGACTTTGAGTATCGTGATGAATCACAGAACTTCCACATTGAGCGTGATTTGACACCTCAAACCTATTTCGACAAATTTGTTGGTTGGGATTTGAGCAATTACGTTTCAATTATTAATGCGCCTACTGATGACAAGCCATTTAATGCCACTTATAATGTTGATATGCTTGGCAACGTTGTCGGTGGACGAGAAGTTAAGCACCTCAACGTGACTATTGATAAAATGAAATCACTTGCTATTGCACAATTGAAAGCAGGTCAAAGCGTCTGGTTTGGTGTTGATATGGGACCTCAAGTAGATCGCGACAATGGTCTGATGGCGGACGGCGTCTTTGCAACTGATTCACTATTTGACATTGATTCAACAATGACAAAGGCCCAACGCCTTGACTATGGCGAAAGTTTAATGACACATGCTATGGTATTGACCGGTGTTGATTTTGACGAAAATGGTCAACCAACCAAGTGGAAAGTCGAAAATTCATGGGGTGAAAAAGCCGGTAAAAAAGGATATTTCACAATGTCTGACGAATGGATGAGTGAGTATGCCTATCAAGTTGTGGTTAAAAAAGAATTTCTCGGCGCTGACTTAGTCGATATTTATGATAACGCTACGCCAAAATTGCTCGCCCCTTGGGACCCAATGGGTGCATTGGCTTAATATTTGGATTAAGGAGTGAACATTTGGCATGTCGCTAAAAGAAAAATTGGAACGACTAAGTCAGTCTGAAGGTCAATCTATTCCAGACGATTTGTTAGATCAGATGATTACAAATATTGGCTCACTAGATTCAGAACTCCGAGACACGTTAAATTACAATCTATTTGCAGAGGCAGTGACAACTGGCAATTTAACATTAAAGCAACAGCAAGAAGTAACACAACGTTTGTTGCGTAACCGATTTTTACTCACCAACATTGATAATTATCAGGACGATGAGTCCATTTTCAAAAGAAGTTTTACGGCACTCTTTTTGGCAGCGTTAGCTTATCACCACAATAACTCGCCATTTTTGTCGCAACAACAAGAACGTGAACTTATTAAGCAAACCATTTCTTATTTGCAATTAGAAAATGATTTCAGAGGTTTGACTTTACACGGCTGGGCTCATGGTATTGCACACAGCGCTGACTTGATAGATGAAATTATTAATTTTCAATCATTAAATCACCAAGATATTATTGCATTCTTGACTACAATTAAAAATGTATTGCATCGTCCATTTTTGTTCACAGCCGATGAACCTGGGCGTTTGGTCATACCCGTTCAGCATTTGAGTCATACCAAATTGATAACTGATGAAGAGTTGACAGAATGGCTAACAGACCTAAACCATATTAATGCAGATGAATTTGATGCTTATGGTAATGTTTCATTGTTCATGGTTAAGTTGCAGTCCTTATTGCTTATCACAGAAAATCCTGATCACTCTTTTTTAAGGGCTGTGAATCACATCATTAAGAGCAATTATCAACGTTTTGGATACCTTTAATGCCAATATTAAACAGAAACATACTGTTGTTTTCAACTAACCGTTTTGGGTCACTTTGATGACAATTTTTCAATCTTTAACATAAATAAAAACGCGACATATCGGGTGTTCATCATCCGGTATGCCGTGTTTTTATTTTGTACCATTATGAAGGATTATTGCCACCTGTTTTGATCAAAATTGCAGCGAGAACACCACCAATAATCAACAGAATCGCATCCAAACGTGTAACATTGATAAAACCATAATCAAATGCTTGTCGAACAGCTAATTCTAACTCATGAGCATAAGGTGTAGCTATAACACGCTTGCTAGTAATAATTGCATGACCAGAAAACGGTCCTGCCTCAACCAAGACTTTGTGTAATGCCGTGATGATAGCATTCGGTACATGACTCAAAGTGACAAAATGGTGCGTCAAACCTGTTTGATAGCCATCGGCCAATCGCAATCCTTGAAACACCACACCAAAACTAACCCCAACTTGCATGAAAGTCGAAATCATGCCCGAAGCCATTCCCATTTGATAAGGTTGGACCGACGACATCGCCGCTGTTGTCATTGGCGGATTTATCGAGCCACCTCCGATACCAATAATAATAAATGCAGGCCAGAAATCAGCAAATGTTGCTGTCTCACTCGTCAATGCGCTCAAGGTAAACAAACCAATTCCTATAAAAAATGCTGAAAATGCCAGCATATAGCCATGTCGTAAACGATTTGTCAACATACCAGCGATTGGTCCTAAAATCAGTGAGAAACCTGATATAGTTGCTTGACGCAACCCAGTTTGCCAAGCTGTATAGCCGACATAGTTTTGCATAAAGGTAGAAAGATAAGCAAAAAAGCCATACAAACCAGCACCCAAGAAAAAGGCAATAATAACTGCACCTGTAAATGAAGATGATTTGAACATGCTCAAATCCATCATGGGATTTTTAGCAGTCTTTTGTCGCCAAATGAACAATGCAAACAGGACAACAGCTGCTACCAAGTAGCCAGCAACTTGAAGATTACCCCAACCCCAATTAGTGTGCATTTCCTTTTGAACCAAGCCAAAAACCAAAGAAAAGATTGTCCCAGCAGATAACAGCATACCCAAAAAATCGACTTGACCACTAGCATGATGGACCTGTTTGTTAGAAATGAAAAGCCATGCCAAAATCAATGTTACGACGCCAACAGGCAAATTAATTGTGAAAATAGATTGCCATGAAAACGCATCAACAAGCCAACCACCTAACAGTGGACCCGAAGCAGTTGAAAGACCAATAATTGAGCTCAAAATGCCCAAAGCAATACCACGCTCTTTGCCATCAAAACTTGTGCCAATTAAAGCAAATGATAGTGACATGAGTGCAGATCCACCAATAGCTTGGATTGCACGGAAAATATGTAACATGCCAATGGTCGTTGATGCAGCATCAAGCCCAGAACCAATCGTGAAGATAACTAGTCCAATCATAAACATCAATTTGCGACCGTATAAATCACCCAGTTTTGCCCAAATTAACAACAAGACTGAAAAAACAATTGTATAAGAGGAAATGACCCATTGTAAATCGGAATATGATGCATTCAAACTCGTTTGAATGCTAGGTAAAGCAACATTGACAACTGTCGTGTCAATCAAAGCCATAAACACCCCAAGTGAAATTGCAATTAACGCTAACCAGCGCTTAGGGTTTGTTTTTTCGTGTCCTGAATTTTGCATTATTCTAACTCACTTTCAATCTTGTCGACATATTCTAAATATGTGTTGGCTAAATCAATTTGCAACTGATTCAATCTTCGCGCAGAGGGCAAAAAAGAGGCGCCTGCATGTCGACTTTCTAAATCAGCCAAATGTTCCTTGTAACCATCACGTTGCGCTAATTTTTCCGAACGAAAATCATTGATGATTTGATGTGCCAATTGTTCATCAACCAATTCCAAGCCAGATAATTTAAATAAATAAACATCGTCTAAATGCGCATTTTGTTGTACTGGCGCTTTCATTAATTCATCAAAACGAGCTCTCCCAGCGGACGTGACATGTATTTTTTTCTTGCCACGCCAATCAAGATCATCTGTCATCACAATTGTTCCAGCAGCTTTCATCTTGTCCAGTAAGGGATACAAAACACCAAAACTAACTTTTCGATGAGCGCCCAAAATATTTTCCAAGACAAAACGTAATTTATATGCTGAGCGGTCCGTGAATAGCAACTGACCTAAAATATATAGTTCATACATAAAGTACCCCTTGTGTATCTAATAGATATATCCATTCCATTATATTATATCTATTAGATACACTTGTCAAGTTTTTTCAAATAAAAAAAGCAACCCAATTACGGGTTGCTTTTAAATATGTCCTTACATCATTCCTGGCATACCACCTTGTGGCATTGCAGGTGCTTCTTCTTTAGGTTGTTCTGCAACAACTGCTTCAGTTGTTAGCAACAAAGCTGACACTGAGGCGGCATTTTGCAAAGCTGAACGCGTTACCTTGGTTGGATCAACGATACCAGCAGCAATCATGTCAACCCACTCGTCAGTAGCAGCATTGTAGCCAAAGCCTTCTTTTTGATCCTTTAGCTTGTTGACGATCACTGAGCCTTCCAAACCAGCGTTTTCAGCAATTTGGCGAACTGGTGATTCAAGCGCCTTAATCACTGTGTTAATACCAGTTTGCACATCACCAGTTTCAGACAATGCCTCAACAGCTGAAATGGCGTTAACCAAAGCCGTACCACCACCAGCAACGAAACCTTCTTCAACGGCAGCACGTGTCGCATTCAAAGCATCTTCAATACGGTACTTACGTTCTTTCAATTCAGTTTCTGTGGCCGCACCAACATTAATGACGGCAACACCACCAGCTAACTTTGCCAAACGTTCTTGTAACTTTTCACGATCAAAGTCAGAAGTTGTCTCTGAAATTTGTTGTTTCAAAGTTGCCACACGTTCTGCTGTAGCTTGCTTATCACCAGCACCTTCAACAATAGTTGTATTGTCCTTAGTAACATTAACCTTAGCAGCCGATCCGAGTTGTTCGATTGTAACATCTTTCAAGTTTAGACCAAGATCATCGGTAATTACTGTACCACCAGTCAAAATGGCAATATCTTCAAGTTGCGCCTTACGACGGTCACCAAATCCAGGTGCTTTTACAGCTACAACGTTGAATGTACCACGCATCTTGTTCAAAACCAATGTTGGCAATGCTTCACCAGTAATATCATCAGCAATGATCAACAACGCACGACCTTGTTCCACAACACTTTGTAGAACTGGTAAAATGTCTTGAATATTGCTAATCTTCTTGTCAGTAATCAAGATATATGGATTGTCCAAGTTGGCTTCCATCTTATCATTATCAGTGACCATATATTGTGACATGTAGCCGCGATCGAATTGCATACCTTCAACAACATCCAAGGTTGTTTCAATACCCTTTGATTCTTCAATCGTAATGACACCGTCGTTACCAACTTTGTCCATTGCTTCAGCAATCAAATGACCGACTTCTTCATTAGCGGCTGAAATCGACGCAATTTGGGCAATTTCATCTTTTGTATTAACCGTGTGTGACATTTCGTGCAACTTGGCAACTGCTGCTGCTGTTGCTTTTTCAATACCAGTGCGAATACCAACAGGGTTAGCACCAGCTGTGACGTTTTTTAGACCTTCGCCAACAATAGCTTGTGTCAAAACTGTGGCTGTTGTTGTACCATCACCGGCGATGTCGTTAGTTTTTGAAGCAACTTCAGCAACTAACTTAGCGCCCATATTTTCAAAGTGATCTTCTAATTCGATTGCCTTAGCAATTGTCACACCATCGTTAGTAATGGTTGGTGCACCGTAAGATTGCTCTAAGACAACATTGCGACCTTTAGGTCCAATTGTTGTTTTAACTGTATCAGCTAACTTATCAACGCCGGCCTTCATCTTAGAACGTGCGTCTTCTGAAAACTTTAATTCTTTAGCCATGATTTAACTATCTCCTTTGATTTGATTATTATTCAACGATTGCCACAATGTCTTTTTCATGAAGCGACAAGTAATCTTGTCCTTCAAATGACACTTCTTGCCCTGCATACTTATCGAACAAGACTTCATCGCCTACTTTAACTGTCAAATCACGAATTGTGCCATCATTCAAGACATAACCCGTTCCCGCAGCTACAACTTTACCAGTAACAGGCTTGTCTTTGGCATTACTTGCCAACACAATCCCACCGACAGTTTGTTCTGCAGCTTCCGTTACTTCAATAATCACACGATCACCTAATGGCTTCAACATGGATTCATACCTCCGAGATTTTTTCGTTTTAGCACTCTATATACGTGAGTGCTAACTACAACTATTAGTATATCACGCTGATTGCAAATGTCAACATTTTTTGACTGAAAATATCAAAATTCAACGTCTATTTTTAAATAAAAAAACTCGTCGGTCTGTTTATCACCCACGAGTTACGATTCTATTGGTAAATATTTTTTTGAGTGGTAAACTAATCAACAAAATCGTTGACAAGATGAGTAAGATGCCAATCAACTGCAAACCTCTCAAGTGGGTCCCTAGTAATGTCACCGACAAGGTCGTTGCGACTAACGGTTCAATGGTGCCCAACAAACTAGCAGATGATGGTTTTAGACCTGCTAGGCTCATGACGTACAGTGCATACGGTATCAACGTTCCAAATAAAACAATTGCGAGAACAATCCAGATATCTTGCAAGTCAACAGCCCTCGAAATATGCCACACTGGATGTATGAAATTAGCGACCAGTCCACCTATTAATAATCCCCAACCCACAATAACTAAAGGTGGGGTTTGATGTAACAGCGGTTTTGGGATCAAGGTATACCCTACCAAACCAAACGCTGATATAATACCCCAATAAAGTGCTCTTGGATTGATTTTCAGATGGTTAATGTCACCATTAGTTACTAACAAGAAGACACCCAATAGTGCCAAAACAATCGCAACAAACTCAACGCGCGATGGCCACCGTTTACTAAATATACTCATCAACACAACAATGATCGCCGGTCCGAGTGATTGCAACACTGTTGCTGTGGCTGCATCCCCATAATAAACCGACAAAAAGAAACTTGATTGCGCCAGCAAAACACCAAAAAGACCAAACAAAATGATCAAAAATGCTGTGTTTTTATGCCGCCAAACCGAAAAAACAGCCTCTTTAGTAAAGAAAGTCAGCACACAAAGTAAAATCGCACCTGCACACAACATTCTAACGCCCACTAGCCATTCTGGTGCCACCGTCGCTTGTCGAAATAAAATACTAGCCAGTATGCCACTAATACCAAATAAAGTTGCACTAATAATACCACAAATTATACATTTAAAAGATGACATATCATGACCCTCGATCCCAAAATTAAAAAATTCACACGTGATTTTATATTATCACATTTTTTATTAAGATTGCAGTATCACAGATAAAAATGTCATTTTATGGTCAACAGTTATGAAATTAGTTGACAAGTTAATGTTAGTGACCGTTGTGCCGCTAACGCATCAAAACCATTATGCCGATAAAACTTTTCAGCCGGCGTATGACTTTCTGTCTCTAAAATAATGGCAGGTATATCATTTTTTATCAAATCATTTTTGATTGAAACAAGTAATTCAGTTCCAACACCTTATCCTTGATAATTCGCATCAACAAAAAAATTATCCAACTGATATTCAATACCCAAATGCCACGGTTTCACATATCCCAGTGCCATGGCTATGATATGGTCAGCTTTTTTATAAACATAGCAGCGATTAGTATTCATTTGTAAAAGACGTGTGATATATCGAAAAATATCGTCATAGTCATTCTGCTCACACCAAGGTGCCTTCGAAAATACGTCAATATATAACGTTGTTGCTTGTGCAATGTCGTCAGTAGTCAAAAATGTGATTTCGGGTTTCATAATTTTTTTCCTCATTAAACATCTTAGCATATTCATAAAAAAACAAAAAAGACATGAATGGCTAATTCATGCCCTTAAAGAAATGTGCCGCCATGTGCTTCACTAATGTCATACGCAATTGTGAACGCCTCGGGATCAACCTCGTGAATGCCTCGTAGAAAATGATTGTATTCTTGATTGTCCAAGACAACCATCAACATTTCTCGGCCATCACCCATGTAACCGCCTCTAACATCCATAATCGTAAAACCCTTGTCGCCATCTAGCAAATACTGTTTTAATTCGTCAATTCGCTCATTAGTCGTAATATAAACCATTTTGCGTCGGTCTAAACCTGTCTCAATATAATTCATCACAAACGCCGTGATTACCAATGAAAACAACGCTAAAATAAGCGCTTCAAGCCCTTGCGTCACTAAATTACCTAATGACACTACTGTATCAATTGCTAGTAGAGATAAGGCTGGTGTAATGCGAAAATATTTTTTTAAAATCATCGGTGGAACAGCTGTACCGCCACTCGAAGCATCAATACGATACAAAAGTGCGACCCCAACAGCAAAAATACTGCCACCAACCAAAACAGCTAAGGTACGATCTGTTAGAATTTGAAAACTAGGTGTAATTTTCAGTAAAACAGGTAATAAAAAACTACCTAGCGTAATACGAGCCGTGGTACCACGATCCAAAAAGATTGCCGCCAAAACAATCATGATCATATTAACTACTAATACCGTAATGGCACGATCGACGCCGGTTAATTCATTGACCAAAATGGCAAAACCCGTGGCGCCACCTGCAGCGACCTTTGCCGGTGCATAAAAGAAGTTAATGCTAACAGCCACAATTTCTAAGGCAAAAATAATCGTAAAATATCGTATAATTTGACTTTTTTGTAATTGCTTCATTTAGTGTCCTACTGACGTCTCAAACGTCCTTTCGTTTCTTAAATCGTGCTAACACACTACGCCATAGCGTCGGTTGGCGCAACACTTTTTCATCTCCGAGATGTTCTCGCATAACTTTAAGTACTTTGCCAGATTCTTTTGCGGAAAAATCAAAATTTCCACTGTCAGTGGTTACCCTGAAACGACGCCCTATGTGTTTCTTGCTGACTTGTGCATAAACAGCCTTAACATTGACCCACGGAATTTGAATGTAATCAGCGACATTATTTTCATTAAAGAATTCGAAAGCTTGATCGCCAATTAAAAAGTGTCCGTACTTTGCACCCATACCTAGATAAGAAATACCCTGAGTTGTTAATTCTGCTGTCTTGTTTAAAGATTGTACCATAATCTACTCCATTAAACGTATGTACTGACAAAAGTGCTCGTCAATAAGGCGAGCACTTTTTGTCAAAATTTTTTACATGATGTGGAAGGCATGCATTGCGATACCAAAGATAAAGATACCAATGATCATCACGATTGGTGATACCTTTTTCTTCAACAACCACATTGCCAAGAATGTCAACAGCAATCCCATCAATCCAGGAATCAAACTATCTAAATTGGCTTGCAACGTGTTAGGCACAACCTTTGTCAATGACAAACCTGATGCTTGTTCACCTAAAATCTTTTGCAACTGCTCACCAGAAACTGGTCCGTTAGGGAAGTTGATATAAGCGCCCTTGGCCAACTTTTTAGCAGGCAATTCTAGGATAAACTTAATTGATACCCAACGCTCAACCAACACAGCCAAGATGAACATACCAAGAATCGAAGCACCCTTAGTGATGTCTTTCAACAAACCACCAGACAAATCTTGTGTAATAGCACTTCCGGCTTTGTAACCGAATTCTTGCGTATACCACAAGAATGCCATACGAATAACGTTCCACAAAACGAAGAACAAGATTGGACCAAGAATATTACCACTCATAGCAAGTGAAGCGCCTAAAGCACCAAGGATTGGTCGTACAGTAAACCAGAAGACTGGATCACCAATTCCGGCCAAAGGTCCCATCATACCAACCTTAACACCTTGAATCGCAGTATCATCAATTGGCGCACCATTGGCACGTTCTTCTTCCAATGCCAATGTCACACCAATGATTGGTGAGGCAACATAGGGATGTGTATTAAAGAATTCCAAGTGTCGCTTCAATGCGCTGGCACGGTCCTCTTTTGACTTATATAATTTTTTAATCGCTGGAATCATGGCGTAAGCCCAACCAACGTTTTGCATACGTTCGTAGTTCCATGAACCTTGCAAGAACTGTGAGCGCCAAGCAACTGACAAACGATCTTTTTGCGTTAATTCAATTTTTTCTGCAGCCATCATGTTGCTCCTTTCTAGTACTCGTTCAAAATGTCGCCGACTGGGTCGCCACCATTCGAACCACCGCCATTTGAACCGCCACCGTTACCACCCATCTTTGATAGGTTAATGTAAATCAAGGCAATGGCAACACCAATGGCACCAAGAGCAATCAAAGTCAATTGACTAACCGCAGCCAACGCGAAACCAATAGCGAAGAATGGCCAAACTTCACGCGTAGCCATCATGTTAATTACCAAAGCATAACCGACGGCAACAACCATACCACCACCAATGGCCATACCACCAGTTAGCCATTCAGGCATTGATGTTAAAGCGCTCTTGACGGCTGCGGCAGGCACAGCAATCAAAATTGCGGCTGGAATAGCAATACGCAATCCTTGCAATAGCAAACCAAACAAGTGAAGCGTTTCAATTGTACGGAACTTACCTTCTTTGGCAGCCGCATCGGCACCATGAGTTAATCCAACGGCAATAGTACGCACGACCATTGTTAGGAACAATCCAGCAACAGCCAATGGAATAGCTGTCGCAACGGCAACTGATATTCCTGTTCCAGAGAAGTCGCCACCTTTGACCATTATGATCGAAGATGCAACAGAGGCCAAGGCAACATCGGGCGCAACAGCGGCACCGATGTTAGCCCATCCAAGCGCGATCATCTGCAAGGTTCCACCTAAGATGATACCAGCTGTTAAATGACCTGTAACCAAACCAATCAAAGTCGCTGATACTAGCGGCTGATGAATCTGAAATTGATCCAAGATACCTTCCAAACCTGCAAAGAAGGCAATGATTACGACTAAAATTATCGCAATAGTAGACATATTTAGACACCTTTCTTAATTAAACATTTTAATGCTATTTAACATTTGCTTTCTTGATTAAATCAAACAAGTTAGATTTACTGTCATTTGGTACCTTACGGACATCAAATTCAACACCTAGATCGCGTAACTTTTCGAAAGCAGCAACGTCAGTCTTATCCATTGACAAAACCTTGTTGACCATTGTTTTTCCTTCTGAATGGGCCATAGATCCGACATTAAGTGATTTCAATGGTACGCCGCCTTCAACAGCTCTCAAGACATCTTCAACTGTCTCAAACAAAAGGAAAGCATCCACACCACCAAATCGATCGTCCTTGGCAACTTCAATCATTTTACTGATTGGCACAATATTTGCTTTGACACCATTAGGCGCCGCTTGTTGAATAAGACTCTTGCGCAATTCGTCCTTGGCAACTGCATCAGAAACAACAATGATTCGGTTTGCCTTTGAATCAGGTGTCCAAGCAGTAGCAACCTGACCGTGCAATAAACGTGTATCCAAGCGAGCCAACTTAATATTAATGTGACCCTCTTTAAGACCAACAGTTGACTTTTCTTTACTTGCGGCTGGTGCATCTTCTTGGAACTCAGGTACAGACTTAACACCCTCACGAGCCACCGGCACCAAATACTTAGCCAAATCCGCAGCCTTTGTTTGACTCAAACGTCCACCGTAGGCCTCAATTAGCATTGGCAGGTTTAATCCTGACACAATAGCCATTTTATCTGGGTTTTGCTTTTGAATCAGACTGGCACGATTAAAGGGTGAACCACCCCACAAATCAACCAAGAACAGCACTTCATCATCATTGTTGAACTTCGACAATGCTTCTTGATAGTGCTGATCCAAATCATCAGGGCCTTCATTAGGTAGAAATGTCACAACTTCAACGTTTTCTTGTTCACCGAAAATCATTGATCCTGACATCAAAATGCCTTTTGCAAAGTCCCCATGGCTGGCAATAATCAAATTAACCATTAGGAAATCTCCTTCTCAATAAATTGTTTACTTAATGATTATAGCGAAATGAAACCATTTTGTAAACGCTTACACAATAACAATTTAGTTATTGTTTACAAATCATATTATAATGTATCAGGACAAAAAAGTAAACGCTTTCATATTTGTTTACAAAAAAGTAGAATAACTTTCATAAAATCCTTTCAGCATGTTTACATTTAAAATCGTTGATCTGGATTATCGTCTTTGGTGACGAAGCTTTTAATGATTGTCATGTCGCCATCTAATGCGTAAGATATGGCTTCATCGTCAAAAAGAATAAAACTATCACCTTTTTTGACAGCAGTCTCGTTAACGCGACCTGCACCATCTATGACGGTGAATAATTCATAATGATGCGCCAAATTAAACTGCGATAAACCACGAACAGATAATTTCTCAACAGTAAACTTCACAGAGGTTACCAATCGCGTCACAATCGTTTGATCTACAATAGTGGTTGTTTGCTTTAAAACAGGATCATGATGTGGCACAGTCGTAACATCGAGTGCATCTGCAATCTGCAAATCACGCTTTTGCCCTGTCGTGGCATCAACACGGTCAAAGTCATAAAAGCGATACGTTGTATCGGAGCTTTGTTGCGTTTCTAAAGCGACAATTCCTGCCCCCAGCGCATGAAAAGTGCCAGCAGGAACATAAAAGAAGTCCCCTTTTTTAACAGGAACAGTTCGAAGCATATGATCCCAATCTTCTTTTTCAACCATCGCCTTTAGTTCATCACGACTTTGCGCATAATGTCCATAATAAATTTTAGCATTTGGGGTTGCATCTAAAATGTACCAACATTCAGTTTTACCGTATTTTTCACGTGATTGTGTATCGTTTGGGTGAACTTGAATCGATAAGTCTTGGTGCGCGTCAAGAATTTTAATTAACAACGTAAAGGCCTCATTGGCCTCATGACCACCAAAAAGATTGGGATTATCTTGCCATAATTGTGTTAAAGTTTGTCCAGCAAATGGGCCATCCTTGATGATTGATTCGCCATTTTTATGAGCGGCAATAGCCCAAGCTTCACCAACGTGATCGCCTTTAATAGGAAAATGAAAATCTTTCAAGGCTGTACCACCCCAAATTTTATCGTGTAAGGCTGCTTCTAATATTACTAATGTCATTTTGTAACCGCTTTCATTCTATTTTAAATAAAAACTTATTTTAAATTAAAGCCTTTATTTTGAGTGTATTGTGTCAATTCAGATGTGTCACGATTGGCTGTTAGCATTCTAACATTGTTGCTAATCCACGAACGGGTCACACCACGTTGCGCATAATAATCCGTCATGATTTTATCATATCGCATCACTGCCTCAACCATTTGTTCTTGATGATAACTATCCTTCATCAAAACACCGTCTAAATCAAGCTTTGGTTTAATACCAGGGTTTTGGGCCGGATAACCAATTGAGAATCCCATAACTGCTTTCACATACTTAGGTAGGTTGAGTTCTGATTCATAAAGCTCAAAAGCTTTTAAAGCACCGGCCATGGTCACGCTGCCTAATCCAAGTGATTCAGCAGCGACTTGCGCACGTCCTAACGCAATACCAGCACTAATGATGCCACCTTCAAGCACATTATACCGCTTTATATTTTCCTCAGCTAACGTTTTTTCTTCTGGCGTCAATCCGATGAGGTCTTTATTGTAATCCACTGCGACAACAAAGTAACGCGCAGCGGTTTCAATATATTTCATCCCCACCTGAGCAGTAATTTCCGCCTTCAGCTTCTGTGAAGTAATTTCAATGAAGGTTACCGGTTGGTAATTATTCATGTTTGGTCCAGCGACTGCTGCATGAAAAATTTCTTGAACCTGTTCGTCTGTCACGGGGTCATCAGTGAAGGCACGTATCGACATATGTTGGTTCAGTAAATCAAGGGTTGGGTTTGACATTTTGTCATTCCTTTCTAGAGCGTGTTTTGATTGTCTAAACAACCTACCTAGATAGTATCACAAAGTTGTGATAAAATAACAAAATATTCATTGGAGAACTTTATGCAAATAGGAAAATTTCGGTTAGGTTTAAGAACACTAAAGACAGCCTTCGCTGTTATGATCATTATCACATCTTTTTACTTTTTTAATCGGCCACCGTTTGTAGCTGCTTTAGCAGCAGTTTTTGCTTTACGAGAAAGTTGGGACAAAACCCTCAACTTTGCTAAAGTACGGCTCATATCAAATACGGTAGGTGGTGGTTTCGCGCTCATTTACTTTATCGTACGTGAACAAACTAACCATGCCCCATGGACTTCGATGATTCTCCTACCACTATTGGTCATTGTCGCAATTGTTTTGCTCGACGGCTTCGATTACAATAGTGGCGTAATCGGTGCCATGGCTGCTTTGCTAATGATATCATTAAACATTCCAGCCGGCGCCACTATTGTTTATGTTTTTGAACGAATTGTGGATACTTTCATTGGTGTTGCTGTTGCCATCTTGATTAATCGCTTTGGATCACCAAAAAATGTTAATTAAATCCCTAAATAATTTTCGATTGTTTTCAATACACCGTCGTTGACGTTCACGTCAGCGGCTTTTTTGGTCACAGCATCTTGCATAAATGCCTCAGCGTTAGGCATCACAAAACCATTTTCATATTTAGTCAGCATCTCTAAATCGTTACCGTTGTCGCCAAAGACCATCACTTCGTCATCCAAAACATCATAGTAGTCTTGCAGCACTTGCAGTCCCGTTGCCTTATCAACACCGCGCCCTAAAACGTCCACTGAACCAAAACCAGAACCCGTAGCATGTAGCTCATCTCCAAAAACCTCACGTAGCGCAGCCACATGTTGTTGTACTTCATCATTTGGCCATACAAAAGTGATTTCTAAAATGTGGTCATCAACCGCCATTAATTTTTCAACTTGTTTAACGTTTGGATAGAATTGAAACACCATTTTAGCCACAGGTCCAGTGGCATGATTAGAAACATAGGTTGCATTATCGCCAGTCATAATAATAATATTTTCAGCAGATTCTGGATTTTTGGCGTTCCAGTCAATGACTTTGGCTAATTGTTCCGCCGACAAATGAACTGAGTAAAGCTGTTGTTCACTCGTCGCAACAACCGCTCCATTTGAGCCAACAAAGTCTAATGCATACCCTTTGGCAATGGTCGGGGCAAAAAGTTGTTGCAAATTTTTGACTTGACGGCCGGACGCCGCCACAAACTTCATATCTCGTTTGGTCATCTCGGACAATACACGCTCAAATCGTGCTTGATTATACATATCATTAGCGGTTAAGAATGTACCATCCATGTCAGAAGCAATTAATTTAATCGGCATTGTTCATCTCCTAGTCGTAAATATAACTTTATTATTATACCATCTCTTGATGTGACTGCACAAAAACCAACTCTCCCAACTTTTCCCCAACTATACCGTTAATTAAAACGCAATGATAGCAAGGTGTCACAATTCGGAAGGTAAATCATTAAAAAAAATGCTGTTTTGAAACAGTGAAGAAAAATTAGTGATGATTATTAATTTTCTTTATTGTCATTGTACAAAGGCCGAAAACATCTACTTAAAATTCAAAAGCGATCATCACTTAATTTATTGAAGGGATGATCGCTTTTGAATTCTCACGTTATATTTAATTCCAGAAATTAATGAAGTCGGGTTATCATTAAAAATAAATCGAAGTCTTGATAAAATCTATTATGTCAGATATCTAAAAAAGAAAATATACGTAGCCAGATTAGAAAGCCCTAGAAGATGTAGATCTGCGTAGATGCAATTTTAAGTAAAGAAATCAGTCGCCTAATACTCTTGTTCCTATTACGAACTGCAAAGAACAATAATTATCCAAATTCGTGCTTAGAAAAAAAGTCAAATATTCATTATTTGTAATTATTATGCGGATAGTAAATAATTTTTTAACATTAGGTTGACCAACAAACAAAATATGTTAGTGTTTATTTTGTGAAGCATCCTCTATAATTAATTCATCATAAAGTATTCCAGCAAATACTATTTCAGGAGAACCACTTTATGTTATAACTTTTTTGATACTATATGCTTATTTTCAGTTTAAAGCTTTACGAATTAATGTTTTTTCATATGAAAGTAAAAGAGAATTAATATTAACTGAACTGTCTTTAAGATATCTTACAATGTTTGAATCACCTTCGATTTCTCTAGGTACCACTTTACTTATTTTTTTAATTGCTGAACTTGGTACACCATAATAAATTAGAAACTGAAGACGCTCATCAACCGTCTCATTTTCTAGTATGGATGAGAAATAGGTATAATCGCCAAATATTTTTGCCCCTTTAGTTTTGAAAAGAGATTTTTGAATAGACTCCGTCGCAGCAAGAAGTTTAGGTATTTCAAAATTTGCTTCACTTCTCTGAAACTTCAAAATACTATCAATTGCAGAGTCAAGTGGCTTATTCTTACCTACTTTTTCAAAATATAACTTTTGTTTGTTTATTACTTGCAGCAAGGGTTCATTAATTAGCTTTAAAGCAGTTATTGCTTTGTTCTGGGCCAATCCTTTATTATCTATACCTTTTAAAAATTTATATCCTAAATACAAAGTTTTCCAAAGATGCTCATATTTTGGAATCTTACTCCACATTAAGTAATCTAACTGACGATAATTTGCCAACATAAATTTGTAAAGAGATTTTTGTCCGTTAACTGACACTAAATTATCTTTAATAATTTTTTGAAGTTCGTTATCAATATCGTGGACAAGTTGCTCCTTTCTTTCCTTGTTTAAAACATCTTTATCGGGAATATTAACTAAAATTTCATCAGAAACTTGATTTTGATCAACACTTGGAACATCAATTGTAAAATTTTCTACAGCGGGGGCTTCATTAAACAAAAAACATTTCCGGTAAAATAGTGTCCCATACGGCCCGCACGGCCTCGAATGCTCTTATACCAAAAAAATGGACTATTTTTATTCAGTCCGTAAAATGAAGTATAGGAGTATTTTATGTAAAAAAATAGTTTAAAATAATCAATCTTGCAAAACGGCTCATTGGGGAATGCTGTTGACGTACTGCCTAATACCTTTGACAACATCTTTTGATACTTGCTGACGATATTTTTTAGATCGAATATACTTAATGTCTTTATCATTGTTCATATAGCCATTTTCTAACAAAATAGCTGGTTGAGAATTATCGCGAAGCACTAAAATATTACCTTTATGGATACCTCTATTGGGTAAACCCACATGATTCAAATTTTTTGACACAAAACTTGCTAATTTTTTAGACCCATTATCTTGATGATAATAGTATTGTGTCACTCCGGACGCTTGATTTGGTGTTGGTGATGAATCAAAGTGAAACGAAATGAAAACATTCGCTTTAACTTTCTGAGAGTTGTTAGCACGTGGCTTTAAATCAACAAATGTATCCGTCGTTCTGGTCATAATAACACGAGCACCTGATGGAACTAATAACTCTTTTATTGTTTTGGCCACTTTTAATGTATACGTCTTTTCAAATGATTGACCATCATTTGAAATGGCACCGGTATCAGTACCACCATGACCTGAATCTAAATAAATGGTTGATTCACTTAAAGAGGTTAGTTTTTGCAGGTGCTTATCAGACACTAACCAAGAGGCCACCCAACCCACTTGCTTATGGTTAAACAAATCATTTCTTTTTACATAAACCCAGTCATTGTGCTTTTTCATAATAATTAGATGAGCGCCACGTGGTAATCGTGCAATTTTTTTAGCCATCACATCAGGTTTAGTGCGCATAGGTAGTTGATCGACTTGATTTACCAATGAATTCAGGTTCGAGACAATATGCAGGCCATAACAAATAATCATAATTATAATAAATAACACAGTTAAACTTTTGATATTTTTTTGCCACCATAGTACTGTGAAATTCATCTGAATCTTCTCCCTAGTGTTTCTATCATATATTAAAACATTACCATTTAGAATTGTCCAAATATGAAGATTATAATTCAATTACCTACTTAAATATTTTTGGAGTCTGGATTTTATTTTTGATTGAATAATAGTGATTTAATTTTGTCTTCAGGTAAATGATCGCCAATAAATACGATTTTGGTCTTGGGTGTTTGTTGCCATTCTTTTCCTTTATATAATTGAAACGCCATATTAACACCTTGTATAATCACAGCGTTTGTAAAACCCTTTATTTGTATGAGTCCTTTGTAGCGTAACAGTCGCATACCATACCGTCGAATGATCACAGAAATCCATCTAGTAATTTGTCTTTCAGAAAAAACAATATCTGTTTCAATAACGAATGTATTAACCGGCGTGTGATGATGGTGGTGTTCCTCATGGTCATCTTGATTGACTGATATTTCTGAGATAAAGGATTCTAATAAATGACTGTCAGACGCTTGATCAAAAAGATTTAAACCAATTAAATCACTAAACCGTTCTTTCCCGCTAATCACACACTGATCACTAATGGGGTTAATTTCTTTAATTGATTGGTTCAGTTCGTCCAAGTGCAGCGTAGTTATATTTTGATATTTAGTAATTAAAATACGATCAGCAAACAATATTTGATTTTTAGCCTCAGAAAACTGTGATAACTGCTGCTTCCAATGTATGCCATCCACTAACGTCAAAACACTATCAATCGACATAGTTTCATTTAAAACTGGTGTCCTTAGAATGGTTTGTGCAATTGGGCTTGGTTCAGCTAAACCACTAGTTTCTATAATAATACGATTAATGACAATGTTTTTTTCTTCAGCGACTGATAAAATACCAAAAAAGGTTTCTGCTAAATCTTGTCGCAAAATACAACACATACATCCATTGTTTAACTGAACAATCATTTCTTTATCATCCAGAACAACCAAATCGGAGTCAACCCCAACGTCGCCAAATTCATTCACAATAATCAAAACATTTTCATCACTTTTCGTTTGCAATAATTGATTCAAAAGCGTTGTTTTACCAGCACCTAAAAATCCAGTAATAATCGTTACGGGTATTACAGTCAAAAGTATTACCTCCTATTTTTAAGCTATAGTGCTAACAATCACACCTTACCTCGCACTTAGAACAGTCTTCAATATAAAAACTGTTGTGTTTATATTGCGTCAAAATATTTGTATCAATAGGTAATCTCTCGCGTTTCATGATTTCTTCCGCAATAATTGCAAATCGTTGTCTGAATTTATAAACATAGCAAAAAATAGTCTCACCATGCCGAACGTCCGGTCCTGTTAAAAAGACATTTTTGGCAATAATTGATTCATCAAAGTCATTTAACAGGGATACATTATTGACGACTTTAAATAAATCTGGTTGAATATGTGTTGCCCCATTGTAAAAACCAGTACAAATAATCGGTTCTTCACTCGTTTCTATAA
The DNA here is from genome assembly GCF_016624925.1 of Leuconostoc sp. S50. Lineage (NCBI taxonomy): Bacteria > Bacillati > Bacillota > Bacilli > Lactobacillales > Lactobacillaceae > Leuconostoc > Leuconostoc sp. S50. The sequence goes on along the minus strand of NZ_JACVUE010000004.1, from coordinate 109,611 downwards.
TCTTGTTTCCTTCATCAAAAATTAACCGGTATTTCCCGTTAGTTAATTTTTGAATCTGCTGTAGGTCCATTTGTTCATGTACTCGGATATTAAGACGTTGCTGATCTGTCAGATTATAATATTTTTCACTAGTATACGCCGATAGTCGAACGCTGGGATCCACACTATGTTCATAAAGCGCAGTACTTTTTGTACAAATGTCTACTACAACACCATTTCGAGCCAAATTAATTGCCGCATCAAAAGCACTTTCATTTCCTCCAATGATGATTCTATTCTGAGTGGTTAATTGATGCCACTGTCTTACTTCAGTATAATGTACACCATAATCAAAAGGATTATATGGATAATTAAATTGGCCTACAGCAAAAATAACATATTTAGCCCGGAATTTATGATTTTTTGTTACGACTTGATAAGTCTTATCTTTTTGTGCTACAACTTGATCGACCATTTCATTTGTCATTATACTTAAATTATACGTACCAGCCACCAGAGACAAATAATTAGCATAATCCTTACCAGAAAGACGTTCCTTACCTAAACTGTAAGCTGGCGAACTATTAAGACTAATCGCATTTAAATCTGGCATTCCAAAACCATTACTCGTAAAAGAGGGTGTAATGAAGTGCGTCTCTGGTGACCAATCTTTAAAACTTTGACCAATATTACCTTTCTCTAAAATCAAGACATCATCAACACCAAATTGCTTCAAAGTAACACCTAGCCCAATACCAGCTGCTCCGGCACCTATAATAATAATTTTGCTCTCCATATTTTCTCCTTATTGTTTACTGAAAATCTTCATACAGTTTGCTAGCTTGTACACCTAGGTTATTACTATATTTCCCTGCGTTATAAAGACTGTAATTATCAGTGATTGTATGATAATAAATTTGACAGATTGGTACGCCAGCATAAATTCGAATTGGTTGTAAACAAAACAATTCCAACGTCCAATATCCCGAAAATCCGATGTCACCAAATCCTGCAGTGACGTGTATGGATAGTCCTAAGCGTCCAATAGAAGACCTTCCTTCCAACATTGGTACATACTTGTCGGTTTGGGTGAATTCAGCTGTTTGTCCCAAATACAGTTTCCCTGGTTTCAAGATGTAGCCTTCTTCTGGGATCTTAATTGAATGTGTTGATGGCTTCTGTTTCATATCTAATAATTCGTCTTCATAAATCAATAGATCATTACCTAAAGTTAGATTATAACTATTTGGATTTAAATGACTTAGTGTAAAAGGTTCAATCACAATATCAGTGCCAATTGACTCTTTTATTTTTTGACCGGATAAAATCATATCATTGTACGCTTTCTTTATAATGTGTGTTACCTATTAAATACATAGTAATTGCATGTGCGATAATAGTTCCAAAAATTGTAATCACTGTTGTCGACAAGATACCAAAAAGCTCGATAAGTGCAAAATCTACATTACCCATTAACAGTCCTTTGGCACCCTGATCATTAATTTGTTGATTTGCAAATATTATCAGACCAATCGCACCCAAAAATCCTCCTATGGCGTTAATGCTAAAAGAATCAACCAAATCAAAAAAATATCGTGATTTGTGACTATATACAGTCACCATTTGAGAAATAATGCCACTAATAAAGGCAGTAGCTATCATACCGTATGGTGGAACATAGCCAACCAACGTTGTACTAGTTACCAATCCACTTAAAATACCATTTTGAATATTTTCCATGTTTAAAATATGTTCCATTCTATAAGCATTCAAACACCAGCCTACCGATCCAAAAATAATAGCTAATAGCGTGTTTAAAACGACCAAACCAGTTAAATGATTAATGGAACCTACTGGGGCCAAGTTAAATCCAAACCATCCAGTAATAATCAAAACAGTAGCCAAATAATTAGTGTTATGTGACTTTGTAATAGACTTTCTTACTGGCTTGACTGTGAAAGCAATAACTAGACTGGTTACTCCAGCAGAAAGATGGACAACTAATCCACCAGAGAAGTCCAACACATTTACAGAATGTAAATACCCACTTGTTGACCAGATCAGATTGGCCAGTGGCGCATACACCAGCAGCAACCAAAGCGGTATAAATACCATGAAAAATGGCCAAGTGTGTTTGGCTAACGCCGTTCCGCTAAACATCACCACAGCATACAGTGCAAAATCTAATTGAACCAACATATTCAAGATTTCTGATAGTGATGGCTTAGCAGCCCATTTGATTAACCAGTTAACAAAATGCTCGTGAAAATTTAAAGTGTCAAACTGATTAAAGGATAGATGATAACCCACCAATACCCAAATGGCAATAGTGACAACGATAGCCGTGATCATGCTGACAAACCCACTCTCTTTATTTTGTGTCAACAATGAATCACTGTAAAGAAGTGGCACAGCAAAAATCATTGGTAACATAACTAACGACACACCTAGTAAAAATAAATTCTCCATGAGTAAAACATCCTTATCATATAAATAAAATTATTAATAAACAATTAGCATTAATATTTTGTCATTAAATACTTAGTTTTCAAACAGACATTTAACGATTAGAACGGTGTACATTGATTGATTGCTGTTGCAAGATGACACACATGACGGTTACAGGGATAATGATGACGACGGCTAGAAACGAAAATAATATCAATAATAACTCAAAGACAAATACTTTGTCATTAATCAGCTGGTCCCATCCATAATTTAGTCGGGTAAACCAAATGAATAATGCTAACGAACTCCCAAAAAAGCCAAAATATAACGTATTGACAAGTGTGCCAAACATTTTTTCTCCTATCGAAATACCAAAAGAAAATAATTTGTTGAGGTCTTTGCTTGTCCTATAAAACTGTTCCATTCCAACCGCAACCGACATAGCCCCTTCAATAATCGCCCCCATTGTCGTTAAAAGACCCATTGCAAAGCTCACATCAAGGAACTTCACGTTAATTAGAATAGACATATTCTCTAGCTCTGCTGTGTTTTCTGACCCAAATCCTTGGATTTGAGCCCAACCAAAGACTAAATAAATCAAAGTCCCCATCAAACACATGACGCATAGACAAGAAACAAAGACACTTTGGCAGATATCAGGAGAGCCACCGCTTAAATAGACTGTCGTTCCTAAAATCGTAAAAGCTGTAAAAATAGTAACCGGAATAATAGAAAATCCCCAAGAAATAAATCTGATCATGACGCCAATTGATAAGTAGTTAATGACGATTGAACAACTTAATCTAACAAATCCTTTCCCAATTACCAGCACAGATATTATCATTAACATAATCGCCATCATATTTATAGCAGTCAAACTTTCACCTTCTTCTCTGACTAATTACTAACAGTGCACTAGTGATGGGTATAACTAAAACAATTGCAACGGCACTAGCTAGGGTTTGAAAAATACCCAATGACATAATCATTGAGATTGAGTAAATAATATCATTGCCATTTTTTAAAAATAAGATAGTCATCGGTATCGTACTCGCCATAAAAATCATGAACAGGACATTAATAGAAGGCCCCATGACATTACGGCCACACGTCATTGCTAACTTAAAAATCCTTGTCGAGCCGTAATGACCATCCTCATAAAACATTTTGGAAACGCTGATAGTCATGTCTCCAGATACATCAACGATAGCACCAATAGAGCTCATTAAAATCGAAATAATAAATATTGTAGTTCTGGACTGGGTAACGTAGCTCATTGTTTCAAACTGTAATCCAGAACTGTTGGTCATTAATAAATCAATTTCTATCAGTGTCACTGTTACTAAACAAGATACTGTTGAGGCCCCAAAAATCACCATAGCTTTCCTATTAATTCCGTACACAAGAAAAATCGTCGCGACCATAAAGAGTAGCATGACAGTAGAAAATATCAAAATAACTTCCCCAAAACTTGCTTTAACATCAAGTTTCGTTGCTACAAAGAAACAAATTGTATTAATTAAAACGCTAAATATAGGACCTAAAGCGGATTTTTTGAAACTAAAAAAGACAACAGTACCAACCAGAACAAGCAAAACTGCTACTACAGTATCACGTTTAACCCCCAGTATGACAAAGGTATTGATATCCTTTCTAACAAAGACTTGTTGATGAGGATAATAGCGGAGATCAAGAGAGTTGGATCCCGAGAATTTATTTTCAATCGTCTTCGTTTGCCCTGCCAATTCTCCGTTTAAAAATTTCACGATCAAAGTCTGACTACGATAATAATCTTCATTGCCAAATTCATCTGACTGATTTTGTATATCGCCATTTTTAACATTTATAATTTTTGCAATTGGTTCATGATACAGAAACGCATCATGCTCTGTTACCAAAAAAGTTGTCAACAGTACTGTTGACAAAATTAATAGTATACTAATCGTTTTTTGCCACTTAATTTCTTTAAGGTTCACCATTTTGAATTCTTCAATCACACTAGTACCAGCTTTAAATCAGTCTATATATTATATGCTACAGGACCGTCAGCCCCTTTGACCGTTACTTTGTCGAATCATATTTTCAACTACAACATCAAATATTTCTCCCACAGAAGCACAGTATTCCAATATTTTCCAGGGAGCATTGGTATGATAATGAACTTTCATTAACTCATTATCTCCCCCAACAATAAGAGAATCTCCTTCAAATTCTACCTTAATTTTGTTTGCCAGGGTTATTTCCGACAGCTGACAACCTGAAATTAGTAGTTGCGTGTCAAACTTATACTGTATATTAATTTTTTAATACCTCTTTTCTTAGTACAATACTTATCAGATATCATTTGATTTCATTTTTTAAATGCATCGAAAATGATCACTCTATAATAACTTTAATTCCAAAATGAATCTCGTAACCAAATAATCTTCCTTTTATTTACAACTCCTTTTCTGCCAATTAGTGCAATATTGCAAACAAGTATTATGACCTAAATCGCCAGTTTGTGAAACTTTTTGATTAAAATACTCCTATCAGCTTTGATTGCCATTCTATCACATAATAGTAATCATTACTATTTATTTTTAATTTGATTCAATTTCATCATGTCTATAGAGAGAATTACGAATTTGGCAAAGCTGTACAATTTTTTAAGCATTTATAACCTTAAAAGAGATTTATGATTTGTCCAAATCTGTTGTTAAACTATTTAGGAAAAAGGCCATTGAAATAATTTGATTGACATTAACTGGCCGATACCTTAAAATTTTAATAGTAATCATTACCATCTATAAGGAAGGAGGCAAAAATTATGCCAGAAAAAACAGATTTAAGTAGTGCTTATCGCAGACTCAAGAGTCCAAACGCTAAAACGAGAGATCGCGCTTTAAAGATTATTAAGGAATTCAAGCATAAAAAGAATGATAAACTACGCAAGTAAGAAGATATCATTGGACAATAAAAGTGTGATTACAGCTTTTATGCACGAAAGAATGGAGAGAACATGAAACGTAGAATGACACTTGGTGCTGTGATTATTGCCATTTTGGCAGTAATTCTGGTACTTGTATGGGGACAACAGTCAAAATCCAATCAGGGAGATAATCAAGATAGTAAAATCAAGGTTATTTCATCGGTCGATTTTTATGGTGAAGCAGCCAAAGCTGTACTAGGAAAATATGGATCCGTCCAGTCAGTCATTAACAATCCCAATGTGGATCCTCACGATTATGAACCTAGTACCAAAGTTGCCAAAGAGGTAGCTGGCGCAGATCTTGTTTTATATAATGGCATTGGCTATGATTCTTGGATGACAAAACTAGCCAAAAATAGCAACATTACATCTGTTCGTGTGGGAGAAGATGTATTAGGTAAAAAGGATGGTGACAACCCGCATTTGTGGTATCAAAGTCAAACCATGCCTAAGTTAGTTTCATACTTGGCAAATCAATTTTCAAAAATTGATCCCAAACATAAGTCACAATTTAAAGCCAACGCTGATAAGTATGTGGCTAGTTTGAAACCCATTGTAACAAAAATAAAAACTTTGAAGGCAAATTCAAACGGTAAAAAAGTTGATGTCAGTGAGCCAGTATTTGACTACGCCTTATCAGAATTGGGCTATACTGAAAATAATACACACTTCGCTAAATCAGTTGAAGATGGTACAGATCCATCGCCAAAAGATATTAAGGCCATGCAAGATGACATTAAGAATCGGAGCATTTCTTTTTTTGTTGAAAATACACAAGCTAGTGATAAAACGGTGACTGAACTCGTTAAGCTAGCCGGCGAATATTCTGTTCCGGTCCTTAAAGTAACCGAAACAATGCCTAAACATAAGACGTATCGGGAATGGATGCTCGCGCAATATCAACAACTAGAAAAAATTCAACAGTCAGAAAAGTAATTTTTTTACTGAGAAGGAACACTCCTATATGTATATGTTTTAAAATTTACTGATCTATTCTTTATTTGTGTAGTAATAATACCAATAAATATTTATTAGAATCACCTAGGATGTGAATTGAACCCCAATAGTTGGACAAAATAGAATTAATTAACTAACAAACTCAGTGGTGAGTTACCGATATTGAACCGGTGACAGACCATTGAGTTTTTGTTTGATCCGGTGATTGTTGTAATAATTGATAAAGTCGTCAAATAAGCTTTATTATGATTGTTCAACTGAATTTCAGTGACATCTGTGACAATCTTTTGGTAAGGTGCGTCAGCTTGAAAGTCACGCTTGATGACACGTTCGGAAATCCGCCCAACCGTACCGCGATATGAACTATAGGGACACTTACGCGTGTTATAAGTGGTGCTGAGGAGTGCGTTTTGGCGCATAATCCGGCGCACGTGCTTGTGGTTCACCAAATAACCTTGGTCGTGCAACAACGTTGTCACGCGACGATAACCATATTCGGTTTGAAATTGGGGTGACTTAATTTGACGGAGGACGTCTGCTATTTTGTTGTCTGATGACGTATTGAGCGGATGAGCTTCTAAATAATAATACGTACTCCGTTTCAAGCCAATTAGCGCTAATAAATCAGCCAATTTAAAATATTTAGTCCGCCTTAATGACGTTACTGCCGTTTGTTTTTCTCGGTTCGTTGATCCACTAAGGCTTTTAATTTTTTGTATGCGTTGCCTACCACAGTAGAACAGCATTCTCCATCTTAAGTTGATAATTCTCTTGCTTTAAGTCAGCGAGTTCTTGTTGTTCTGGTGTGAGTGGATGAATACGTTTTCGTCCCATACTCGGTGATCTGCCTTTCGGTTTGGGTTTTAACCCATTGCCGTGACTACTTGGTAATCGAATTTGCGGTAGGTGCTCAACCAATTAGCAATTATTGTGCTGGGGAAGACAGCAAAATGACGTGTCGCCTCTGATTGTGAGTGTGTTTCAAGATAGTTCAACACGGTTATTTTAAATTCTGGTATATAGAATTTAAAATAACTTCTCTTATACTAAAAATGTTCTTGTTAAAGTTGACCATCTCATCAACCGTCTCAAATGCTTGAAATAGCTTATATATCAACATTATTGATATTTTATCTAGACACGATTATTCACTATTTTTCACTAAAATTCACTTAAAATTTGCTACACAAAAAAAACCAATCACATTAATTTCTAGTCGGAGTTGCTATTATAATGCAATAAAACTTACTAACATTAAAGGTGAAGATTATGCTCGACGGGGATAGTCTTCACCTATTTTTGATTTATTCTAAAATAGGTTGTGAAGCATAGGTCGCGGAGTTTTTTGGCACTGGATGTCGTGAATAAAAGTGGCCGTTTCACTGGCGTAACCACACAATTTGTTCTTAGTAAGTTAGACGCTAGACGTCGAGTATAGAAAATTAGATGGTGATGGCTACCAGTGACTGTTTCAATCAATTATTCTTTGGAGGTGCACTCATGCACGCTGTTATTGGTATTGATGTTTCGAAGGCAACCAGTCAAGTTGCCGTCGCTGTTGATGGTAAGGTTGTACAGAATTTTAAGATCACCCATGATGTCTTTGGGTTCAATCAGTTAAATACGGTCATTATGCAGTTTAATACGTTCCCAGATATCGTGTTTGAGGCGACAGGCGTTTATTCGAGACGTTTAAAAACTTTCTTAGAGGCCCACAATTATCCTTATACTTACCTGAATCCTTTGACCGCTAAAAAGCAATTGGATCAATGACGTCCTAACAAAAATGATCTTAACGATGCCAAGCATTTGGCGGTGCTCTTATACTAAAAAAATGGACTATTTTTATTCAGTCCGTAAAATGAAAGTATAGGAGTATTTTTATGTCAATTCGTTATTCACAAGATTTTAAAGATTCACTGGTTAAACTTCACAAAGAAGGCCGTTCACTTAAGTCATTAGCAGACGAATTTGGACCTTCAAAAGATTCTATTGCTATTTGGGTCAAGCAAGCTACCCCAGTCATGATTCAGGGTCAGTTAAAGACGTTAAAAGACGTTAAGCAACTAGAGAAGCGTCTCGCTATTTTGGAGGAAGAAAACGAAATTTTATCACGCATAGCCTGACAGGCATTGAGCGGCCATCTTACTAGCCAAAAAATAGTTCGTAATGTGGGATTGCCGCTAGTTAACCAATTTTTAGCACAAGGCTACGCGCTTGTGCGTATTTTAAGTGCACTTAAAATCAAACCTAGTAACTATTACAACTGGCGCCATTGGCAGACCAGTCGACAAGAAAAGCGTAGAGAATCTCTAAAACATTATATCTTAGACGTTTGGAAAACCTTTAAATTTTATGGTTATCGTCGTATTGCTGCTTATAGTCAACAAACCGACGGTTCGAAAGTATCTGAGTATATGACACTCAAATTGATGCGTGAATTAGGGATTAAATCCCGCATGCAAAAACGTTATCGCAAGCCAAAAACTGTGGTGACTGTTAATCAAAAGCCCAATTTGATTAGACACTTGCATGATTTGAGCGGTGTTTGGCAAACAGATATCACTTATATTCAGTTGACTAACCACAAATGGGTCTATTTAGCGACCGTTTTGGATCCTGAGAAGAGAAAAGTATTGGGCTATAAAATTGGTGATACAATGACAGCCGAGCTAGCCACAAGTGCCTCACAGATGGCGTTAGATAAGCATCGAAAGCCATTAATTATTCATTCAGATATGGGGTCACAATACACGAGTGCTGAATTTAATATTAAATGTCAAAATTATGGCTTGAAACATTCATATTCACTCAAAGGACATCCATACGATAATGGCCGTATGGAAGCGTTTCATTCAATATTGAAACGTGAAGAGGTGTATTTGAAGGCATACGAAACATTAACGCAAGTCCAAGCAGCCATTGGTTGGTATATCAATTTATATAATCGCAACCACATCTTAAACGTAGCCAAAAATACCTGGATAAAAATAGGCCAATTTATTGAATTCTAAGCATCTTTGATGGGTGTCGAATAATCAATGCCATATAATTTATAAATGGCCAAAATATCGTTTTATGATAAACATGGTCTTATGCCCGTTTCAATGGAACTCCAGTGTTGATATTTAACATTTGTCATTCGTTCCAAATCTGCTTATGTCCATACGTGACGGTACCTTAGTTCATATAAATATTTTCTAATTACTGACGATATATTCTTCTCCTGTTTCAAATGATAAATTCGGGTTAAGAAAAAAATAAAACCTGCAATGATAGCAGGTTCATTTTTAACATAACGTCAAGTGTGTGGATTGAGGGTTATATTGATAAAAAAACAAAAAATAGACCCAAAACAACAGGTTAAAAGCACGGACGTGACATTATTTGTTAAACTATCGTTCAGATTCATCATTGATATATTCAAGTAAAAAATCAATCCAAATTCTGGATTGATTTTTCAGCTATAAATCATAGATTCTATTTTTTTCGTTAATTCTTCGAATATTGGGAGCATCAGTTTATTATCAAGTATCTCCAATTGATTTTCTTTAATTGTGGATACTCTTTTTAATTCATAAAAATCTTTTAATACGTCACTAACTGATAACTTGTTTTTAGCTAGATATTGAACATCTAAAAATGAAAATATCATTTGATCTTGTAAAACCAGTAAAATCGGATTTACTTCATTGAAGAATCCCTCATGTATGCCTGAAAGGTAAAAATTTTTCATTTTTTTATCATGGGTTTCAAGTGTATCTTGTAGCAAATTTCCTAAATTAGGATACATTAATTTTAAATCATTGAGAAATGGTTTAGTAATCATTAATTTTATCACAACGTTCTGGCGAAAAGCCTCCTGAAAATTTATACCAAATGTACTCGATTGCTTATCTTTTTCCTGAAAATTCATAGTAGAAATATAATCTGAAAGACCTTCAATTAAACGTTGAAAAATAACTTCACGATTAGAAAAATATTTATATAAGGTTGCTCGGCTCACATCCATCACATTAGAAATCTCATCCATTTTAAGTGTTTGGAAACTTCCTTTTCTTAAAACAGGCAGAAGCTTAATCATTAAATCATCTTTATACTGCTCATTTAAGTTCATTGTGCTCATCTATATCCTCTCCTCTACTAATTATAGTGTAGCAAAAAATACAAATAAAAACAAAGTATATAAAAAAAGTGTTTTTTGTACACTTTGTTTTCGGAGTGTGATAAACTGATTTTACAAATAAATTTTAAGGAGTTTTTCAATGAAAAACAACACATGGATTATTACAGGCACATCAACAGGATTTGGAAAGTCTCTTGCCTTATTTTTGGTAAAACAACTTGGGATCAATCTCGTAGCAACCGCTCGAAACATAGATCAGTTAGATTATTTAAATACGTTTGACCAAACCCATTTGTTAAAACTCAAACTAGATGTAACCAATCAAGAGGATATTAAAAATGTAGTGAAAAAAACTATGGAAAGATTTGGAAGTATTGATGTGTTAATCAACAATGCTGGTTTAGGATATTTCAGTACATTCGAGGAAAGTCAGCGAGAAAGTGTTAGATATATGTTTGATGTAAACGTGTGGGGATTGACGGACATGACAACCGCAGTTTTACCAATCATGCGTAAACAAAAAGATGGAGTCATTGCGAATTTTTCTTCTGTTGGAGGAATGGTTTCTTACCCTACTTTTTCTTATTATCACGGAACTAAATATGCAGTCGAAGGAATCAGTGAGGCATTAGCTCAGGAAGTAACTGGTAGCAACATTAAGGTTTTATTAGTAGAGCCTAGCGGATTTAGGACAGATTGGGCAGGCCGTTCTTCTGATAAAGTTGTTCCCCAAATCGAAGACTACAAACAGTTTACAGATTATGTTGTTAGTACAGGTGCAAATGCTCATAATGAGGCAGGTGATCCTGATAAAGCAGCCGAAATAATCTACGAACAAATTACAAATCACAAGTCAGAATTACCTTTACGTTTACCTCTTGGCCAAGGTTCTGTAGACGCTGCTATTGCTAAATATGAACAAATCTTAGTTGATTTCAAAAATATTTATAATCTATCAAGATCAGCTGATCAACCAAAAAAATAGAAAAACGTTATTTAAAAAATTGTTTTAACATCATTCAGCTTATTCAGATAAAAATTACTTTTGGTCGACATTCAAGAAATGAGTATATGACTGGTAATAGTCTTGCTGATGTGATGCGTAAGTTACAAAAAGAGTACACAACACCTAGACGGACTGGACTGCCCGGGGTTTGAGTACCCAATATATCTATGGCGAACCATTACGAATTATTGATGAGATTGGTAAAGATAAGCAATCTTTACCTTAAAAGAATTTAGTGTTTAACTATTGATTAAGGAAACAACCATTCGTATAACGATTATATTAAAAAAATATAATTGGTGATCTGTAGATATAAACCAAATTTACTCAAAAAAGATTAATATATTTTTATTGTCAAGGCTACCCACTCGCAGTAAATAGCTTTCAAGAAAATACGTCAAGAAACAGGCCTGACAGCTCGCACAAATATAACGTAATAAATGGAGACATTACAACATGCAAGAAATGAGTTTTGACGAAATAGAATCTGGCATGACATACGAAGATACCATCTTTTCCTCTTCTCAATTTAATAATCAAGTTGACGAGGTAACCTTTAAAAACTGTATCTTCACACAAGACAGTTTTAAAAAATATGAATTTTTAGACTGTCAATTTAATGGAATTGATTTTTCAAATAAAAATATGGAAAATTGTGTTATCTATCGTTCCTCCTTCAACAAATGCAAACTTGTGGGAACTTCGTTAATCAATAGTACACTAAAAGATGTTCTTTTTAAAAACTCAAAAATTGATTTTTCAAATTTTAGTGGTTCAAAATTAAGCAATTGTTCAGTAAATAATTCCGATTGTAATGATGTATATTTCATCGAAGTTATTTTTAAGGGTAAGTTTTTTTGCCAACAAAGTACATTAAATCGTTGCAATTTCAGTGAAACCAATTTACAGGGAGTAGACATATCTGAAAGTACGTTTGATACTATCGTTGTTCAACCAGAGAGAGTAAAAGGATTGAAAATCAATCACACGCAGGCAGCACAGCTGATTCCTTTATTAGGTGTGATTATAAAATAGTGCGTTTAGTCTTGATTGATGGATTCCGATTTTGTGTCTCAATCAACTCATAATTATGAACAAAAATTCCCGCCCTTATGACTATCACTAAATATCAGTGGTGGTCTTTTTTAATCGTTAATATTTAAAAATGAAAATAATAACAAAAATAGGGTTAAAACCAGAACACTTAAAACAGTATATCAAGCAGTTAGAACTGTTTAGAGACTTTATATAGTCAACTAGACAAAGCATTAGAAAACGGTAGACTGGGCTTTCAATTCAAAGCAGGTGTGCCCGACTTTCACACAACTTAAGTGTATCAATGCAATTACAAGCATAATCTCAAACCTACGGAGATGCGCTTTTTTTAACAACGAATTAGCATCAAAAGTGCAAGACTTAGTTTCCAAATCGATTGAGCTAACTTTTGTTTATCGTGATTTAGACTCGCTGATTAAGGTAACTGATCGCAATACTGAAAGTGGCTTGAATAAGATTGAGGAACAGTTGTATCAACCTAAAAAACAATTAAGGGAAAGGGCAATGTGATGATAAGCAAAGAAATTGACGATTCCAATGTTGTTGACTAGTTGTATGTCTACTATTTTGCTTTTGAATACGTGTAAAAACAGAATAATAAGCATAAATGAGAATGGATACACTTTATTATAGGCATTGAGTGCCTGACTATTATAATAAGGAGTGTTTTTTATGAGTGATGAAACGCCGAAAAAAAGAAAGTGCCAACCACATATAAATGAAAATCAACGTTACATGATTGAATACCTGTGAAATATTGAGAAAATGGCACAGTCTGATATAGCTAGACATTTAGGATATACGCCGGCTGTCATCACCACAACAACGTGGTTCAAATGAAAACAGAAACCGTAAGCTACGTGATTGGCTCCCCTAAAGGCACAGCTCTTATACTAAAAAAATGGACTATTTTTTAGTATAAGAGCATTTTAAAACGGCAATAAATTAATTGTATTGTTAATATGTTGCATGTTTAAAGTCCGTTGTGCAAAATACTTATAAATATGTTTCATTTTAGGGTTATATAATAAAAAAAGATTGACAATAAATAATCTCCTGTTATCATTAAATAGTAATGATTACTATTTAATGATAACAGGAGATTATTTATTGTGAAAATTAGAATACCAATAATTGCAACAGCAGTTATCTTGTCAGCTGGTACCATCAATCTTGCTAGCGTACACGCAGAACAAACGAGCCCTTCACAACTGGCTAAAAGCCAACAATCATTTGTAAATGGGAGTATATCATATAAAAACGGGCAATCTGCTAACAAGCTACTAGTTAAATTAATTAGCGAAAATACAGGTGCAACAATTTTCGCAGGCACAACCGATAGTAACGGAAAATATTCATTTGATTCGTCTCTGATAAACAAGAATGATAATTACGTACTTAAAGTATTAGATAATGATCAGGTCTTATACAATAACGAAATTACAATATCAAATCATGCCATTAGTACAGTTTTAACTTTGTCACCAGCCCAGCCAAGTTATACAACTTCCTTTACCCCTACAGTACTCGGTAAAAATGGTAATCCCGTTGCCAATGCCAAAATTGAATTATTTGACATTACTTACGGCACTTATGACAAAGTTGCTGAAAAAAGTACCGACAATAAAGGACAAACAATCTTCACAGAAAAAGACGGTATTAAGTCTGCTCATAGTTACTGCATTTCAATCAATGGTGTTTCGCAAGGGTACACGTTTAGATCAGATAGCCCCGCTAATTTCACGAAATCTTTCACTATTACCAATAAAGATGATCAACTTTATACAACTTCCTTTACCCCTACAGTACTCGGTAAAAATGGTAATCCCGTTGCCAATGCCAAAATTGAATTATTTGACATTACTTACGGCACTTATGACAAAGTTGCTGAAAAAAGTACCGACAATAAAGGACAAACAATCTTCACAGAAAAAGACGGTATTAAGTCTGCTCATAGTTACTGCATTTCAATCAATGGTGTTTCGCAAGGGTACACGTTTAGATCAGATAGCCCCACTAATTTCACGAAATCTTTCACTGTTGTCAATGAAAATAGTAAAAGTGATAAAACATCACTTTCAATTGATCCAGATACGGCATCATTACAGAATAAGAGTAAGTCAAATAATTCAACTCTAAATTCAAGAAATCCCGCAGTTACACCAAAAGATACTGCGAGCCAAAAAGTTACCGGCATTCTTCCTCAGACAGCCGCCATAAAAAATATGTCAAAAATATTGATCCCCACTATATTAACAGTACTTTTTCTATTCGGATTAGTAATGAATTCAAAAAGATATTTTCACAAATAAACCTAAAGATTAATTAAAAACGCAAATAACTTTTAAGTAATTTGCGCTTTCTTTATGCCATGATATACTTGTATTTATATACCGCAACTTAGTTATGCAATTTTATAGAGGTAAAAAATGACAGTTTATGGCTATGCACGTGTTTCTACAGCTGGACAATCTTTAAACGAACAAAAAGAAACCCTAAAAAATTCAGGAGCTGAAATAATTTTCAGTGAAAAGTATTCAGGTACAACTACAGTACGCCCGCAATTTGAAAAGCTCGTTAATCTGATTGAACCTAATGACACATTGATCGTCACCAAATTAGATCGTTTTGCTCGTAATACACGAGAAGCATTGAACTTGATTGATGATTTGTTAAAAGAAAAAATAATGATTAAAGTCTTAAATTTAGGTACGATTGATAACACCCCAATGGGCCGCATGATTGTCAGAACTTTGCTATCAGTCGCAGAAATGGAACGTGACATGATTATTGAGCGTACACAAGCTGGTAAAGCGTTTGCTAGACAACACAATCCCAACTATAGAGAAGGCCGACCTCAAAGAAAAAAAGATAGCCGTAACACAGCTATCTTTGAATATTCTCAAACTCACACAGTAAGAGCCACAGCAGAAGCTTTCAATATTTCTGCCAGAACAGTTCAATACATTAAAAAATTGTTTGTTTAAAGCTGTCACTGTTAATTCCTACGTCAACGATTGTTAAATTAAAATGTCCAACCTAGTCTTACACTCTGCACCGAAATAAACAATATTCACAATCATAAAAAGGCGAATCATTTTCCGAATATACTTTTATTGATAAATCCATACATTAGCATTTGGAAAATCTGTCTGTATTTTTTGACTTATCACGCTAGCAGCTCTTGATAAAATGATTTCGTTATCGCGCCCATTATTGCGTTTCATTTTTTTATATAACTGATTTTCTGTGAGCCATTCTGTATCAGAAGACAGTTCTGACTTTGCTTGTTCCCAATATGTCTCGTCTACCTGATATTTATCGAGTATTTGTGTTTCCCAGTTTAGCGTACCAATATTGTTCAAGGGTGATAAAAGTGTGACAAAATATCTCATAGTAAGTATTTCTCTCTCATTTATCTTAATGATTCGTATTTTCTCTATATGATATGATTCTTTGGGGTGGTTAATTATTTTCACCTAGCACAATATCTTTATAATAATTAAACCATGTTTTAGTGCCTTTAATAGTTGTGATTCGACCATTAAGACCATACTTAATCTGTTCGCGTTCTGTTTTTTTGGCCTGAATCGTTGCGACTAATTTATAAAAAGTTCCTTCTTTACTAGCTATTGGCGCAGAACTAATGCTTTTAATGGTGCCGTTTAAAGTTAGTGGCTTGGTGACATTTTGATTTGCGACAAACCGGATGGTTTGACCTTGCTTTAAACCAATAATATTACTGGCAGGCACATAGTACTCAACATTCAAAGCGGTTTTTTGCGTCAGTTTAGGATAAATTTGAGCAATGGTCGTGCCTTTAGGGAAATACTTGATTTTAGTTTTGTCAGTGGCTAAATGTAAAATTCCATCTTCTGGTGCTTTAATAACCGTATCTTGATAATCCTCATTAGCAGATGATTGCTTGGCTTTTAATTCATCTAGGGATTGTTGTTGATCATTGATTTCTTTTTGAGCGCTCGCTAATTGTTGTTGCTTCAAGTCGGCGATTTTATCTAAGGTACTGCTTTGAGATAAAGGGCCACTCTTTGTAATACCAGCAATTTGACTATCATACGAACTACTAGTTGTTTGTAATTGATCAATTTGTTGTTGCACATTACTTAAGGCAGTTTGCTTGACTTGTTCTTTCTCATCAGCCGTCTGTGCTGATTTTAGCTGGGCTGCATAATTATCATAAATGGCCTGATAGGGATTATTTGTTGGTTTAGTGTTGTGACTAATACTGGTTAGAATAGCTTGATAATTGGCTAATTGTTGATTGTTTTTAGATTGACCTTGTTTTAAAACGTCAATTTGATGATTAGCTTGTTGATCAGCGGTTTTTTTATCACTACTTTGTTGATTAAAGTCACTCGTCAACGTATCAACTTGCGCCATATAGCCGTTGAATAGACTATCATAACCAAATTGATCTGTGCCACCAAATTCGCTACGTCCGTTAACAATACTCTGCTTATAGGTATCAAGACTTTTTAGACGGTCGTTCAGGTTATTAATTTGTTGCGTCAGTAGTTGAGACGATATTTTTTCATTGCCACTGGTAAAGGTCACTAATGTATCGCCTTTTTTAACCGCTTTATTTTCAGCTAGTTGGTTACTATCGATAGCATTGTTACTTGTTGATTGGATATCGGATAGCACTTTGGCTGGAATAATTTCGCCACTGGCTTTGACAACAATTTCACGCTTAGCAAATAGGCTAAATAAAACGATAAACAGGACTAACAAAAAAATAGGCACAATAATTAGGGTTGGAAAATTGCGGTAACGACGTTGATAAAATTCGCCACTTTCTAAGTATTTTGGATCAAACATCAGGTCTCCTTAATGATTAAATAGTGATGCGTAGAAACCACCGGCATTAATCAGAGCATTATGCGTGCCATCTTCGATAATCTTGCCACTTTTCATGGTCAAAATCCGATCCACTCGCTGTGAAATAGTTAAGCGGTGCGCTACAAAGATAATGGTCTTTTCGGTTAACTGCATGAGATTATCAATAATCTTTTTTTCTGTTAAAACGTCAAGATTACTGGTTGACTCATCTAAAATCATCACAGGAGAATCGACTAAAATAGCCCTTGCTAAAGCAATGCGTTGTTTTTGACCACCCGAAATATTACCACTTTCGGCCAGCTCAGTACCAAATCCTTGCGACATTTTTTCAATATCATCTTTAATTTCAGCAATTTCTACTGCTCGAATAACATCTTCCTGGGTTGTCCCTGGTTTAGACCCTAATAGCAGGTTATCCATAATGGAACCGGAAAAGATAAAGGGTTCTTGTGGTAAATAATTAATGTGTGCTCTTAGCTCGTGTTTATCAAGATTAGCGAGTGGTGTTTGTCCCAGTGAGATTGTCCCTGACTCTGGTTGAAAGAAATTAACAAGCAATTTAACTAAAGTTGATTTTCCTGATCCACTAATCCCAACCAAAGCGATTTTTTCACCGGCTGTAATGGTTAGTGAAACATCATCAATCGCTGGGGCGCCAAAACCGTATTTATAGGTAATATGATCGGCTACTAGTGAGCTGTTAGTCGTAATCCTTTCTGTCATTTGATGACTATCTTTAAATTCTGAATCAACCAAATAAACTTCGTTCAAACGGTTATTAGCGACTGAGGCCTGTTGGAGCTTAGTTTGTAAATTAATAATATTTTGCAAGGGATCCGTAAAAAATCCTAATAAAGCATTGTAAGTGATCAGTTGACCAACACTAATTTTATTGGTCATGACCAGTTGTGCACCAACCCATAAGATCACGACATTTAAAGAGAGCTGTAAGAGACTTTTAATCGCATTTTGAACGGCTTCTGTTTTAGCGTAAACAAATGATTTTTCTAAATAAGTGACAAATTCATGATCAATTTTATGATAGGCAGTTGCTTCACTATTCAGCGCTTTAATCGTCTCAACGCCATTAATATCTTCAATAATGGAAGAGCTTAACATCGAACCTGCTTGCATTTGGTCATTATTCATCTTTGAAAAAGGACGCATAAAGAGCCAGACCACTAGGGCATAAGCCGGAATAGCAATCAGAGATATCAAAAATAAGGTTGAATTTTGAACGACTAGCACGGTGCCGACAATGACCAAAATACCTAAGTCTAAAAAGACTGATAACATCGTGCTTGCCAGGGCTTCAATAATGGCATTAGCGTCCGTAAAACGACTCACAATTTCACCGGTACGACGCGTTGCAAAAAAAGACATTGGCAGTTCAAAGATATGTTTGATATAGGACAAGATAATATCAATTGAGAGTCGTTGTCCCATGACAATTAATAAATAATCTCTGGCATAAGAGAGCAATTGTTGGATAACATAAGCAAAAATAAGCCCTATTGACACAATCCCTAAGGTGTTTTTCATGTTATCGGGGATATAAGTATCAATGATACCCTGTAAATAATACGATCCTAAAATGCTCACAAGGGTTACTAATAAGGCGGCAATGACAATATTGATGACTAATAGCTTTTGTCGCGTGATCACTGGAATAAACGAACTCAAGGAACGCTTTTTTTCTTTCGTGGGTTTGTAGGTCGGATTGGGCGCAATAAAAATGGACACGCCGGTCCATTCCTCGTTAAAACGCGCTTTCGTCATTTTAGTCTTTCCAACGGTATTATCTGGATCAGCAATTAGTAACTGATCACCTTTCATGCCATAGACAACATAATAATGCGGGTATTTACCTTCTTTAATCACATGAGCAATAAAAGGATAGGGTAAATCTTTTTTATCAAATAAACTCAAATCAGCCTGAATCGGCATGGTTTCGAAGTCTAGCGCATTAGCAGCTTTAACAATTCCCAATGCAGTAGTACCTTCCATATCAGTTTTGGCTAAATCACGTAATTTTGCTAAGGATAAGTGAGTTTTGTAATGATTTAAAGCCATAGAGAGTGCAGCTACCCCACAATCACGTTCATCTATCTGAGAAATATATTTTATTCTAATTTTAAACATCATGTCCTCGTAAAAATAAATTTTATTTACTAATATCGCCTACATGTTTCTGTCATTAATAGTTTTCCGATAATTTAAATACTCACACCTTATTTTCCATCAAACTCACTTTTATTTTTGTCTGTATTATGATTAATCAAAAAATCAACAGATACATCAAATATATCGGCTATTGCAATCATAGTTTCTATATCCGGAGTTCTTGTACCACTTTCATAATGCGATATAGTTGCCTCGCTGACATTAATCAAAACAGATAGTTCTTTCTGAGTCATACAGTGCAGTATTCGAATACTTTTTATATTGTATGGAATGACACTGTGTACGTCATTTTTTTCATAATTCATAATATTAATCAACCTTTCTCTTGAATAAACAGTGAAATAATGGAACAATTAATCAAATTATAATTATAATATTCGTTTTTACCGTATTTTTTCAAGGAAAAATATTAAAAAAATAAACCTAAACCTCAATTAATCAACGTAACCAAGCATAACAAATTGTCTTTACACTCTTAATTGTAAACGCTTACAATAGGTTTATCAAGAACATAGTGTTTTTGAGTAGTATTCGAAATGAAAGGAACGTAATCGTTATGGATAAAAGTATGTTAACGTTGTTCAATGAACTCAATGATACTGATCTTTCGTCGGTATCGGGAGGAAAGAAGAAGGGATCTTGGAGCGACTTTTTTTACAATCTAGATCACAATATTCTTCCGCCATATAGTGTTTATTGGCACGGTTAATAATTCATTCCCCTAACAAATTTCTAAAATTTTGAAAGGGGATTTATTTTTGTAAGGACATATTTAATTTATGAAATACTACAATTTTATTAACATAATTAAAGAAAATTTGGCCAATTTGTCTCAGACATCTAAAGTAGTTGCAAAAAAAATTATAGATATTGATACTTATTTCAACTTATCTAAAAATGAATTTGATATTTCCATAGACCTTATTAATCATTCTATAGAGGACTTTTTGAATAATTTAAAATTAGAAAATTTAACCACCATATCAACAATAATTTTGGTAAAAAATCAGGAAAATTATATTGGTAATGTTATAAAACATATATCTGAATTGGCCGACGAAATTGTTGTGGTAGATACCGGAAGTACCGATAATACGATATCGGTTGTTGAATCGTTGAATAAATCTAATGTAATACTATCAGAAGATAAGTGGGTTGAAGATTACTCTTTGATGAGAAATAAACAATTATCAAAAGCCTCTGGTGAATGGATATTTTTTCTAGATTCCGACGAAATATTACAACCCATCTCCGACAAAAATTACTTAAAACAATTGCTCACGCTCATAGATTATTTGAGTCCTGATAATCCAGTTGCTCTTTCAATCAAAAGTTACGCTCCCAAAACTGAAATGTTTTTTGAACCACTTAGATTATTAAGACAGAAAGATGAAACCAAATTTACTGGATTGGTACATGAGACAATAGTTTCTAACAATAAGTTATTATCAGAGATTGAGACCAATATTTCGGTAACAAATTACGGTCTCTCATCATCAGAGATCCAAAAATTTGATAAAGAAAAAAGATACACAAATCTATTGTTAAAAAATATTAAATTAGACGACAAACTTGATATTCGATCATTGTCTCAAATTGACCCCCATGCATTGGCTAATAGTAAGGAAAAATATTCTTATAAAGCCATGCTCGAAAAATCTTTATTAATTGACACTAGTCAGCCAGTGTCATTAATAAACATTAAACATAGTAAATATGATATATTTTTAATACATCGTTATGCACAAATGCAATTGGAAGATGATGATCTATCAGGTACTTTGCGTACTATACACACAGGTCTTAAACTAAAGCCTGATTACATTCCCTTTATTTTATTAAAATACCAAGCAATTCTACTAGAAAATCATAAAAAATTGCGTGAGAACTTACAATATTTATTTCTGGACTACCTGTCGTTACCTAGTGATGCAGCTGACACATCTCATGTTAGCCCACAAGTATTGGAGGCTCTTATAGGAGAGTATTATTTTTCTATAGGAGAATTTGATAACTTTGAAAACGTGTACGAAAAAATTACCGATGAAAGTGCAAGGCAAATAATTCATCCACTTTATAAAAAATTTGAAAATAACGAGGTAAAATAATGAAAGCAAAACATGGTGAAAGAATTGTCGAATTCTGGAAAATTAGTCACGAACAAATAAATGACGCTTGGGTCAACGAAGCCTTTAGAACGACTAACATACGTTGGCATAAAGTCAACAATGATACTTTACTTGTCAATGCTCCTTGGTCTGTCGTTCCCGCCACAATAGGAGATTACCTTGTTCTAGATGAAAAACAATTGAAAGTAATTAGTAGCAATGATTTTCATAAGGATTATAAAATATTAAATTAGTATTAATTACTAATTTAATTATCAAGAAAGTAACAATTACTAAGTCAGTAATTGTTACTTTTTTGTAAGTTGATGTTATATCAATAAATTAGACAAAAATTCAGCTATCGACCAACTACCAACTCGTGATGATATATGTAATTTGACCAACCAATGCATTTTTTAATTGAAACAACGACAAACAAAATGTCCTATATTACTTTACATATACTATGTTAGCTATGACAATACTCGTTACATTATTGTTTGCGATATACTGCATTATCTACAACCAATCGCAAAAATGTATTAAACTGATCAAATCCATAATCAATCCGTTTTTGAATAAACTCAATCTCAATATAGTGTCTAATATACTTGATTGTCTGATCATGAATATTTTCCAGTTGTGCAAAGAATAGCGCTTTATTTTGAACACGTAGTCTGCGATACTGACTATGAATGTCATCTATTGATTGATTAACCTGATCAATCACACTACCGTCTAAGCCAACTTTCTCTAATAACGCCTGATACTGTTTACGTATCGTTTTCATAGCGTCATTGATGACAGCTTCATCTTCATATTGATGTTCAATTAAACTAATGGTTTGATCTAAATTTTCTAATGCCTGGTCACACGTTGTCAATAATTCTACTAAGCGTTCTACTTGCTTAATTTGCTCATATAAATCCTGTGCCAAATAGGGTGTCATTCTATCATCATAACGTTGATAGAAATGTGCTAATTCAATATAAACTGCCTGCATAGCCTTGCTACTTAACTTGTTTGAACTTTGATAAGCCGTATATAAGTGCAAATAATCATTTTTTACGGTTATAAATATTTCTTTCACCAATTGATAGGCACTATCTGGCAAAATACTAATATCTGAACCAACTTGTACTGTTGTCATAGTTTATTTTCCTCTCTTTACCAATGTAATTTATACTTTGAATTGTCACCAGGATAAGCAAATGTCATATCCCCATAACCAACTGCTTGACTGTCTTTTGCATAAGACTTTTTAGGGACTAAAGTAATTTCATAATCCTTAGTAGTCCCTGCATTTTGTCCTGACTTTACCGCATTTTGATTAGCGATAATTAAGTCCCCATTTGCTAACACATGCAACACAACGCCTGTATGATTAGGACGATCAGAAGAAAAGGCTGCCCCAGCCTTTGGTGTTGTGGTGACTTTTACCCCTGTGACCTGTGCCACGGCTTGTGCTGTGACATTACCATTGCCTCTAAAGGTAAAATTTGGTGACCAAATGGCATTCATATAGACCTGTGAGAACCCAGCACACTGATTATAAGCGTCGGGTGTGGTTAAGCTCCAATCTAACTTTTTAGCTGTAATATTGTGTACATAAGGCTTAATATCATCTGGAATACTGTTTTTATCCCAAAATGATAGCCCACTTTCTTTAATTTTCCCTGTGCCGTCTGCCGAACCACTGTCATCAGTATTACAATAAGCACTCTGATTATTGCTATCACTATCAGAACTATTGTTAGCTGATTTGCCACTATCACTAACAGCATTATCACCACTGCTTAATGATCCCTCAAAGTTTAAATCATAAGTTTTCTGAATGGTTTGCGCCCATGCTTTAACTTCTGACACTTTACGTTGTGGATCACTTGCCCCAACACCCTCAAAGCCTGTGTCCCAAGCTAAAGCTGAACTATCAATATCTTTGGCATTAGCTAATCCTAATCGAGCGACCGTATGGCTACTAGCCAATTCTTTAAAAGCTAAATCGACCTGGGCTTCAACCGTATCTGCGGTATTTTGATAACGATTACCATTGATACCACCAGCACCCCATTGCCAAATACCTTTAACAGAACCAGCAGGATTAACTGCTTTAGGGTTTAAATTACTCTCACGCCAACCAATCGCAATAATGGCTGAAATGTTGTTCCCTGAATAACCAGCTTTTTTAAAACGATCAGCAATGTAACTAATTCGCTTACCAATATCTGAATTTTTATCCGTTAAAGAGCCATTGCTTGAACCGCTATCTGAACTAGTTGTTGTCGTCGTGGTATCAGTTTGACAAGTCACACTAGGATTATTCATAGTCAGGGCAATGATTAGTAAGACTGGTATTAAGATGACAAGCAGGGGCGCACAAAATACAGCAATCTTCATGACAACGGCTTGCTTCACTTTATTTTTCACATGATTTCCTTTCTAAACTTTAGACCACAAAAAAATCCTTGATGATTACTCATAAGGATTAAAGGTATTAAAGTCTGTGCTTTGATTAACGGCTAATCGACCAATATAATCAAGACTACTAATTTGATTGTCACTGGCTAAATAAGTGATATTAAAGTAATAATAACGTGTTTCACCATTACCAACATCACTGTCATGTTTGGCATTCACTGCAACACCAACCACGCCACTAGTTTCATCATCATTAGTTGTTTTTGGATAATAAGCAACCTGAACCACACTAGACTTCAAACCATTATTATCAATATAATCAGCCGTGCCACCAACTTGTGGGAATAAATAATCATTGGTTAAAACTTGACTGGTTGCTAATTGTGCTTGCTGAATTTTCTTTGTGCGTTTTTTATAATCGGATCCAGATGACCAATTATACGCAAGATTGAAAAACTGTTGACTGGTCTCACTAGCTTTCGTAATGGTACTTTTGGCAACTATCTGCTTCACTTTTTGATGACTAATTTTGACACTGCTTTGTTTTTGCTTTAATTGCTTAGCTTGTTTTTGCAAATGTGATAAAGTTTGTTGCTGTTGCCACATCAGTTGACCAAATCGTAAACTACCAAGTACCAACACAACTAATAGGGCATAATAACCAATTTCTGTTTTACGTGTCATTATTGATCCCCCTTTGTCAAATTGCCTAGCGTCAATGAAATCACCTCATTACCCTTTTCATTTAATTGTCCTAGTAACTGATAATTTATTGTCCGACTCCCATTAGTTGCCTTTAAAGCACCAAAAAATAATAGGCTGTCTCCTTGTTGGCTAAATAGCAATTGATTATCCGAGACATGCCATTTCTTGGCTTGTGCTGGATTACTCTCTAACTGCCCTAAAAACTGCTTAACAAATTTTCTGACTTTATCATTTGCCACCTTTGATAACACTTGTTTGTCTGATACATAGCCTGCATTAAACAAAGCATTAACGGTAGCTTTTGGTTGGATATCATCTGGTAATTTATTATCATTAGCGATTACTTTTGTAATCGTGCCACTACTAGTCGTGACCGTTTGTGTCGCAGATAATTTAGCAACCGTGGTAGTGGCTTGTTTAATTTGAGACTTTTGAAATTGTGTATAAAAAAAAGCGCCAATCAGGAAAAACCCAATAGCACTTAACACTTTAATTATAGTGTTTGTCATTTTTAAATTTTAATATCCTTTCCATACCACTCTTGTAAGATCATATAATCAGCGTTGAACTCAAAGGCAAACGGATATCTTTTACCCGTATCTTTCACAACAAAGTAGCCTTTAGCAACAAACGCATTGCCACCTTTTTCCCACTTGGCTGTTAAGTTTTCTATTTCATGCTCTTTGAAAATTGCACTATATCCCATACCAGAATTTGGAACATCAGTATGAAGTGCACTAGCATAAATCATAGCCGTAATAGACGCTTGCCTATCCCCAAATTTCTCACCATCTATAAATGTAGTATTATCCTCATTATCAACATTTTCTGTATAACGACCGTCATTATTCATTGAAAATATTTCATAATCAATACGCTTCATCACTTTAGCTTGATTAATTTTTGGTAACTTAGAACTAGATGACTGTGAACCTGTCTTGTGTTGTCCTGTCATCATAAAAGCAATGATGATAAGCAAAATAACTAACACGCCCCCAATAGATCCTAATGTCAACGCTGATTTTTTATTCATAACTCTCCAATCAATTGATTTATTCTCTCGCAATTTGTGCCATTTGTTCATGTGTTGGCTTCACAATTCGTTTGATGACTGCCCCTTTTTGTACCACTAAGACAGTTGGTGCTACTTGAACGTGATACTGTTCAAAATATTGTCGTGTTGCTAAATTCATGTAGTCAACGACAATGGTTGCCTGATTATTTTGATCACGCATTTTTTGCAATTTATTGACATCACCCGTCAACTTCTCACAGGTTGAACACCCCTTTTTATGAAAAATGATCACGGTTTTATGCTTACCCAGGGTTTGATGAAACGCACTTTTTAATTGATCATTTGGTGTATCATGATACTTATTATTATACCATAAAAACGCCGTAGTTACTACTGCCACAAGGATTGTAGCGATTATTATAAACATTTTTTTCACGAGTTATCCTTTCCAAATTTATTTTTTAACTGACTGCCTTTTTCATTACGCAACTGCTGTTTTTGTACCTTTTGTTTATCACGTTCGGCTAATAATTCACGAGCTATCTTATCACGATCAACCGTTTTTGATTGCTCCTTAGCAATTTCTTGACGTTTTGGTGTCTTTGATTGATCAAAGGTAGGTTTATCAGGTACTTTATCAAGTGTCTTGGGTTGTGGTTGTGTCGTTTGATCACCATATAATTGACGTTTAATTGCTTCACGATTTTTAGCCACTTCCTGTTGATTGTCTTTACTTTTTGGGTTATTGACGCGACTATTCGGCTGTTTAGCTTCAAAGTTTGATTTAGGTAGATGTACCCCGTCTTTTTCAAACTTTGAATGTTTTTGATCATCAAAACCTTTAGAATCCATTGGCTTTTTAAATTCATCAACCGTCAATGGCTTTTTATGCTTATCTGACAATTTTTGTGTTTTTGCCTGTTCTTTACCTAATAACTGATCACGAACACGTGAAAGATTTTGTTGGCGC
This sequence comes from Leuconostoc sp. S50, assembly GCF_016624925.1. Classification (NCBI taxonomy): domain Bacteria; kingdom Bacillati; phylum Bacillota; class Bacilli; order Lactobacillales; family Lactobacillaceae; genus Leuconostoc; species Leuconostoc sp. S50. The sequence continues at coordinate 82,808 of NZ_JACVUE010000004.1, read as the reverse complement.
TTTTCTTCCGCCTGTTTTGTCTTCATTTCATCACGAACATCCCGTCGTTGTGACATACGTTGCATAGGTCCCATTTGACTAATCTTTTGACCCACGCTGGATTGCTTAATACTCTGTCCTTTTTCACGTAGATTAGATAAACGCATGGATTGTGGCATATTACCCTCAACTCTTGAATAACTAACCCCAACAAATTCAAACAATTTACCACGGAATTTGTAAACAATATAGACTAAGAAGAAAAACAAAAGGGCATTAACGGCATAAGAACCAAAGTTTGTTGCGGGGACAAAACTATCAGTGAACTTCTGTAAAGCACCTACCAAGACAATTAAGAAACCAGACCCAATTTTAGCAATACCCCACATGATTGTTGCACCAACAATTTTATAACCATTGCGTGAAAATTGCGGAAACAATGCTGATACTAGAACAAAAGGTGATAACAAGTACAAAGCTAACTCAATGACCATAACAAAGATATTAAACAAAGCCACTGCGTCATAAGGAATAGCATTCACAACTGATACCACAATGGCAACTAAACTCATACCTGCCTTATTAAATGAATTATTTTTAGCTAAGGTAGGAAATTGTTTCTTTTGTTTATCTACCTGAGCTTGAACCTTTTCATCATCTCTACTGCTATTAGTGGAAATAAACTGATATGGATTACCACTTGCTTTAGTAACTGCGTCTGCCGTTGCTTTACCATAATTCATCAAGAAATAAGGTCGTTCAATGGATCGCTCAAAATATCCCACTCTTAACGTATCACCTGGTTTAACATTATCATTGCTATTGCCAATGACCTTTAAAACCTGCGCTTGTCCTGCGTCACTGGCTTGATTAATTTGATTAAATAGCTCATTACCGTTACCATACCAAAGCGTGGCGACCAACAAAATACCAACAAAATTAACGACCATTCTAACCGCTGATGACGTACGACCACTGGCAAAGTGCATAAATCCAGTAATAGCCAAAACAATCAAAGCTAACCCGCCAAATAAGACTTTACCCTCATCAAAAATACCTTTAACCTTACTAGAAACAGAGTTTTGTGCTTGTGTAAAGGCTTTTGATAAATTACCGTCATTTGATAAGGCGCTCAATAGCTCATCATTAATTTGATAAATCAAGGTATTCAAATACCAAAAGAACTTAGCTAAGCCCATACCCGTATTATTGGCTAAATCTGTCACACCAATTTTTTCTGAATAAGGTTGCCATGAAAATAGTGAGTCATTAAGCTTGTTGATGTTTTGTGCGTCACTGGCTTTAAATGAGTTATCAGCGGTATTAGTATCGCCCGATTTCTTTTCTGCGTCACTTGTAACCTCATCTACCGCTTTATCAGCTTGTTTTGAAGCGTCATCAATTGCATTAAGCGTATCTTGATTAACTAACGTACTACTTGAACTACTGCTATCATCTGCGGACACTTGCGTTTGTGCAAAGCCTAAAACAAACAAAAAAGAAGCCAAAATAATCAGCTTCCGACAAAATTTGATTTGCATGTGTTTTCCTTTCATCATTTCAATCATCATGTTATAATTGTGTATAGAAAAAGGAAGTAGCTCGAACTACTCCCTTTAACATCAATAGCCTGCTAAGCAGTGACTATTCACATATTAGTGTTTAATAACCACAACCGTGCAAAGTTGAGTGGTTATTTTTTTTGTTGACTTTTAATCAACTCAACAACCAATGCTAGTAAGGCAACTATAAAAGTGCCAAACATAAACATGAGCTGTAAAGCGTCTGAAACAGACACCAGGCTTTTCCTTTCCTAGAGTTCGTGTTTATAGGTTTTACACCATAAGCACCACCTCTTTTCTGTTGAAAGAATAGCCACCACTTAACTTAACTATCGACTGTTCTATTTTAACATATTAGCGATAAGCTTTTTCGGCTTGTGCCGTGTCACCAGCTTTAACCGTCTGATAGGCACGTTGCATAGCAACCAATGGTTCATCAACCGTTATTTTTTCAACCCGTCCATAAATATCTTTCATGAAACACTGTCCCATGACCATATTACCTAATTCCTTGATGTTATCATCATTAACTGGCAAACCAACATGTTGTAAAATATCTGGCCGTTCCTTATCCTCATCAAAGGCAAATAAAACACCAAAATTATCACTTTTAACATCATGAACTGATTGTGTCACTGGAATTAACAAGTTATTGGCAGAACGTCCAATACGTGCCATTTCATTAAAAATACGACTACCAATATCAGACGTTGTAAACGTCCAGGCTTCATCAAATATTTCAACCGTTTTTTCATCATAATCACGTGTCGCAAACGTCCGACTAAAGACCCCTAACACCGTCATCACAATCATACTTGCTACCTCAAATTCGGTGTAATCCTGTGTCGATTTGTCATGTTGTGGCAATGTCAATCCTGCTGTTTCAAGAATAGTAATCCGATTGTTTAACTTCAATCCCTCACTTTCACCATGTGAAAAAACTAGGGATAATGAACTACGAGTGACTTTACCTGATAAAAACTTGGCTAAATGTTTCACATCATCATCTTCATTCTGGGCTAATGCTTCAATGACATCTAACATACCAACCGTTTCACCAGCTTGTCGCTTTTGAATAATTTTATCAATGGCTAGATCTAATTCTGTTTCACGAATTAAGGAACCATAATCACGGTAAATTTGTTTAAAAATTTCTGTCACAGTTGCTTTCAAATTTTCCTGGTTAGATTGCGTTTGTCCTGCTGTACCACTTACATCAATCACAATAAAAGGATCTAAAACACCATAGTTTGTATTATCAGAAACATCAAGTGTCACAAAACGCACATTATTCAATAATGTATATTCATCTGGATAATCTTCTTTAAAATTCTGATCATTTAATACCGCTGAATACCATTTATGCATTTCCTGCTTAGGATCAAAATAGATTGCTTGGGCATTTGAAAGTTGAATAATTTTCAAAATAATTTTAGTGAGATAAGACTTTCCTCTACCTGTTTTACCCGTAATCATAATATTAGGGCTGGTTGTGCTGGTGGATCCGTCTAAAATTTCGTTGGTAATCAACGGATTAAAAAAGACCAAGCGCTTTGAACTGTCTAATGCGTCCTGGGTGCTATTGGCAACTGTTTTTGGTGCTCCTCGTCCAATATAAAAGCCAATATTACTACCAACTTGTTGATTGACGGCAAACAATAGCTCACCGATACCCTCACTGGTCAATAGTTGTACCCAATAGCGATTTTGGGACACATCAGAACCCATTAAATCGTAATAAAACAGACGCTTTTGTTCGCCTATTGGTTTCACAACAATCACGTCCATACTCTTAAAGGACTCAATTAAATTATCAACACGATCATGTAGGGTTTCAATGTCTTCCGCTGATACCGTAAACGTGACTAAGGTGGAAAAGAAGTTTTTCTTTTCTGAAATATGATCGTTTAGCACTTCGGCTATTTCAACCGTATTGTCATCTTTACTAGAAGAAAATCCCTCCGCTTGATAACGCTCTTTCACATTATTACTAGCAGTCTTTAACGATTGACCAGCACGAACCGATAAACCATAGATACCCTCTGACTTATAATAATGTGCTTTTAAATTGATGTCGATTGGATAACTCATATTTTGTACCAGTCGGAATAAATGAAAGCCTGTGATGTTTTCTGGCGTTGTCGATAACACTAATTTGGCAACATAACGCACATTGTCGTCATTCACTAATTTAACGTAGCCACTGACTGCCCCGTCATCAATCACCGTATCACTTAATTTGAAAATATCACGTTCTTGTCCGACTTTTCTAAAATCATGTAGCTGTCCCTGGATAAAATTATTACGCATTAAATGAACTAATTCATCAGTGGTCAAACGCCTAGTATGGTCCAAATAACCAACTTTTTCATAAGCCTGTTTTTCACTAGGTCTAAAATCATCAAACAGTTTTTCATCAAATGGCTTTTCATAATTAAACCAACCAGCCAACTCATCTACAAAATTATTCATAGCATTAGTGGCTTGTTTAATCACTTTACCAGAATTTTGATTATGTAATTTAATACCCAAAACAAAGCGCTCAATTGTTTGTGAGACACCAGTAGCGGTAATGGCACTAATTTCATCTACAATCATTTGAACGGGTGTATCACCCATATCTGTTGCCAAAGAGGGCTGTAACTCTTTATAACGATTAACCAAATCTAAATCACGATTATAAAGACGCAACTCAAAATCTTCAAAATCAGCGAGACGATCAAATAACAAACTCAATTGTGTCTGTCGTTTTGAAATACCCTCCTCATCATTATCTGAAATACTTAGTGCTTCAATGTTAAAATACGCCCAAGCTTGATTGTCCTGGGTTAATAAAATATTATTTTTCACGGCTTTAAATGGTACTGCAAGTTTCATTGATGTCTCCTTATTTTTTATTTGTTATGTACCTACAAAGTCTAGGCTTTGCAGATGATTGCTAATAGACAATCACTTTCTTTGTATCTTCCAACACAAAACCATTCTTAATGCGCCACCTGATTTGAATTAAACCATTCGCGTCAAAATAGCGTAATTCTAAAGTGGTTTTGAGATACGTCCACTTAATATCTGTGACATTTAGGTCATAGAGATAAGCATTATATATCGCTTTAAATTCGGCAACTAACACTACGATCCTACATATTCGCCATGAGGTAACTTAGTAAAATCACCACCCAAAATCAGATCATGTCCGTATTTCTTAAAATCAAAATAGGTCTCAATCTCATCATTTGATAGCTGACCAACACCACCACGCCTTGCGATCACTTCGTTGGCTAAGTCATCTTCATCTTCTGCTTTAATAATCGTTAAATTTTCAACTTGATTATCAATCGTGTTATCCAGCAAGATTAACCCATGACTATATAAATCAGCCAAAGTCTGCTCATCAACACCATTTTCAACGGCACGTTTGGCACTTTCCACCATATTATTAAGCTTAACAATTGACTCATAGGGATCTATTTTAAATGGCGCTTCATAATCACTAATTATGATTTCTTCATTACCAGTGCCTGCTCCAATAGCGCCTTTTTCGGTTAAAACTTGTGTTACCCGACTAGGTGACACAGGCAATGTAAACCATTGACCAAGAGACGGTACATTCACAGCACCAACAAATATTTTAATTTCACTAAACTTAATCATTAAAAAAACACCCCCTTTAGGTGCGAACTCATCAATTTTTAAAACGTTTGAATATCAATGCGCCTGTCATTGCCAAAACGCCTGAAACAGCGCTTAAAATGCCAATTGATGATTTTGCTTGTGTGGCATGTGTTTCTGGTAAGGCTTTGGCAACAGCGTCATCTAACTTTTGCTTTGCTTCAACAACCTTAGCGTTAGTAGCGTCCTTATCATTAGCAGTTAGCGCTTGGTTATAGGCTTCAACAGCACGGGCAACACTAGGCACACTAGCGACTTGTGTTGGCACTGAAACAACGTTACCAGAACTATCAGGTGTGACATCAACTGGTTTCACATGATTGACTTCACCCTGATCATTCTTATCAGGTGTAGTTGGTGTCAAAGGTACTGTGTTATTATCGTTTGATGAACTTGATCCACCAGCATTTGAATTATCTGTCCCACCATTATTTGATGATGAGCCACCTTGATCACTTGATGAATTTGATCCACCATTGTCTGATGATGAACTTGACCCACCGTTATCTGATGATGAGCCACCTTGATCACTTGATGAACTTGATCCACCATTATCTGATGATGAGCCACCATTGTCATCTGGCAATGTTGAACCATTATCATCATCATCACCTGGTGTTGGCGTTGGTGTATCAGTACCACTATTGTCATCTGATGAACTTGACCCACCATTATCTGATGATGAGCTTGAACCTGTGTCACCACCTGGCAAATTACTATCATCATTATCTGAAAAATCACCACTTGATGATGTCGCACTTGCCACTGGATCCACACTAGCCGTTAAAGCGACTGCTTTTACTTGTGGTAAACCAGTAGAGGTTGCTTGTACTGATTGAGCGGTACTCGTACCAGTTGTTGGCACAGTATCAGCGTTGACCGCTTGATGACCTAATGCCAAAGCACCAAGCACTGAACCTGCGATTAAAAGTTGTTTTTGCATTTCCTATACTTCCATTTCTTAAAATTTAATATCTTTAAACAAAGCCAAATCACCATACAAGGTTTTTAAATCATTAGTAAATTTACTAATGGCTTCATCACATTGTGCTACCGTTCGATTATTTTCTACATTAGCCACCAAAATAGGCAATGAATGAACAGCAACATCAACTAAATCTAATTGTGATTGTAGATAATTGATACGCTTCTTTAATTCCTGATTATCACTTAATGACATAACGCACACCTTTACATTATTTGGGCTTCACACCCCATTTGGTTATATTCTGTGATAACGTCACGACCAGCAGTTAATCTAATTAGTTTTGCTTCTTAAACTTCTTACTGATTGCACCAAGCAAACCTAGACTAGCAATACTTGCCATAATACCTAATACTGTCCCACTACCTTGTTCCTTAGCATTTGTATGTGGCAAAATACTTGCTGTTTCAACAGCCTTTGGTGTAGCTGGTGTTGCAGGCGTTGCCGTCTTTTCAACCTTAGGTGTCTTTTTGATGTTGTAATAATGCACAGCAACTTTTTGTACCTGTGGCTTATCAGCCGTTGGCATATCTGCTACGGTAATCTTATGAACGCTTGCCTTTGGGGCAACTGGTGCCGTTGGCTCTTGTTCATACGTTGGTGAAGTTGGTGTCACATTAGTGTTTTTAATTTGCCATTCAACTTGACCATGCGTGTTCCAAATCCAGTTATCATCAACTGTTAGGAATTGAATAGCTGAACTTGTCGCATTCGGTGCCAACGTAAACGTCTTGTTAATTGCAGTCGTTGAGTTGATGTTCTTAGTAAAGGTGGTATTACCGTCATGATAAACAGAGAACAATTCCTTACCATTCAAATCATAAACATGGAAGTTAATGTTTTGATTAACAGCCGAGTTTTGATAATAGTTCGTATAGGTGTATGAGTACAACTCAATTGATGAAACGGTGATTGTTTCTGAACCGTCACCATTGGCAACAACTTTCCAATTGACCTTACCTTTCAAAACACCATGACCAATCACATGCACACCGTCATTCATATCATGTTCAAGCGTAAATTCGCCTGTCTTTTGATTAACAGTAGAAGTCATAAAGGTTTTGTATTGACCACTTGAAGCGTCCGTTTGTGTCTTAGCACTCATACTAATTTCGGTATTAACCGCTTTTTCAAACTCTGCCACTGCCTTATCATAAGCTGCTTTTTTATCAGCGTTTGCCTTATCAACGGCTGCCTTTTTGGCTTGATAATCAGCGACTTGCTTTTGATATTCAGCCGTCAAGTTAGCCAATGTTTGTGCGTCTTGATTTTGTGTTGCCACACCGTCCGCAATCGCTTTATTGTACAAGTCAATGTTATAAGCCATTGCGTCTAACAAGTCCTGCCCTTCAAGTCCTTTCAATGACTTGTATTCTGGAGCAGTCTTTGACACTTCAACACTGACATCAATTCCTGCCTGCTTGGCATTGTCAACTTCTTTATCTAAATCAGCCGTTGACTTATCAATATCAGCCTGTCCCTTTGTCGTAGCGTCTTTTTGATCAGTTGTTGCCTTGTCATAAGCTTGATCATTGGCTTGTTGCTTTGCTGTAGCGTCTTTCACTGCTTGATCCTGCTTGTTCAAATCAGATAGCACTTCATTTGTTTTTGATGAAGCATTATCATCATTGATTGTGACATCAGTTGTCTTACCAGTTGTCACATCAACGCCAGCCTTTGAAGCTGTCTCTGCGTCATTCTTAACTGTATCTTGTGCCTTATCGACACTATCCTTTGCCTGGTCTTGTGTCACATTTGAGCCAGCAGTTGTTGGCACTGTACTTTTTTCAGCGGTTGAAGAAACAGTGTCAGCCTTTGCCGTATCATCAGTCTTAGCCTGATCAGTTGATGAAGCAGTCAATTGCACTTGCTTATCATTTTGCGTGGTATCAGTCGCTGTCACTGCTTGTGTGTCAGCGTTTGAGACTGTATCAGCATTCACTTGTGTGGTATTAGCACTCACAGCAACACCAGCTACTGCAACGGCTCCAATCACCCACAACTTACCTGATTTATACAACTTGTACGTCTTTGAATTTTCCATAATTTTTTGTAATTAAAAAGCGCTATTTTTAGCGCTTATCCTTTCTGATATTTAACGTCAATCACGACTTTTAGATTTTTGAATAATAATAGGCGTGTCTGCCATGTGACTAGTTTCAAAATAACCATTTGGCAGGACACGATCATGATAATAAACTGTCCGACTTAGAATTTTTTTAACACCAAACGTCGCTATTGAAATTGCATACTGCACTAATCCTAAGCCGTCAGGCTTCACTCTGTTTGATAAAGAGACGATCCCAACAGGCATAACAATATATGCGCCCACATAAACTAATTTACCTAAGTCTGAATTAGCATGATAAAAGGCTTGCAATGGTACGTGAAAAATAAGATAAATAACAACCACTGAAGCAAAAAATATAATGGCTGGTTTCAAGCTAATCCCAACAGGTAAGCTATATTCATCTGAAATTTTACGAATGACAATATCTTGCTTCAACGCCTTTTGATAGTTATAAACTTCTGCCATATTAACCAAATATATTTTTAAAGATACCACCAAGAGAATTAAGGGCAGTATCTGGATTTTTAACAACAAAGTACACTAAACCACCAACAGCAAGGCTGACTATTATTTGTCCAATTGAACCTTTAATAAAGTGTCTGACAACTAGATACATAATACCCATTGCAATAAACGCTGACACCCAACCAGCTACTTCTTGTTGAAGACCTGTAAAACTAATGGATCCTGTGGGAATTTGAAACATAAAATTTGTTACGATTGCTTTCATCATAACCTCCTCTTAATTTAGTAGACCGCCTTGTGTATGGATCATTTTAACCACATAATAGGTTGATCCCTTTGGCGAAACGGTCAAGGTAATCTGTTCTGAATGTTCAAGCTTTGTTTCTGTATCTGTCAGTGTCAAAAGATACTTAATATTCATGTTAGCTTTTGAACCTGAAACACTAACTTGATCAATACTCTTAACAGCGTATTGTCCCTCTAATCCCTCTGGCTCTTTCATGATTAACGACATATCACTAGCTTTTGAACTCACATACTTCTCACTAAAGGCTTGTACAAACTTTTGAACTTTATCACTGCTTGCCAACGTGGCATTATTGGTATCATCTTGATCAATCTTGCCAACATGACCGACAATATCTTGTTCTGTTGTCGCATAAGGTAACGCCAAAACAGTGTACTGCCCTGCTTTTTGAGCAAAAGGCAAATTAAAAACGCGAATAATTGTATTTTTATCATTGCCAACGGTATAGCCGACTTGATACTGTGCAATCTTCACGTCGTTTTTGGTAAACGTATTTAATAATCTGGATCCCACATACGTCTCTTTTTGGGAGTCTTGATTATCATAAATGGTGCTACTAATATTTGGTGCAAAATACTTTTTTAAGGCTTTTAACCGCTTTTGCTTATCATCATCATTATCTGATTGTGTGAAGTAGGTTTGAAAAAAGCCTTGTGCATAGCGATTAAGACTAGGTGAATAGACACTTTGTCCCATACTAGCTTTTTCTAGCTTATCATCATACGTTTTCATCTTAGCAATCAGTTTATGATTAGTTTGGCTCACGTTACTAGCTTTAATAAAGGCAACCGCACCACTCAATCCAACCAACACCAGGGCAATTTTAACAAAACGCCTAATCCATTTGCCCCGTTTTTGGACTTTAGCATAAGGCAATGACTGATCAGGTTTATCACGAGATTTAACATAACCTTTTTTGATTGACTTTAACTTATCAAACACAAATTTTACATACCCCCAAACCGATCTACTTTTTGCGTAATTTCTTCGGCTAAATTGATAACGTTATCCGCCACCTTTGGCAATGACTTGTATTGCTTGTTCAAAACAGACAAGTTACGACGTAGGCTAGCTAGGTCATCACCAATTAAGTCACTCCACTTTGGATCATTTTCCATGATTTCCTTAGCTTTATTCACGGCAGCATACAAATTAGTGTCTTCAATTTTTGATAATACCTTAAAATTAGCGACTTCTGTTGCAGTAGCGCTAAGTGCTTTTTTGAATTGTGTTCCTTGTTCTGACATCTGTGTGTCCTCCAATTTTTAACTTTTAAAAAGGTAAGTTGACCTTTTCAGCAACTGATAACAACTTCTTTTGACGTGGACTTAATTCTGCGTCATCAATAATTTCATCTATCGTTTCTTGACCAAAATATAAGATCAAGGCTTTTAGCGTTGGTGCAACTTGGGTGATAAACCAATCAAGTGAACGCGCCATAGATAAATCGACTGGTTGCGCAACATACTCAACAACACTAGCCTGTTGCAAAAAGGCACGCCACGGCGCCCATTGCTGTAACTTGTCAATTTCTTTTTTATCCATTTTATCGACCGGTACCTCATAAAATCTGACGTACTCTTGTAAATAAGCAAATAATTCGGGTCCAACTTTGCGGGTTTTGACAAGGTGCTGGGCTAGTGTTTGCGCACGATCCTGCTTTAATTCAATTTCATAACGATTTTTTATGCCAATTTCTTCATGTGGGATATGCCGTTTAGTTGCCTGTTCCTTGTCTTTTTCATAAAAACGAAAGAACACTTGACCACTACGAGAACCAAAGTACATGGTTGCACCACCCGATTGACCATTACCAATAAAGGTTGGCTCACTTCTAAATTTTTGCGTGTAGCGTTTGGCTTCAACAATCTTGTAGAGATCAAAAATATTAAAAATTCGTTCCATATCGTTAAAAGCATAATCAATTCGTGTCACATGACCACCGTTATCCAAAGCAAGGCTGAGAAAATCAAAGATATTTCTATCTTGTTGCATGAGCATATTTTCCAAAATACGTATGCCTTGCCCTGATACCGTGATCAAACTTTCTGGCGCGTCTTTTTTACCATACACGGTGATAAATGCTTGACCTGCAAAAGCATAGGTAATTGAATAGCCAAAACGTCCACCGTCACGTTGAATAAATAAGTCATATCCCGACTGTAAAAGCGTTTTGACTAACCATTCCGCAGTACGCATTTTAAACGAAATACTTAAATAATCCAGCCATAAGCTCATGCCGTCTGCATTCAACAACACTCTTAACGTATGCCGTTGATCTGCATTTAATAACGTGGCAATCACTTCATCACTAGCTTCAATTTTTTTGATGTAAGTTGACCGTGAAACATTAAGAAACAAAGCCATTTGAACTTGCGATAAGTCCAACTCTTTACGGAACGCCACTAAATCAATTCCTCTAGTGACTTCATAATCTAACTTAAAATATTTCTCTGACATGTTTTACTTGTTTGTAAATAACGTCCCAAATCTGCATACGATCCATTTTTTCATCAACGGACTGCGTAGCAAACGTCATGTACCAATCGCCCTCTCCTTTCTGGTAGACCTGTTCTGGATCCACGATAGTCCCCAATGCAAGCGCTGGGGGTAACTTATCACCTGCAACTTGATATACCCGTGTATCAATGACTTGACCGTCTAGAAAATGACCAAATAAAAACGCATAACCTGTATTATGCGTTGTGCCATATAATTCATTTGGTAGAATACCAAGATACTGATATAACAATTCTTTTTTTAATAACCTCTTTTCTATTTTTATTAAATATATTTAATAATAAACTGATTTTTAGACATTGAATTTTAATTTAAAAACGAATTTACACACTGCTTTTAAATCGCTGTAAATCAACGCCCCGTAAGAATGAGGGCTTGTTGCCTGTTGGCATTTCTGTAAATTTCCCCCCCCTATTAGTAATTTGGGGGGTTGGCGAATTTGATCAAATGATTGTACGTTATTCAGCGCACAATCGGCTACAAAGACACAACGGCACGTAATCCCCTTTTCAAACGCCACCAGTCGCGCACCAGCAGAGCTGGGCGCTTCCTTTTCCACAGCAGAGCTGTTCCATGGCTGAAAAGGGTCAACGTGCCGTAAGTGCTTTGCTTAACGCCTCATGCACCCCGACTGCCTACAATCACTAAATCAAATTAGACCTGCCAAACAACTAATAGGAACTAACTAAAAGTTTAATTCTACATATTTGGCGCTTTTGCTATCCAAAAATTCCTTAATCTCACCCATTGGCTCAACTGGACTAGCTGGATATTGCTGACCTAATTCATCAAAATATTTGAACGGGACAAAGTCTTTAGGAATAACAGGCGCAAAGAATGATCTTGCTTGCCCTGGTGTCATAGCTAAATAACCCCAACCCTTTAAATTCTTCGATAATTCCTTAAATTGCACTTCGTCAACGTCATCAGGGAACATCATAGACAGTCCACTAGATTTCATCTTACCAAGTGCCACACGGAACTGGAATTGATCACGAGACGCACTACCAATCGTATCAGCCGTTGGTTTCTGCATAGCAATCGCCACAAAGTAACCTAATTGACGACCTAACATGGTAATTTGTCCCAAAATTTGTTGGATCGCTTCACTTTCGTTATATTTCAAACCAGAAACAAACGCACCAAATTCATCAAAAACAAAAAAATGTGGTTTCAAACCATACTTACGATAGTTGCCAACATTTTCTTCTAAATTATCATTCAATAGATCATGATATTCACGACCACGCTTAATCATTTCAAGATAAAAACGATAAAATGATTTTAAGATACGATCACGACCATAAGTGACACGATATTTTAGTGACGCTGTTTTACCAAGCACTGATAAATCAGTCTCTTTTGGATCCGCAACATCAACAACCGCACCACTTTTAATCAACCCATTCAGTAAACTAAACAAAAAGAATGATTTACCAGAACCCGTATCACCAGAAATAAGTGCCTGGGGATATTTTTCATAATCCCAAACAACCCCTTTCATAATTTCAATCGTATGATCTGTTATGGTCATGTCAGATAAGCCTAAGCGTAATCCCAACGGATTAGAAATAAAGTCAAATGACTTAAACCCAAAAATATCATTTGTTCCCACACCGTCAGCAAACAACATAGCCGACAGAGGTTGTGAAATACGTCGATCACGAAAACGATCCTGATACTTTTGTCCGTCCATTGGTAAATAGATTGAAAAACCAACCTTACCATTATTTTTTAAACTGACTTTTGGCAGCTTAATTTTTTGTTTTACCAATGCCAACCACCTTTCTCACCACCCAAATTAAAACTCAAACGGTGTTCTTTTTCATCAACTTCCTTGACCAAATAGTATTGATTAGCAATTAGCCAATTAGATAGGCGTTCTAAACGAAAAACAGTCGCCCAAAGCCCTTGAAATTGATAAGTCTTCCAATACCAATAACTTGCACCAATCACTAAGACAACCATAGCAATCAAAGTTAAATAGAGACCTGGTAACAAACTATTAACAAAAGCCAACCAATCAACTTGTGTGATCAATGCTTTTGTAAAACTGACTAACCCTTTACTAGGTGGCATGATAGCAAGTAACCGAAAAACAATCGTGATCAAAAATACGACCACTGGCACAAGACCAATTGCAATAAAAACATCACGTCTTAAATGCCTATGCCAATAACGAACACGGAAACCACGGGGAAATAACTGACTCATTGATTAACCCCTTTCCTGCCATTACTTAGTTTTGGCTTCAGCAGGCTTAGCAGTTGTTTGTGGCTTATTATCAGCAGTTGCCTTTGAAATGCCACTAGCAGAGAAGAACAAAACATCTTGATCTGGATCATCATTGGTTGAACCGTCAAATAATGACACAACCAAATTTTCAAATTCAACCTTATCAAATGGCTTAAAGGCACCCTCTGGGAATACGCCAACAGGCACACGAACTGTTAATGCCTTACCATTTTCATCACTCACACGAACATCTTTAGCAATCAAATCACCAACACGGGAACCACGATCTTGTTGTTCCTGATAATTCAAAGTCTCAAAGACATCACGAGTGGCACCATACATAAATGAACCTGTAAAGAAATCTGTATCAACAACAGGGAAATACTCACCCTTAACCACAACCATAGTACGGGCTGACTCATTCGCCCAGGTAGTAGCTACTGTTTCATTCTCTTTCTTAATAACAGCAGTCAAACCAGAAACCTTAGTCCGTGAACCACCAATTGGTACCAAATCTAATGTCATATTTTCAAACTTAACAACATCTTTTGGCTTTAATCCCTCTGGAAATTTACCAACGGGTGTCACCGTCAAGGCATCAGCGTCAGAACCCTCAATTAAAAACTGTGGTCGTCCATTATCAGGTGTTCCTAAATACAAAAACTTCAAGTTACCCTTTTCAGGCAACAACTTCAACATCTTACTCATAAAAATTAAAACTCGCTTTCTTAATCAAAATAAAAAGAACACTCCAGATTAAATAATCAAAATGTTCTTAGCAACAACACATTAAATTTTAGTCTCAACCGACACATGGAACTCATACTTATCAGCCAATGACTTTAAATCAGCTAACAATTCTGCATGCTCTCTTGATGTCATGAGACGTTGATAATCACTACGTACGACGAGAACAATTTTTTGTTTGTTATCCTCCATCATTGTCGTCCTTTCTTTCACTAAATTCCATCATCAAAAAACTTGTTATCTTATAAAAATTAAAATCAAAAATGTAACTATACTTTGATCTTTAGCTACAAATTGCACGCTCCACATTCACACTGCTTCATGGCACACTAAATAAACCTAAAATCGAATAAAACCTTATTCTCAGACACCATTGATATTCTATTTATCTCATTGTCCTTGGATCCCCTGACATCAACCAGACGATTACGGTGTTTTAATAGTGCAACGTCAGAACTCAAATCAAAGTAACGTTGCGACCCGAAATCAATCGACCCTCCGTAACTATCGCTACAAATTCAACAATAACTTGCCATGCTTAACCTTACTTTTTAACAAATTATTGTTTTTTCCATCAAAAACCGTTATGCTAAAGGTGCAAACTTTTAAACGAATGATGGTTATCTTTGTAACTTGATATTCAATTATTTGGGGACACTTATGTGTCCTTGTTTATTTCACAATTAAACTTATATTCTGCTGGTTACGAGATTTATTGGTAGTACTCAATGTGATCTGCTAACCATTTTTTTACCGCTGCCTTCGGATAGACAGTTGATTTAACACCGGTGGCTGCATCTTCTATCTCAATGTGCGGTAACCGATATCTAATACGAGAAAAATACGTTCTACCAAGGCCAGTTTCTGCGGCAGCTTGGCTATCAGATTTCCAGACAATCACATCATTTTGACGATGAAGCTTGTCAAGTTCTGCTATTTGTTGAGAAAACAATTTTTCCATATTTTCTATTACATCATTCAATTCAACTTCAGCCATAAAACACCTTGCTATCTCGATGGTTACTATGTCCTAACTCGCTATAGGTTTATCCAAACCGGATCCTTATTACGGTTAAACCGTTTTTTAGAACAAAAAATAAGCTCATCATAACTAACATTAAATTGTTTCTCGATATTACTAAGTACAGCAGTGCTGGGAACAGTTCTCCCTTGCTCATAATTTTGCCAAGTTCGTTTTGAAACTCCGACAATTCTAGCCATTTCACGTTGACTTAGATTGAAGTTAGCTCGAAGAGCTTTCAACGTTACCTTCATGTCTCCTCCTTTCTGAATAACCTTATTCTATTACGGTTAAATCGTAATGTCAATAGATAATAATTAATAAACTGGACTTAATTTGATTTATTTACGGTTTTGTCGTATAATAATTGTATAAAAAACATTGAAGGATCAACGTTATGAGCTCATTAGGCAATAAAAAAATTATGTCACAAAATATTTCTAGACTAATGAAATCAAAGGGTGTGACACGCAATAAGATGTCCGACGATTTAGCTATTAGTTACACAACACTCACTGACTGGATAAAAGGCAATACTTATCCGCGAATTGATAAAATTGAACTGATGTCACAATATTTTGGTGTGCCAAAATCAACACTTATCGAACCTGAAAATTCATTACACATTAGTGATAAGGTGAATGCCATTTTAGCTAATCTCTCTATTAATCGCCAAAAAAAAGTACTAGCTTATAGTGAACATCAATACCAACTACAAAATAATCAACCAAGACCTTTTAAGCGGCCGAAACAAGATATTGAACTTTACGGCGCAGTATCTGCTGGCACAGGAGAATATTTAAGCGACGAGTATCGAGAAACCATCTCATATGAAGGAATAGTGCCAGATCATGATTACGCAGTTATCGTCAATGGTGATTCCATGTTGCCCTTATTTGAAGATAAGCAGATAATTTTTGTCAAAAAAGGAACCGATATTCGTTCAGGGCAAATTGTCATTGCAAACTATGATCAACAAGCTTACGTCAAAAAGTTTGTTAGTGATGATATTGGCGCACGGTTCGTTTCACTCAATAAAAAATATGATGATATGCCCATTGATGCAAATCATGAAACATCAATACTTGGAGTGGTTGTCCTTTAAATTCTGATAATTCAAAAAAGCATCGACAAAAGAACAAAGTCAAAAGTATGCTAATACTATTTTTAATGTATCTCTATGTCAGTCCACATGGTCATGACTATAAACTGCCCTACTTCCTAATTAAACACCTTGCTATCGTTTAAAATACAGGAAGGATAACAAAAAATGAGGTACACATATAAGAAAGAACGACGAGACCCACAAATACAAAGCTATACGACTACACAAGGTAAAAAGTGGCGTATAAAGTTTTCAATTACGATACACAACCAAAAAAAGTTTATTGAAAAACACGGTTTTAGATCTTTTGACGAAGCTAGGTCAGCTAAACAAGATCTCTTAAATCAGGTTTCAACAAACTTTAATAACAAAAATATCACTGTTTACGAATATTTCAACCAATATTGTCAAGAAAAAATTGACAATGGTTCTTGGCGTTATACAACCTATAAACAAAGTACTTATATGTTTGAAAGAAATATATTTCCTACGTGGGGAAAATTCAAGCTAAAGGACGTAACCCGTCTAGATTATCAATCTTGGATTACTAAATACGCAAAAAACAAAAAATATTCAAAAAATTACATGCGCTTACTTAACGGTCTTGTTGCAGGAGTATTTACTGATGCAGTTTTAAATGATGTAATAGTTAAAAATCCTATACAAAAAATAAAAGTCTCTGGCTCGTCCTCTAGGGACACTTCAATTACACGATCAGAGTTTAATACTGTCTTTAATTTCATTAAAGATTCAGAAAAATTAACACTCCAACAAAGAACAATGGCTTTGTTAACGCTCATAGGACTACGTCACGAAGAGATTATGGGGATAAGAGTTAAATATGTCAAACAAAACATGTTAGGTATTTTTGAAACTATCAATATACATGGACAAGTTTCCACACCAAAAACCTCCTCCTCAAATCGTTGGGTCCCAATGCCGCCAATTATAGAAGAACACATACAGCGATGCATTCAACAAACAAAGTTGACATATGCAGCTAACAACTTGATTATGTCAAAGAATGATTTAATATTTGTCAATCATTTAGCCAAACACGTACGATACTCTGAGCTATCAACAATATTCAGAATTATAAGTAGAGAAGCAAATATACATGTTTGGCCACACAAAATGAGACATGCATTTTCAACCATAGCTTTCGGTATTCCCGGCTTGAATCCTAAAGACATCGCAAACATTCTGGGCCATTCAAAAATTGATATGTCCTTATATTATAATAACGGAACTAAAGAAGGGCAAACAGATGCAATGGAAAAAATAATAAGTCTTTTCTAGTTCCCAACTTTTTCCCAACTCTGTATGAAATATATATGCAATTTAGTCAGTATATTAATTTAAAAAGGTGATAGAGTCGCAGTATTATGTAATTTATATGCTGTTTGCTTAAAACTTTATTATTATACCAAAAAAGCGCCTGCCGGCGCTAATTTTTATAATCAATCAAATTGTTTGAGGTAATCTTTATAACCTTCTTCGTCAACGACCCAATCAAGTTCACCGATATATTCAGCATTAGGATCATGATAAGCAAATTCATGTTTGAACTTATAAAGCCCATCAGAAACATCAAATTCACCAATGCCACCAAAATCATATTCGACTTTGCCAAGCGACAGTCCCCATTTAAGCATCTCATATTGAATGGCAGCGGGTGCGTTATGTTTGCCAAATTCGCGATAAGAACCGGCATACATGTACCAAATTTCATCACCATAAGCAAAGCCTAAACCACCAGCAATCACTTGTCCTTCAAAATGAGCCAAATAGACTCGGAATAATCCTGTCCCTGCCCATAATTTTTGCATACGAAGGAAGTAATCTAGTGGTCTGTGGGTAATACCATGGTTTTTCGCCATTGCCACATAGGTATCAAATAGTGCTCGAATATCATCTTCACTATCGCCAAATGTAATTGTCACACCATCGCGAAATGCACGTCTGATATCATTACGAAGTTTAGGCTTGAAGTGCAACATCAATTCATCTTCATTTGTAATTGGCATAGCACCTTCACCGCGACCATCGTAGTATAAGACGACATTCTTGCGTGGTTGAATATTGCCATGCATGTGTGTAACCTGCGTATTACGTGTCTGGAAACCTGCATCAAGATATTTTTGATTCAACTCGTCAGAATACTGTACCTCAGGGTCCATTCTCAACAAGAAGACATTATCTGGTAAGGCTGCTAAAGCTTCCTTAATCAAATCCTTAATTAAATCAACATCTTCAATATCGGCAACCGGTCCACGGCCAGCATAAGCTAAAACTTTACCAGGGACGGCCTCAACTGTTAGTACTGACATAACTGCATCAATTTGTCCATCAGTTTCATGATAAACATAAACGTGGTTCCAGTTTGCTTTCAATTCACCCCATAGTGGATCTTGTGTGACTTGTCCTCTTGGATTTTCACGCACAAACTTTTGATATGCTGAGACTTTTTCTTGATCATCTAAATTTAAAATTGTCATTTAACTTATAATCCTGTCGTAATTGAACCGTAATTTTCAATGAAGTAAACCAACGTTTGCAATTCGTTGGTTAAGTCAACGTTTTGAACACGAACGTTGGCAGGGACTGTGACACGTAAAGGCGTAAAATTCAAAATACCTTTAACGCCGGCACTCACTAATTGATCTGTAATATCTTGAGCAACACCTTGTGGCACAGTTAAAATCGCAATGTTAATGCGCTGTGCACTAATTTGTTCCTTCAATTCACTCATTTTATAAATTGGAACACCGGCTAAAATAGTGCCTGTTCGCTTTTCATCAGCATCAAAGGCAGCAGAAATGCGCATATTTGAAGACTGATGGAAGTTAAAGTTAAGTAAGGCTTGTCCCAAATTTCCAGCACCAATCAACGCGACGTTAATCAAACTATCTTGGTCCAAAACGTTGGCAAAGAAATCTAGTAACGCTTTAACTTCATAGCCATAACCTCTTTTACCTAGTGCACCAAAATAAGAAAAATCACGACGAATTGTCGCAGCATCGAACTTAATGGCATCACTTAATTCTGATGATGAAATACGATCTGTACCAGCATCATGTAAGAAAGTTAGATAACGAAAATAAATTGGTAACCGCTTAGCGGTTGCGCGTGGTATTTTTGGTTGTTGCGTCATAATATATCTCCAGTAATTTCACTTGTGAACTTTTGCATAGTAATTGTACCATATATTTAAGGCTTTTGCGAAAAGATAGTGAAATATTCACAATGATGTCACGATTGTAACAATTCAAAATCTAATCCTGGATCCGTGTTAAGATCCAAATCCGCAAAGATATTTTGTTTATAATTCCAGTAACCAGCAGCACCAATCATCGCAGCATTATCGCCGGTATATGTCAGTGGGACTGGAATAAATATTGTATCATTGAAGTCATTTAAAAGTGTCGTTAGTGACTCGCGCAATTGTGAATTAGCGGCAACACCACCAGCCAAAACAAAGCTTTTAACTGGATAATGACGTAATGCGCGCTCCGTGCGACCGATCAACGCATCCACAACAGCATTTTGAAAGCTGGTGGCTAAGTCATCTTGATTAATCGTTTCTTGTTTTTGTTCGGCATGATGCACGTAATTAATAACGGCACTCTTTAATCCTGAAAAACTAAAATCATAGTTATCTTCGTGGGCCATAGCCGTTGGAAATTTAATGGTTGCTTTACCTCGGTGTGCCATTTCATCAATGGTTTTACCGGCTGGATAAGGTAGTTTTAATAGCCTTCCGACTTTGTCAAAGCTTTCACCAGCGGCATCATCTCTTGTTTCACCTAATACTTCAAACTTATTCTCAGATGTCATTAAAACTAATTCAGTATGACCACCAGAAACCATCAGGGCCATAGCTGGATATACGATTGGTTGATTAAAATTGGCAGCAGAAATGTGTCCTGCTAGATGATTAACGGGTATGATTGGCAAGTCGTGCGCCAAGGCAAACGTTTTGGCCCCCATCAATCCAACCAGCAGCGACCCAACAAGACCGGGGCCATAAGTCACTGCAACCGCATCTAAATCAGATGGTTTAACCTGAGCTTGCGCCAAGGCATCATCAAGCACTCTGGTGATCCACTCAATATGATGACGACTCGCTACTTCAGGTACAATACCGCCAAAGCGTTGGTGGGAATTGATTTGCGTCGCAACACTATTACTCAACACAATATGTCCGTCTTCAACTACTGCTACACTGGTTTCATCAGCACTCGATTCAAATGCAATTATTTTAGTCAATTTTTCGCTCCATCATAATGGCATCATCACCATTTTTGTAATATTTTTCTCGTCGATAATAAGGTTGAAAACCAACTTTGTGATACAGTGCCTGTGCTGCTGTATTAGTGCTAGCTACTTCTAAAAGTACGCGCTTCGTTTTAGGCAAAGCAAAGACCGCCATCAGTAAGGCTTGTCCAATGCCTTGATGTTGAAATTTAGGCGAAACACCTAAACTACCAACTTCAACCTCATCTAAGATTTGCGTCGCGCCAAGAAAGCCACCTGTCGTCACAAAATAAATAGAACGTGGACTACCAAGTTCATGCTCAAATACTTCTTTTGGCCAAGGAGACGGCGCAAAAGACTCATTTGCTAATTGCCAAATGTCATCAAGATCTTCAATTGTTGCCCGTCTGATTATCAAAATTTAGTGTCATTGAGACCGCATCTTCGTGGTCACCAAGATAATAGCCCTTCTTAATTTCTGTTTGTTCATAACCCAATTTACGATATAAAGTCTGCGCATTGGTGTTAGAACGACGCGCTTCTAATGTCATTGTCGACATGTGCATGTTGTGTGCAAATTCGTGAATTGATTCAAGTAACATCGTACCAATACCGTGTTTCTGCCAAATTGGAACCACAGCAATATTAGTAATATGCATATCACCAATGTCTGAGCGATACGCTGCGCCGGCAAAAGCGATTACTTGTCCGCGACGTTCAACGACTAAATATAAACGGACATGTGGTCGCGATAATTCACTCATAAAATCACGCAATAACCACGGTGCAACGCCCTCATACACCGCTTCTTCTATCTTGATTAAAGTATCGATATCTTTTAGTGTTGCACGACGCAAAGCAAAAGATACCCCACCAATTTCGACCTGTCGTGCCTCAAATTTTGGTAAATTAAACGGTAAATGCTGTTGTCGTTTAAACTTCAAAAACATAATTTTCTGGCTTGTCCTCACCGGGATGGGCTGCAAGCCAATTCAATTCGGCTTGCGTTTTCCGTAAATAATTAGGATTGAAATCAGCAATATGAGAGGTTGGCGTTGTGGCAATACCTAATTTGATAATGCTCTCGCCCTCAGGTAAACTATCTTCAGGCGTCAATACTGACGCACGATCACCAAATTGGTCGTGAATTTGGTCAAGGAACGGTGTCGTATCACCCATGAATAAAATATTACTTGGTTGCGTCTGCAAAAAAGCAAATAGGTTACTAATAGGTTGATGAGACTCTGGAAAAATTGACTTTTCTTCTTGATAAACACCAGCAAAAACATTTTGATTACGTGCATCAAATAATGGCACAACAAGACCATTAAAAGAAATTTGTGATGCCAAAACAGCAAGACTGGAAACACCAACTAATTCGGTATTTAATGTATCCGCTAAAACTTTCGCCACGGTAACACCAATTCGTAATCCAGTAAATGAGCCCGGTCCCTGTGCCACAACAATCCGATCAATCTCTTGTAGCTGCCATTTTTGACTTGCCAAAGCAGACTTAATAGCCGGCAACAACTGAATCGAGTGATTTCGCGCTATATTGGTCGTAAAAATCTGTTTAATTTGTTCGTCTTCTGCCAAACTCACTGTCAGTGGTTGGTTACTTGTATCAAATGCTAAAATCTTCATAGGTTTAATTTTATCACAAAAAAGCTGCCATAAGGCAGCCGTTCAATACATTATTGTGTGACTTCTTTAACGAGTGCAATCACTTCGTCGTTGGTTTCAGCATCTAATGCTTGCTGAGCCAATTCAGCCATTTTTGTTGTATCTAATTTTTTCATCAATGAACGTGTTTGCAAAACTGATGGGGCGCTCATTGAAAATTCATCTAAGCCCATACCCATCAAAACAGGAACAGCGATTGGATCGCCAGCCATCTCGCCACACATCGCAACAAACTTGCCTTCGTTGTGTGCCGCAGCAATAACGTTATTAATCAAACGCAAAATTGATGGATTATAAGGTTGGTAAAGGTAGGCAACCCGATCATTACCACGATCAGCAGCCATTGTATAACCAATCAAATCATTGGTACCAATTGAGAAAAAGTCAACTTCTTTAGCAAATTTATCCGCCAACATGGCAGCTGCCGGAATTTCAATCATGATGCCAAGCTTAATGTCACCAACTTTAACACCGGATTCTTCAAGCTTAGTTCGTTCTTCAACGTAGATTTTCTTGGCGGCACGGAATTCACCAAGTGTCGCAATCATTGGGAACATAATCCACAGATTACCAAATGCTGACGCTCTTAGTAACGCACGTAATTGTGTTCTAAATATTTCAGTTTGATCCAATGAAATTCGGATGGCACGGTAGCCTAAGAAAGGATTTTCTTCTTCTGGCAATTGCCAATAGCTCAAATGCTTGTCACCACCAATATCCATTGTTCTAACAGTAACCGGCTTGTCACCCATCTTTTCAACAACAGCTTTATAGGCTTCAAACTGTTCATCTTCAGTTGGCAAATGGTCTGATTCCATATAAAGAAATTCTGTACGATAAAGCCCAATTCCTTCAGAACCATTATCCAAGACTGCAGCCATATCCTTTGGTGAACCAATATTGGCACCAACGACAAACTCTTTACCGTCCGCGGAGACAGATTGTTCATCTTTAAGCTTTGCCCACTCAGCGCGTTGTGCGAGATAGTCATCAGCCTTTTTTTGATACGTTGCTAATGTATCGTCGTCAGGATCGGCAATCACATCCCCAGTCAAACCATCAACAATGACCAAATCACCTGCAGCAATTTCCTTTGTGGCTACATCAGAACCAACAACAGCAGGAATTTCCAATGTACGTGCCATGATTGAGGCATGCGCTGTACGGCCACCCAAATCAGTCAAAATACCTTTAACAAATTGGCGATCTAGTTGCGCTGTGTCAGACGGTGTCAAGTCCTTCGAGACCAACACCACTTCTTCGTCAATCAACGCAGGATTAGGTAGTGAAACATGCAACAAATGCGACATAATTCGCTTCGTCACATCGCGAATATCTGCTGCGCGTTCTTGCATGTACTCATTGTCTGTCATCGCTTCAAACATGCTAATATACATATCTGTTACTTCTTTGACAGCAGTTTCAGCGTTAACCTTTTCATCAGCAATCTTTTGCTTAATTGCGCCAGACATTTCAGGGTCAGCTAACACCATCAAATGCGCTTCAAAAACTTGTGCTTCAGACGCACCAAGGTTTTTTTCAGCTTTTGATTTAATTAAAGTTACATCTTCACTAGAAGCCTTCAAAGCATCGTCGACACGTGCTTGTTCAGCCGTCACATCATTAATTGTTTTTTTGTCAAAAGACAAATCAGGATCAACTAACAAGTAGGCTTTGGCAATTGCCACACCATTACTTGCCGCGATTCCTTTGAAGTTCTTAGTCATTGTTATTCTGCGAGTCCTTCTGTGCCCATTGCTTCTACGATAGCTGCCATAGCAGCTTCTTCATCATCACCTTCAGTTTTGATTGTAACATCAGCACCTTGGCCAACACCCAATGACATCACACCCATGATTGACTTCAAGTTAACATCCTTACCTTGATATGACAAAGTAACATCAGAAGCAAACTTTGAAGCTGCTTGAACCAACAAAGTTGCTGGACGTGCGTGAATACCAGTTTCTGCTACGATATGAAAATCTTTTGATTGTGCCATGATTAATTTCTCCTTTTTAGCTGTTAATCAGCTTCTGAATATAGTTTATCAAAGCGCTTACAAAATATCAAGTAAAAAAAAGCACAAATCGCCGTTGTATCAAGCCATAACGCTGAAAACGCCTATCTAACAACGTTTTAAATGTAAACGTTTACATTTTGTTCACAATTTATTTTCTGTAAATTGAAAATATATCTGTCATCTCAGCGCTTTATTAGGAAATCGAAACCACCTTATCAATTAGTGGTAAAACAGCAGGATGTTGCTGATGTGTGATCATCAGCACTGTTTTATTTGACATTGATAAAATATCACGCTCAATGGCGACAGCAGCCTGTTGATCAATAGCTGAGCTTACCTCATCCAGTAAAATGACCTGACAATTCAGTGCCAATCCCCGTGCTAACGCAATCCGTTGTTTTTGACCACCTGATAAATTTTCTGCACCACTTTTAATTTGACAGTCTAATCCTTTTTCAGATACAAATTCTGATAGACCAGACTGTTTAATTGCTTGCCTTAACTGTGCTTCAGGAATGTTGCGATCCAGAGTGATGTTTTCTTGCAATGTACCAGAAAATAAATAAGGCGTTTGTGTGACAAAGGCAATGCCTTGACGTAAGGATTGGTTGTCAATGAGTTCTTCAGGTCGGTCATTATACAAAACGTGACCATGTTCCGGCACTAATTGACCAGCAATTACTCTGAGTAGTGTTGATTTACCACTGCCACTTGGTCCGACAATCATATATTTTTGATTGGCTAAGAATGTTAACGTTGGAAAATGAATTGTGTCATCATTTTTAAATCGCACAACGACATCTTGCAACGTAATTTTTTTAATTGTTTTGATACTATGCCCTTGATTTGGCGCTGCAATGATCGACTGATATTTTTGAAAAATTGCTTGCGTTCCGGCAATTTGGGCGTAGCTCGCAGCAGCTGTTGCGGCAGAACTAAATAACAGTCCCGACAAAGTACCAACCGAAAATAGCGCCCCAATTCTTATGTCATGATTAAAAAATAAAATTGCGCTCAACAGACTCATGCCAACTTGCGTTAAAACATTAACCATTGAAATATTGGCTTGCATAGCGCCACGCTGTTTCGTATAAGCAATGTTTTGTGCCATCACTTTATCTTGAGTCGATTGCATTTTATCTACCATTAACGAACTGCGATTGAATTGTTTAAAGGTATCAAATCCCGCTAAAATGTCCGCGAGTCTGCCGGTATAAGTCTCATTTGCAGCGCTTTGTTTTTGTGTTACGTTTTGCATTCTTTTAGCAAAAAGCCTTGGCAACCACGTTAAAAACGCCCCAAACACTATGGCATAAACTAACAAGCGCCAGTCAAAATAAATCAAAGCCAAACCCGAAAAAATAGCGAGTGCCGTTGCATTAATAGTGCTATAAAGTGCTGACATACCCTCTTGTTGAATCCGATTAATATCATTTGTAAAATATGAGACGTATACATCTGATGATTTTTGATGAAACTGATGAAAATCAGTTTGTGATAGTCGATTCATCACCTGATTTCGAATATCATTGCTTTGAATTTGGACCACTTTCTCCTCAAATTTTGGCACAAAATAATAGCCACAATAAAGCAAAACAACCCATGCAATAAGGTTTAAAATCACATAAAACAGATAAGTTGCTACGTGGTGGCCTGCCAATGCGTTAATCGATTGTGAAATCGTCACCGAGGCGAGTGTTTGCGCTAAAGGTTGAATCAAAAGACCTAGTAAAAGTAATATGTTTAATCGCTTGAATTTTTTAATAATTTGCCACATGATCATGCCCTCACTATAAAATTTATAAAACGATTATCATCTTTTTATTATCGTGTTACAATAAAACAAACGTCGCCAATTGGCGACATATTTTAATTTAGAGAGAAATAGTGTGATGACAATTAACTTTGGTCAAACAATTAGACAAATTCGTCTTGCTAAAGGTATTACACAACCTGAAATTTATGCTGGTGTGATGTCAAGATCGTTTTATAGTGAGTTTGAACATAACCGTCACCACATACGTGTCGATCAATTCATCGCCCTCTTAAAGAATCTCAACGTTGATATATCAGAATTTCTTTTCATCGCTAATCATTACGATTTTGATGACGAAAATGAATTGACGCAACTCGTGAATGATTTATACAATGAGAGAAACATCTCCGCCCTATTACCATTGTCTGAAAAATATCGACATGATCGATCACGCAATATTCGTTTTATTGCGATGCGCGCCTATTTACTTTTTTATGGCACTGGTAACAATCAAAATTTGTATTCTTTAGAACCGTTAACTGAACTCATCACTTTTATGAGAGAAACCGACGTGGATGGCTGGACATTATTTGAATTACAGCTCGCCGATAATTATTTCATGACAATTGAAAATGAGAATGAATTTGCCAAACTATTTTGGGCAGTTGATCGTCAATACCTCAAATTTCACGCACTTGATAGCAAAATCATCACGCAACATGCCACTCATTATTTCAACACGATCCAAAATATTTTACTTAGACATTTTTCAAAAACGCTTTTAGAACAGGTCATGAAACACTGCCAAGAATTGTTCCAAAATGATAGTAATGCCGAAGTTCAGATCACCCTAAAAGCCACATTACTTTATGCCAATCTTTACACAGACTATCAAAATACGCAGTCAGAAGCATACGAATTTTATCGTGCGTTACAAACGATAAACTATCCCAACATTCGTTCGCTACTACTAGTCCACCAAACACAAATGAATAATATTAAACATCCTTTTTATGATACTCATGGTCAATTGACCAACTTCGTCAATCACCCTTCAAAAACCGTGTCGGAAATATTAGCGCAAATAAAAACAGAGCGTCCTTAGGCGCTCTGTTTATTTTAGATGTTAAACTCTTGATTTCCTGCCGCTTTACCCAGCCGATTGTTAAATGCCTTACCAATGCCAATTGGTGGCATTTTTTCAACATAGATGGTAGCAACTGTGGCTTCATCGTCATAATAACGTAAACCAGCAAATAGTTGTTCTGTGGCTGTTTCTAATGACTCGCCAAGTGACCACGTTTTTTCTTGGGGAATTGCCATTGCTGCAATCGTTGCATCTTGTGCCATCACAACATCATTTTTTTGCAACACTTCTTTTAATGTCAGTGCATCTAATCGGTCAAACATCACCACATTTTTGTCTGGCGCATAGTGACGATATTTCATACCTGGTGCTTTTGGTGTGACATCACTAGCAACTGATTTCGTACTGGTTGCGTCAACAACCCTGACACCTAATACCGCTTCTAACTGTTGTTGTGTCACCGCACCGGGACGAAGAATTGTTGGTATCGTTGCTGACATATCAATTACTGTCGATTCAACACCCACAGTTGTCGGACCATCATCCACAATGCCTGCAATTTTGCCCTGCATATCATGCCATACGTGTTGCGCCGTTGTAGGTGATGGCTTGCCAGAAATATTAGCGCTTGGTCCGACAATTGGTACACCAGCCACGCGGATTAATTGACGCGCGGCTTCATTATCTGGTAGTCGAAAGGCCACTGTTTGCAAACCACCAGTGACGATCATCTCAACACGTCCTGGCTTGATAGGTAAAATAATGGTCAGAGAACCCGGCCAAAATGCCGCCATCAAAGTCTTTGCGGCTTCAGAAATCACCACAAACTCATCTAATTGCGATTCATCAGCAACAGTCATAATCAACGGGTTATCACTTGGACGTCCCTTTGCCGTAAATACCTTTTGCACTGCTGCCTCGTTTGTTGCATCAGCACCCAAACCATAGACCGTCTCTGTTGGAAATGCGACAACCTCACCTTGTTGTAATAATGCACTTGCTGCAGCTAATGATTGTTCATCTGTTTTAAAAATTGTTGTTTTCATTTCTCCACTCGAATCATGCGATCAAGTCCCGCAAAGTCTTGCCGCAATGTTATTTTGGCGTTGGGTAACGCCGCTTGCATCATATCAACTACCGCCGGTCCTTGTTGATAACCGATTTCGAAATACGCGCGTCCGTGTGCTGTTAAATGTTCATCTAAACCAGCAGCGATTCGTTCATATATATCCAAACCATCATGTTCCGCAAATAACGCGTTATGCGGTTCAAATTTCAACACACTCGCATCCATCTCGTGCTTATCTTGAGTCGCAATATAAGGCGGATTACTAACAATAATGTCAAATACCAGACCATCTAACTGACTGTACACATCACTTTTGGCAAAGTGTAAGAATGACAATTCAAAGCGTTGGGCATTAGCTTGTGCAACAGTTAGTGCCTCATCAGAAATGTCTGTTGCAAAGCCACGCACACGCTGATTTTCTAACATTAATGTTTCAATAATAGCACCACTACCAGTACCAATGTCTAACACAGAGACCGGTTGAACGCCTGATCCAGCGTCTTTTAAAATCCAATCTACTAACTCCTCGGTTTCCGGTCTGGGAATCAACACCCGTTCATCCACTAAAAACTCACGACCAAAGAAAGGGGCATGACCCAAAATGTATTGTGGCGGCCTATTCTTTACCAGTTCAGAGACCCACTTGGGCCAAATGGTTGCTAGTGCTGCTGGCATTTGCCGACTCATGTTAGCGCGCAACATGCCATAGTTAATATTAAGCGCACCACTTAGCAAAAAGTCCAGATTATCTTTTGCATCTTGCTCAGACATACCAGCTTGACGCAATTCAATTAACGCCCACTTTTTGGCCTCAATTAATGAAATTTTGACATGACTTAAGTCAGTTGGCTTTTTAATGTCATCCCATTCAAACCATTTTGGTGCATTTAGCTTGCCCGATTGATTGTTGGCTTGTGGCTTGGATGAACCAAATTGTGGTGGTGTATCAAAATGCTTATCTGTCATTTGTTTAATTCCGCCAGTTTTGCTGTCTGATCAGCAATGACAAGGGCGTCAATAACTTCACCCAAATCACCATTCATGATTCGGTCAAGCTTGTTCAACGTGAGACCAATGCGGTGATCGGTAACACGATTTTGCGGATAATTATAAGTCCGAATCCGTTCAGAGCGATCTCCCGTTCCCACTGCAGATTTACGTTTTTCGGCATATTCTGCTTCATTTTGTTGCGCGTAAAAATCATAGACACGACTCGCTAATAGCTTTCGCGCTTTATCACGGTTTTTAATTTGTGTGCGTTCTTCTTGCATTTTAACCATAATACCCGTAGGTTTATGGATTAAGCGCACTGCTGTTGAAACTTTATTGACGTTTTGACCACCGGCACCACCTGAACGAAAGAACTCTTCTTCCAAATCGGCTTCATTAAGCTCAAAATCAATATCTTCAAATTCTGGCATCACACCAACCGTTGCTGTTGAGGTATGGACGCGTCCTTGTGTTTCTGTTGCAGGGACACGTTGCACACGATGCGCACCGCTTTCAAACTTTAACTTCGAGTAGACACTGTCACCAGTAATCAT
The DNA here is from genome assembly GCF_016624925.1 of Leuconostoc sp. S50. Classification (NCBI taxonomy): domain Bacteria; kingdom Bacillati; phylum Bacillota; class Bacilli; order Lactobacillales; family Lactobacillaceae; genus Leuconostoc; species Leuconostoc sp. S50. The sequence goes on along the minus strand of NZ_JACVUE010000004.1, from coordinate 52,726 downwards.
CACCGCAACTTCCTTGTAACCACCAACTTCAGTTGTGGACTCATCAATAATACTCAATGACCAATTTTGCCGTTCAGCATAGCGACGGTACATATCTAACAAATCGGCTGCAAACAAAGATGATTCGTCACCACCAGCAGCACCACGAATTTCCATGATAATATTTTTGTCATCATTGGGATCTTTAGGCAGCATCAAAACCTTGAGTTTATCTTCTAGTTCTTCTTGTTCAGGCTTGAGACTATTCAAATCTTCTTTGGCTAATGGCGCCATTTCAGGATCATCTAACAAATCCTGCGCATCTTGAATATCTTGGATAACTTGCTGATAACGATGATAGACCTCAACTGTTTCACGGATACTACCCGCTTCTTTTGAGAGTGCCATGTAGTGCTGGCCATCATTCATCACTTCGGGATCAGCGAGTTGTTCATTTAATTCGTCGTAACGATCAACGACGGTTTGTAATTGTTGAAAGATTGGATTCATATTTTCCTCCGTTATTATGTACGAGAACAATTAGTTCTCATCAAATCAATGCGATAGTAGTTGGTCAATTTTGTCTTGATCGGGGTGATACCAGTGAAAACGACAAGTTGGAATATACGCTTCATCACCACCGATAAACACTTGCGCCCCTTCACGTTGCGGTTTGCCATCAACAATTCGCAGTTGTGTCGTTGCTTTTTTACCACAGAAAGAACAAATCGTTTTCATTTCTTCTAATTTGTCAGCCATTTCGATCAAGCGCTTGGAACCGGCAAACAACTGATTGAACGCGTCTTGTTTCAGTCCAAAGGCCATGACCGGTATGTGTAGCGTGTCCACGGCATAGGCCAATTGGTCGACTTGTTCTGGCTGCAAAAATTGTGCTTCATCTACCAATACTGCAGCTAACTTATCATCTTTAGCCGCTTTAATCACTTCATACAAATTTTCTGTTTCGTGTACGGCCATGGCGTCGCGCGACATACCAATACGACTAGCAATTTTGCCAACACCATCACGCGTATCGACACTTGGTGTCATTAACAGCACCTTGCGTCCCTGCGATTCATAATTGTGCGCCACTTTTAAAATTTCAATTGACTTGCCCGAGCTCATTGCGCCGTATTCAAAAAATAATTGTGCCAAATCACTACCTCTTCTCAAATCAAACTATTTCAATTATACCAAATTACACCAAATCAGTAAGTAACAAAAAAATCATGATAAACAACTAAGTTTCCCATGATTTAATGCAATGACTGTAGTTAATTAGCATATTGCAAAAAGTTCATTTGCCATTCTTCAAAACTGCATGACGTAATATTATTAAATGAACCAATGTTGTAATCAATCACTTGGTGCAACACCTCTTTTGGCGAATCTTCTTTAATGACACCAACTTTTGCTTTCAAATGACCTGTATCAAACAAAGGTCCCCATTTGTCATAGTCAGAATCATCAAGTGTTCCATTCCAAATATTATCATACTGTTGCACCTGACTAGGTACCACAAAACCTGCTGACTTCAAATCTTTGACCAAATTCGCCCCAACTGGATCACAGTTGGCACGTGCATTTTGATTGCTGACTAGCGTTTTGATATCTTCAGTGCTAACGCGCTTATTAAAATCACCCAATGAGGGCATCGAACCATTACAAATATCATTGATTGTCCGAGTTTTCCCCTGCCAAGTAATTTTGCAGTCACCATCAGGAATTCGTTTACCACTCAATTTATAAAAATGTAAATCACTATCGTTCCCCAATGTTTTGTTTAAATCTTTTTTCAAACGATAACTATAAATTTTACCATTTTTCAAATCATCGTCAATTTTTTTGATATTATTCACATCTGCTTCAATATTTTTAACAAATGTATCATCTTGTTTTACCATGCTATTCTCATTGGGCTTGTCACTCATATCTAAGTATTTATTATCTTGTTTAATGTTATCCGCTGTGTCTTTTTGAATCTGGTCTTTAATATTTGCCACAATAGTTTCTATCTTAGCTTTTTGAGTAGGGTCTTTTTTGGCTTCGTCAGCTAATTGGTCCGCCCACTTATCAGCGGCAGCATCTTCTTGTTCAATTTTATTTCTATCGTACTGAATGGCCGCCATAATTGTAATATAGGCGGGTTCATAAGCATTACTCAACGCTGTATCAAATTGCTTTCTGTCAGCAGCAGCTTGCGTGCTAAAATCCTTTTCATACGACTGATATTCTGCAAATTTATTCATAATCGAATTTGTTGTTGTCAATACATTCATACCTGTGGCATCATACATAAAATCTTGCAATGATCGTAAATCTTCATAATGCGTATTCTTACCATTGCGTCCTGTTGAATAGAGTTGCTGGAAATAATCATCAATCGTCTGAGAATCATTTATATTCGTCACATCACCCTCATATTTTTTCAATCTATTAATAGCATGACCGGCATTATTGATACGCGCCGAAATACCCGGTTCTAACAATTTTCGCACTTGAAGTTCAACCTGATTAATACTACTTGCTAGTTCTGCTTTCTTGTTGCCATCCATGATTGCAGTGCTGAGACGATCAATCCCTGCTTTAATGTCATCAAGCTTTTTGTCCATTTCATTGAGCTTGTCTATAACCGGATCTTTATCATCCCCAAATATTGAAAACAGTATGCTTGACATACCCGTCAACAACGGATTAGCCTTCAACCATGCACCTTTACCATACTCTTTTAAAGTATCACAGACGGCTTTGATGACCGAATTTGTGACCGTTTGGGCAATAAAGGTGCCATTAATATTTGGTGTATTAGCAGTTGAGTTGTCATATTGCAGTTTTGGTCGGTACGGGTCTGTCACATTAACGGTAATTGGACGCGTAACATTCCGATTTTGTTTATCAGCATAACCTAAACCGTTTTTAATCGTAATTTGACCATTTCGACTTTGATCCATATAGCGTACAGCTGGATGGCTAAACTGTACAACAATTTGATTATGAGTGATGTCGGTTGTCAGCTTTTCAATTTTTGCATCGCTGAAAACGCCACCAAAGCTAATGTCTCCGGCATTCAAATCATTTACTAAAAGACCAGATTTAACAGTGATATTAGCTGTGTAATGCGGCTTTTCTTCAGGTGCCTCACCATCTTTGAAGTCGGACTTGACACCATTGGCGTCAAGCTGCAATTTAATTTGTTGCGTTTTTCCAGCAATTACAAAATTCTGATTGAAGCGACTGTTATTTTCTGCAACAGCAATTGAAAAATCATCACCAATCTGTGAATCAAAACCCGTCAGCTTCACGTGCAACAAACTATTGTCATTGTCATCAATTGTGACTTCTTGATTAGCACCAAAAAGCGTACCGCCTAGCACAAGTTTAGGCACAACATTTTGTGTCCCTATTTTGTTCAAGAAGACGTAATCATGTTTAACACCATCGGATAACTTCAAATCGAATGATACGTCTTTTGTATCATCAAATAGTGTGAGATTTTTTGAATCATTTTGTTCAGCCTGTCCACCAATTTTAAAATGACTGATCGTCATTTCCGGATCTGTTTTGGGCACAGGTGCTGGTTCAGTCAATTGGCTGGGTGACACAGCGTTTGTGAAACAAACATGAATGGGCAATACAACACCATTTTCCTGATGAGCTAAAATGTCAATGCCTTTACTCTGATCCACATTCTGATTCTGACTGACAAATTCGCCATTTTCGAGTGACCAGTCTTGTTTACTATCTTGAGCCACTGTTAGTTCGCTCAAACTCAAACCATTTTCCAAAAAAGCCTTAGCTTCATAAGTTAACTTTTGGTGATTCAAACTAACTTGATCATCCAATTGTAAACCATCAGCATGCACATTCAACTCACTAATAGTATCAAGTTTCATTACTTTTGTACGACTAATATCAATGTTTTTTAATGCTGATAAATTTTTGAGTACTAGTGTGCCGGACAAACCTGAGTCTGATACATCCAAACTTTCCAAGTTAACTAACCATTCGATACCGTCCAAGTTTTTCAAATCAGTATTGTGAATTTCGAGTTCATGAATAGCTAGTAGCTGATCCCATGTGACATTATTGCTAGATGTCGTCACTTTGTAGCCCAACTTCTCAACAGCTTCAACAACTGCCGATCGCAATCTGTCATCAGGAAACAGCGTTCGTAAATTAATCGGACGGTTGACATCATTTCCCGAAACAATCGACAATAAAGCATGATCAGCATTACCGGCTGACACTACCGACTTCGTTGCTTTTAAATTATTATTTGTCACTGTATCAGCCATAACCGCAGTTGGTGTGATCGCTGTTGCCAATACATTAAAACAAAGGACAGAAGTAAGTAAAATATTTTTGCGCTTGCTGTTAATCATTTGTGATTCCCTTCTCATGGACGTTGCAGCGTAGTAATTATTTTTAAGAGATAAATTTTCTGTTCGTTTGATTTACCTCTATTATCAATGTTACTAAACAAATATTTGGTTAATGTAAACAAAAGGTCAAGCTAATGTAATCGTGAATTTACTCACTATTACCCTGATAATAATTGTTTAAAATTATCTCAAGCAAAAAGGATTCTGAATAGTCATTATTCAGAATCCTTTGCATACTACTTCTCGCGCCTTGCTTTGTTCAACGCTTGCTTTTGCCAAATCATGATTAGTATTAATAATATAAATGCCAAACCTGCCGCCGAGTAAAGCACTGTATTACTAGCCGTCCATCCAAAATGAGCCACTAAAATACCAATTAGTGCCGTTGCCGCCACTTCACCAACTAAATATTGGAAAAATCCCATAAATCCTGTTGATGACCCAACAGCAAACTTTGGAACTGCTTCGTTAACCATTAAACCAACCAAAGTCAGCGGAGCATAAATTAAAGTACTCATCAAAATCAATACAACGACAATCACCGCATGATTAGTTGCGGTGAAATAGACCGTCAAGCAACCAATCAGCGCCAAAACTGAGACGATACATACTAATGCACGTTTGCCTTTCAAGAAATCCGACACTGCACCTAAAATAATTACACCTGGTACGGCTGCTAATTCAAAAATACCAACTAACCATTTTGCCCACGAAGCATCAAAACCTTTAAATTGATGTAAGTAGCTTGGTATCCAAGACATGACACCATAACGCACTAAATAAAGTGACATTGACGTCAATGTAATTGCCCAAACAATTTTATTATTTAAAATATAGTGTCGGAAAACAAACCAAATTGAATGTTGCGTGGTGTCGCCTTCAACTGTCTCACCATCTTGTAGGACAGTCACTTCACCTGTATATTCAGCAATCGACGGCAGTCCGACGGTTGCTGGCCGATCGGCGCCTAAAATCGCAATCAAAATCGCAATAATAGCAGAAACGGCTGATGCTGTGTAAAAGATAGCAGCTATTGAGTGTGAAAACATCAAAATCGAAAACTCAACAATTGCCACACAAGCAAAGGCGCCCGCATTATGAGCGGAAGACCAAACCGCATAAACAGTCCCACGCCATTTTTTACCCCACCATAATTGAATGAGTTTTTGTGCAGCAGGTGCCCCCATCCCCTGTGTCACAGAAATCAAAATCATCAGAAACATCATGACATAAAGATTTCGAGTTGAACCGAGGAATAAATTCAAAATTGCTGAGCCCATTAATCCTGCTGCTAAATAATAACGTGGATTAGATTTGTCACTCAACGCACCCATAAACAACTTGGAAATCCCGTATCCTACACCGAAACAGGCTAATACTAAACCAATATCTGCGGTCGTAAAATGATACGCTTTCATAATATCATTTTGCTCAGTGGTAAAAATCAAGCGAATAATATAGTAGCCTATATAGCCCACCACAGCCGAAAATAGTACGCCTGCTTGGCGCCACTTATAGGTGGTTGCAATTTTTTCTTGTGATACTTTTTGGGCGGCATCTGGTGCCGCCATTAAAAATTTAAATGGATTCATCTCTTTTCTCGCATTCGTGATTTATAGGTCACTACCGCTTCAAGCGCCTGTTGGTGTGTCTCCCATCGTCCACGTATATTCAGCCTGATATGATTTTGCTTTGAGCGTAATGTTTTTCGGAATTTCTAAGTAAAAGCCGCTATTAACACGATCCCCTTGTGAAAACAATGAACTACCAACAATATTGCCTGCCGTTCCCCAGTTATCACTGTCTGGATTATTAGTTTGCCCTTTTAGTGAGCCATACTCATAGGTAATCGTGCCAAAACTAGCTGCCGACATACCACTAGCCATGGTTGTAACACTATCATTTAATGTTGTTGCAGGACCGGCGCCCAAATCACCATGCCAACTTGACTTGAATTGTGTTGCATGACCAGTATCTCCAGCAACCACCATATTACCCGAAATTGTGTAGTCAAATCCTGCATCTGCTTTCAGTAAAATATCAGGTTGAATATCAAAAGATATCTCGTTGTCATCACCTGTATAACTACCTGTAAACGGTTGTGACATTCTAATTGAAACATTTAGTTGTGAGTCAGCCACTTTTCCTGCACGTTGATCAACCAATTGCACAAATGGACGTAGATACTTGGTTTGGTATCCTGTGCTTGTGGCAATTTGATTGGCATTGACCATTGGCTTGACGTGGTACGATCCGCCCACATCAGTAGCAATGTTTTCGTTTCGCAGATCAGTAGCACTAATTTCACCAAAATTGTAAACTGGCAAATGAGAGATACCAAAACCTCCTCCACCAACTAAGTTTATTTCAGAATCGTTGATTGCAGCGCCCATATCACCCCAATCTGGATTAGTATTTGTTGTGTGCAACGTGTTGTTGTCTTCAACGTCAAATGTAAAACCGTTTGAAATCGAACCATAGTTGTCAGCAGAAACAGTTATCGGGGACAAAATTATAGCCACTAAACACGTCATTAAAATTTTAGCCTTAATCATGTTTTCTCCTATCACACTACTTGTTTTCTTTCACTAGTCATTTAGCCGTTAACAGCGCAATGCTATGCACATTTATAATTATTTTATTGCATACATCCTCCCCCACTTACTAAAATTTTGACCCATACACTTTGGTCATGACGCCGTGTGTTTTAGGATACTTTAAAAATGTGATCATTTTGCGAGGAATTATCGACTAATTTCAGAATATTCTACCCATCACCTTAATCAATGTCCGGTACGTCACCGAGTTGCCATAAAAGCACCGGTCCATCGTCATCATCGTAATTGAACTTAGCCGGCGAATAATCAGTGCGCCAACTATTCAGCGTCAAATACCATCCGTGCCCATTTGCTGTTTGATTCCACAACGTGTCCAAACGCACGCTGGATACCCCATTATTTCCTTGAGGAGCGGTTGCAACTATCAAACTGTCCCCAGCACTTGATAAAGTTGAGGTGTTTTCTTGTTCATCAACATATTGTAGTTGTAACCCTGTATCTGCAAAAACACCCGTAGACTCTAAGCGAGCAGTCATTTGCCATGGCTTGTTGTGATGTACCGAGCCATCATCTACGGTTAAATAACCATAATTTCGACTTAAATCAAGGGGTTCCACGTTAAACATACCATTTTTACCACGTTTTAACGGATTAAAACGCATCATTTCAATTGTGTCACTGATAAATGGCATTGCGGCATCTGGGGCAATATTGCGATATGTTACTGCCTCAGCCGTATAATCATGATAAACATGAGTAATACGTGTTGATTCAATTGATTCGCCGTCACGCTGTGCTTTAACCCAAAATTCAATTCCCATATTAGCCGTAATTGGTTTGTCAGGATAGTCATTATTGTACGCCGCCATATCAAACGTCCAATTTTTTCCTTCACCATTTTCGGAGTTAGCTGCTTTAGTCAGTGTTACCAATGGTACATACTGTTCAGCACTGTCTTCGGCATTGAGTATTATCTCGTCAGCAGCAATCGCTGTTTTAAAGGTAATGTTTGACATGCCGACAATAACCATTGAAGCCAAATCATATACTGGGGGTGCATAAGTTGGCGTTTTACGCACATTAGTTTCATATGTCTGACCGCCAGCGCTCACACTGATAGTATTATTACCTATTTGATACTTAACGTGACTTGTTGCTACCCCCTCAGGAACAGAATCATCCATGCTTTTCTGGCTTTCAAATACAAAGATACCATTACTATCAGTTGTCACCGTATCATCAACTACCCCAGGTGAACCGGGTGACTGCCATGTTACTGTAATGCCATCGTTTTCATTTTCAGTTGTGAAACTAGCCATCCCACTGCACTCGCTATCTGGCGTGGTAAATACGGGGACTAATTTTGATGTCGCTGATATTTGACCACGAATAAAGTGATCAGCATCACTGATAGCATTAGCCTGATCGGTGGCGTTAGGTATTGCCGCTCGTTTAGCTGCAGTATCAGCGTCAGTTATTGATGCATAGTCCAAAAAGTTCATTTTATGTGATGTAATTTCAAGGACATGTTGTTGTCCTCTGACCATTAAATCTTGTTCAACAGCTTCTGTTGCCCCAGTTAATTGGTAGTAACCATTTTTCGTTGTACCGTCGTTACGCTGTGAGATTTGCTTGATATCGATGTTACCCCAATTACTAGAATCAGCAGGTGGGTTATTCGTCAAATAACTGCCACTGTTGAAACTGGAAATATTCTGATAAAAACTCACATTAGAATCAGTAATATCGGCTTTGAAATTGGCATTAAACGCGCCACTAGAACCACTACGGCAATATCCGGCCCAAGTACCTGTGCTAGAACTCGTCCCTGCATCTGCTATCAAAACATATCTCGGGGAATCAATATTTAATTCAATCCCACGACAATTACGCGTTTGGGCATAAGAAACAAAAGTTTGCCCATAACCCGTAGCTGTTTTCAGATAAAAAGTTGCATTTTTTCTAATGTTGATTCGCCCTAATTGTTTATCCCCAAACGCTTGAATAACGCCTAATGCTGACCTCTGCCCAGTTGATGGTGCCGAAGTTTTTGTCCCTTGAATTGCAAGGACGCCACCAGAGTTTACATTAATTTCAACAGTTTTTTCTGGCGCATTTGGGCCACGACTCGACTTAAAGACAAAAGCAGCATCTTTAGCAGACATTACAAGCTGTCCTTTGATTGTGACTGAAGTGTACTCACCGGCAATTACACCTGTTTGAGCCGCCAACAGATTGGCGTCACCACAACTATCATTTAATCGAGATAAATAAACTTTTGCCCCTGAGTCAATATCAATATCACCAGCAGAAGCATTAGTATTATAGAAATACTCATTGCTGGGCGTGCCAATGTGTGCTAAGTTCGCATAAGTGCTCCAAGTCGCTGCCAGGAAAGAAAAACTATGAGTATTACCTGAATATAAATCTAAATTATCGTGAACCCCTTTATAGCGAACAGTATCTTCAGCATGAATACTTAAACCAACGAGTTGCGTGCCACGAGTGGACATGACTAAATGGTTTTGCAGCGTAATCTGCATGCCCGGCACCACAAAAGCTGACATGGCATTTCCAGAAAGTTGGGCGCTGTTATTGTCTAACTCACAGGTCACATTAGACAAAGTTAATGTGCCAGCCGTATTACTGTTACTTTCTGAGGTGTTACGGTACAGAATACTGTTCTTAACATCGGATAATCTTTGGATAGTTGGCAAACTATTATCACCACTAGTCGATTTAAAATTAATATCGTGAATACTAATATTAGGACTAACACTACCTGTGCCATCAACTTGTAAGCCATAAACTGTGTTATTAACAAATGTAATGGTCTTGTTAGTCGGATAAGTTGAATCGCTCGTAATCTCAATATCAGTTTGACGTGGCTGAGTCACTGCGCTTTGTGTGTAATCGAAATTGTTTGTCACAATAATCTTTTGTGTATCAGGATCGTTCCAAGCCGCTACAAAGCTTTCAGAGTCGGTTACTTCTACGATACCTGCCGCTTTTTGCAGCGGTGTGGTTTCAGAAGTGATTGCCTGGTTTTCTGACGCTTTTAATTCTGTCTTATTTTCCGACGCAATAGTTACTGATGAACTCGTTTGAGGTTCTTGTGTGACCGTTTTAACATCCTCAATCGTTTTTTCAGCACTACTACTCGCACTAGCCTGTGGCTTTTCGATAGCGTCTGCCTGTACAGACATCAATGGTAGTAAACTGTTCATAATCAGTACTGTTATCAAAAATAATTGTCTCACCTTCACAGCGCTTCTCCTTAGTTTCAGACCTTAATGCCATTTTACAGTGTGAATATGCTAAAAATTCGGGGGGGGGTGTGAAGAAAGATCAAACAGTTTGTGAATAAGTTGTGTCCAATGACGCTTACCCCTTTCACAAACCACGTCATCACCGCTTGGGATATGTTAAAATGATATTTATGAAAGTGGGGATATTATGACACTTAAAAATTCATTAGCCAAAGCGACAGCAAAATCAGCATATTGGCTGTTACATGATGTTTTGCATCGCGGGGGTACAAGTTTGCCCGGCAAGCTCGCCGTGGCAATCGACCCAGATATTTTAAAAAGTATTCAACAAGACTTTGATTTGGTGATTGTAACTGGCACCAATGGAAAAACCTTGACCACAGCACTCATCACTCGTGTCCTAGAGGCTGGCGGTCATCAAGTGATTACTAATCCATCTGGTTCTAACATGATTCAAGGCATCACGGGCACACTGGTAACAAGTCGTGTGACATCAAACAATGGCAAGAAACCAATCGCGGTGCTAGAAGTTGATGAAGCCAATGTCGAGAAGGTCTCTAGCGCCATCAAACCAAGAATGTTTGTATTGACCAATATTTTCCGCGATCAAATGGACCGCTATGGTGAAATTTATACGACCTACGACAAAATTGTTGCAGGTATCCGAAACGCCCCACAAGCAGTGGTCTTGTCCAACGGTGATTCACCCATTTTCACGCGTGGTGATTTTCCAAATGAGCGTCTTTACTTCGGATTTAACCACGTGTCTCCTGAGGATTACCAACCAGGTAAAGCACCCACTAACACTGACGGCATTCTGTCACCAACCGATGATTCAGTGCTACATTACGATTTCATCACTTATGCTAATTTAGGCAAATATTTCAGCGTAACCGATCAATTTGCACGACCTAACTTACGCTATCAAGTCACTGACGTCACCAAATTGACGCCAAAATATTCTGAATTTAGTATTGACAATACCCCTTTACGAATTGAAATTGGTGGTTTGTACAATATCTATAATGCGCTGGCTGCATTTGCCGTTGGTCGAGAATTTGAAGTGCCAGCCAGAGACATCAAAGCAGCTTTTGAATCCAATGCACAAATTTTTGGTCGCCAAGAAGCCATTAATGTTGACGGCAAGGACGTCACCATTGTCCTAATCAAAAATCCAGTTGGCACTAACTCAGTGATTGATATGATGCTGACTGAAAACGATGATTTTTCATTATTGGCGCTACTTAACGCAAACTATGCCGATGGCATTGACACAAGTTGGATTTGGGATGCAGAGTTTGAAAAATTGCATGCATCACATTTACAAGCTATTGCTACTGGTGGTGAGCGTTACCGAGACATGCAGGTTCGTCTCAAAATGGCTGGATTTGCTGACCAAAGTGTCTACGAGGATTTGACAAAAGTTGTTGATGCCATCAAGTCGCTACCCACACAAAAGGTTTACATTGCAGCAACTTATACTGCAATGTTACAATTACGCGAACAATTGCGTAGCGCTGGTTATATTAAAGGAGGATTCTAATGGCTGATTATACGATTGCCGTAGCCCATCTTTATGGCGACTTAATGAACACTTATGGCGATTATGGCAACATTATCGCGTTAACCTATTACGCCAAACAAATTGATGTAGATGTTGACTATCAATTAGTATCATTAGGCGATGATTTTGACGCTGACAAATATGATTTTGTTCTTTTCGGTGGTGGGCAAGATTACGAAGAAACAATCGTTGCCCATGATTTACAAGACAAGGCAATTCACGTGAAACAATATATTGAAAATGACGGACCGTTATTAGCGGTTTGTGGTGGTTTTCAATTGTTGGGTCACTATATGATGATGGCTGACGGTACAAAGGTCGACGGTATTGGTGTCATGGATCACTACACAACCAATATGCACGATCCTAAGTTAACTGTGCGCAACAATGAACGTTTGACTGGCAACATTGTGATTAAAAATAACGAAACTGGTGAAGAATATCATGGGTTTGAAAACCACCAGGGCCGCACATTTCTAGGTAAAAGTGAACGTGCCTTAGGTACTATCGTTTCTGGAAATGGTAATAATGGTATGGATCAAACAGAAGGTGTAATTTACCGTAACGTTTACGGTTCCTACTTCCACGGTCCTATTTTTACCCGCAATGGCAATTTAGCAAAGCGCGTCTTAACCACTGCGTTAACGCGTAAATATCCAACCATTGATTGGCAATCAAAACTCAACGCTATTCCAACCGAAACATTTTAAAGTACACAAAAAGCGGCAATCATTGATTACCGCTTTTTGTATGCTTTAAAATATTTATTTTGTTGGTTCAACAAAGTGTGCAGCTAATAAGCGGCTTGCCATGAAAATAATCAATCCGACAATGATGCTTGAAACCGTAACATCACTCAGCCAGTGAGCACCAATGCGCACACGACTCATTGCGGTCAATATTCCCATCGCAATCCCAAAAATCGTCATTTTCTTCTGAGCACTAATGTTGCCTCGAGGAACAAAGAAAACCAAGTAGAGAAATAACCACCCTGACATAGTATGACCTGAGGGAAATGAGTTATGACCATTAATACCATTTAAATGATACCATGGGGTAAATTCACTCATCGTATTGCCGGCAACTGTCGTCATTTCATAAGGTCGAAAGCGTCCCCATAACGACTTCATTTCACCAATCGTCGTTTGCGCGATAAAGACCACTGCAATACCAACTAACGCTGCTGTGACCAAGTAACGAATGTCTGCATCACTTTTACTTTGTAACCAATTATAAAAGAATAGTGACAGCACAACGGTTAAGATGACAGCTAGTCCCCAGCGCAAAACTTCGGGATAATTTTTCACCGCAGAAGTATTGTTTGCCACGCCCATTGGAATACCCTTAGACAAATTATTCAACATTGAATAAGTATAGCTCAACATATCTTGCAAAATAGCCAACATTTGATTAAACGCAAATGCTAGTGCACCAATGGTCATCACATAGCGCAAAACTTCGTCTTGTACCCGTCGCCAGATAGTCCACGCAATAATTTCAAATGCAGCAAACAATACAATGCCAGCGCCTTGGTCGGCATAGTTTTGAAAAATATTACCAAAAATTGAATTTTGATCCATAACTGCATTAGTGACGTTCTTATCAAAAAACGTCGCCACCAAGAGACTCAGCACACCCACACCTAATAAGATTGTGAGTATTTTTTTCTCACTGACCGTCGTTTGAAAATCAGTATCCGTCGTGTCAAATGCCTTAATGTTGGCATCATTGCCTGTTAATTGCATGGCTCTATCTCCCCATATCTGATAGTTTCAGTATAAGGGATTGATGTTATATTTCCGTCAAAATCTTGTAAACACGCTCTTGACTAAAATTAATTAACAGTTTGTTGATCTGGGATAGTAACAGTGATTGTCGTGCCAACATTTGGTGTGGAATCAATCGTGATATCGCCATCATGCAATGTGACAATCTGTTTGACAATCGCCATACCGATGCCGGATTCACCTTTAGTTGACATACGAGATGGGTCAGCCTTATAGTAACGTTCAAAAACATTGTCAACTTGTTCAGCTGTCATGCCAATACCGGTGTCTGACACCGTAAAAATTGTGGCATTTCCTTGGCGACCAACTGACACCTTAATTTGTCCCTTTTGCGTAAATTGGATAGCATTATTAATCAAATTAAATAATACTTGCGTTAATCGATCCTGATCACCAAAAACCATGGCCTGCTGATCACCTAAAACGTCAATTGTTGTCTCTTCTTGTGCTGCCTTGTTAGATAATTGATTGCTTAAATCACTAATCATTTTGTAAGCATCAATTTTTTGTTTTCGCAAAACAATTTTATTCGCCCTTAACTTTTCATAGTCAAGATTTTCTTCTACCAAACGAATGAGACGTTGCGTCTCTTTTTGCATCAATGCATAAGCACGCGATTTTTCTTCTTCCGGAAAAACATCATAAGATAATCCTTCTAGCAGACCAGACATAGTCGTCAGTGGTGTACGCATTTCATGCGATGCATTAGCCATAAACTGCTTTCGTCGTTCCTCTTGCTCAATAATTTCATCACTTTGGGCGCGTAATGCCAATGATAAATTATTGATATCACTAGCTAAATGACCGAGCTCATCTTTACCAGTTCGCTTTAGCTTGAGTTCATAATTACCTTCAGCCATTTGTTCTGTGGCTTGTTGCATATCTGTAATAACATGTGACCACCGCCACGAAATGACCGCTGCTAATGACATCGCCAACGTACCACCTATCACCATGGCAGCAACCATTTCTTCTAACAACATTGTAGATTGCGCACTGCGTCCTACAATTTGACGTGAAACACGGACAACGCCAAGTTTTTCGCCACCATACATCCAACCACGATACACTGATAGTCGTTCGCCTGATTGCGTTCGCTTGATACGTGAATCACCGGAAAATGTTTCTTGCCAAAGTGTTTCGCTAATCTTTTTTGGTCCAGTACTACCATAAACACGCTTGTGGGTTTTGTTATCATAAATTGAAACTTCAACACCTTGGTCGGACATGACTTTTTTTGCCGTCTTAAAGACATTGGGATCAACATTTAATTTGCTACCACTATCATCGCCAGTATCAACTACCAACGAAAAAAATGTCGTCGCATAGTTATTCAAATTACTGTATGTTTGTTCATAAACAGAGTGGAACATGAACTGTGCAAACAAAAAACCAACAATGACAATCATCGTCATAAGGATGGCGAGAAAAGCGAGCATCTGTTGGTGCATAATTTTCATTCTGGTTCAACTCCTGAATCATCGAACTTATAACCGACTCCCCAAACTGTCTGGATAACTTGAGGTCCAGCATTTTCAATTTTTTGGCGTAACTTTTTCACGTGAGCATCAACAGTACGTTCATCCCCAAAATACTCATAATCCCACACCATTTGTAATAGTTGTTCCCGAGAAAACACTTGTCGAGGCTTAAGCGCTAATGTCTTAAGCAATTCGAATTCTTTTGGTGTCAAAGCTTTTATAGGCTTACCATCCAAAAATACCTCGCGGGTATTAGAGTTAAGCTGAAAATGTTCCGTTGTCACGTCAAATTTCTCATGGGCCGGTTGAGTATTGATAGCTGCCTTTTCTGCACGGCGGGCAATCGCTTTAATGCGAGCAATTAATGTAATCGGACTAAAGGGTTTAGTGACATAGTCATCAGCCCCCATTTCAAGGCCTAGTACCTGATCTGATTCACTATCTCGTGCAGTTAACATGATCAGCGGCACGTTATCATTCATTTCACGTATTTTTGACGCTACTTGCATTCCGCCCAATCCCGGTAAATTGAGGTCTAATGTAATCAAATCAAATGCAAAAGGGTCCTCGGCAAATAACGCAACTGCTTGATTGCCATCATAGCTGTATGTTGCTTGCCAACCCTCCTTTTTGAAAAACATGCTCATCATCTCGGATACAGATTTATTGTCTTCAATCATTAAAATTTTCATCGCAATTATCCTTAATTATTATCTTATATCTAAGATTATACGTCATGACACCATTTTATGCACGTATATTCACACATGAACACCTATTTTTGTAGAAATTATGATTTTTTTTGGTCTGTTTCTTCATTTTTTTGTGTTTTGACCTTTTTAACTTCACGATGATACCAACGTATAATCATGACTAAACCAACGGTTGAAATGGTCATTGCGATGACAACCCAAATAAAAAATAGCATCCACTTTGTTTCCATTGACATGGATATAACCTCCTATAATGGTAAAAATTGTGCCTAAATGGCGCATTTATGTACATGATGCACCGTGCCAAGGCACTGGTACAATCACATTACTCAGTTAAATGATAATAATATGTTGAAACAGAGATATCTTCTCGCGAAGCAAATGCTGTTCGTAAACGCAAAGAATTTTGGTTGTGTAAAATGTTTTGCCAAGGTTTTTTAGGTACGAATTGTGGCACCAAAACAGTGACCGAATGATTACGTTTTTTGGCTTGCTTTGCCACTGCATCAACGAAACTCAATGCTGGTTTAACAATGGAACGATACGACGAATGAATATCGACATATCTCACATCTGGAAAGTCTAACTTAAATTGTGTTGAAGTTTCCAGCTCTTTTTTTGGATTAACATCAAAACTAACGTGCATAGCGACAACATAATCACCAATTGATTGTGCATAATCAATCGCTTCAGTCGTCACCTTAGTAATATTTGACACCAATACAATTACCGTTGCGCCATCGTAATGATGACGAACGGCGTTATCATTATTAGCATATTGGAGCCTCAACTGTTTACCAATGCTTAGATAATGATGTTTGATTTTTAGAAAAGTAAACATCACCACAGGCATAATCAACAAGTATGGCCAGACATGTTCAATTCTGGTAGCAAACAACGTTATCACCAAAACAGCTGAAATAAAGGCGCCAACAAAATTAATAACTGCTTTCAAAACCCAATTTTTTGGTTTTTTGTGCCACCAGTGAATAATCATACCTGATTGTGACAATGTAAACGGCACAAAGACACCGACAGCATAAAGTGGAATCAAGGCATCCGTAGAACCATGAAAAATAAGCAATAAGATGATGGCTCCAAAAGATAATGACAAAATACCATTTGAATATCCCAAACGATCACCTTTATCCATGTAAAGATGTGGCAAATATTTGTCACGCGCTAGGTTCAACGCCAACATCGGAAAAGCCGAAAATCCAGTATTCGCCGCAACAGCTAAAATCATCGCTGTCGCTAATTGCACAATATAGAAGCCAATATTTTGTCCCCCAAATGTTGTCATTGCAATCTGTGATAATACCGTTGAATGGGCATTAGGGTGGATGCCATACCAATAACTTAGAAAAGTAATACCACCAAAGAATGCTGCCAAAATTAACGCCATCAAAGCTAATGTTGATGCCGCGTGTTTCTCTTTAGGCACCTTAAAATTAGGTACCGCATTGGAAATTGCTTCAACACCAGTTAAGGAAGATGACCCACTTGAAAAGGCACGCATGAACAAGACAAATGATAAGCCACTAAAACTAGTCCCAATTTTAGCTGCAGCATGATAAGGCAACTGACCAGTCACTGCTTGAAAAACACCCCAAGCAATCATAATCGCCAAAACCGTTATAAAAAAATAGACTGGAATCATTAAGAAATTGGCACTCTCCCGAAGGCCCCGCAAGTTCATACCAGTTAAAAGCAAAACCACAATAATCGACAGTGGTACCGTAAATGGTAGAATCGCAGGCACAGCTGCCGTAATTGCGTCTGCCGCTGCCGACGCTGAAACGGCCACCGTTAGCATATAGTCAACTAAAAGTGAACCACCAGCCACTAAACCAGCCTTAGATCCCCAATTCTCACTCGCCACAGCATATGCACCACCACCAGATGGGTAAGCGTGAATAATTTGTCGATAACTCATTACAATAGCCGCTAACAGCACCAAAACAAGCAATGCGATTGGTACCTGCAGCCACAATGCAACCGCACCTGCAGCCAATAAGGCTGTTGTAATTGACTCCGTTCCATAAGCAACTGATGATAAAGCATCTGATGAAAGCAACGCCAAGGCTTTTGTCTTTGACAAAGACTGCCCACCCTCGTCCAACGTTTTTAATGGCTTTCCAATCAAAATGCGTTTGATATTTTGAAACATATCATAATCTCTCAATACATTTATTTATTACTCAACATATTCTACGCTACTTTTATGTATTAAAAAAGCCGTCAATATGACGACTTTGTAACAAACTACACACGTTGTTAAACAACTTCAAGATGCAAATCGTTTTCTTTGGTGTGTCCTGTTTTGCGCAAGAAATAATAAAAGGCTAATGAAGCAACAACTGGCACAACAATACCAAAGACTGCCACTAACAGCAATCCGCGAGGATCACTTGAGGCTAAAGCAATCGGTGCGATAAAACCATTCAATCCTAATCCAGCAATGGCAAATGGTACTTTCAATCCGAAGATACCAACAGCTACCATCGCAGACACCCCAGCAATCAAGGCTGGGCCAAACATCAATAACGGACTCTTAAGCAAGTTTGGAAATTGCACTTTTGGCGTGACAATCGTTTGTGCAAAATTAGCTCCCAAATCATTTTGCTTCCAACCCATTGCTGTATAAACGACAAACCCTGCAGTGGTACCAATTAATGCAGCACCACCAGATAGCGGATCAAGCATAACCGCAATTGCCAGCGCTGCAGAAGAAGCAGGTGTCATCAAAAACAAGAACCAAACAACTGATACGACAAACGCACCCAAAAATGGATTGATTTTCATTGTTGAAGCAAGTGATTCTGATACCCAGTTCAAGAATGGCGTTGTCACAGATGCAGTAGCTAAGCCAAAGAATGTACCAGCCAACACAGCACCAAATGGTACTAGCATCATATCCAAAGGTGTTTTACCTGTCAACCAGTTACCGACAAGCACTGCCATCAAAGCAGCCAACACCGCAGAAATAGGTTGTCCGGACGTCATCACTAGTGAACCAGCGGCCTGATCCGCAGCCCATCCCGTAGCCGTATGGGTAGCTGGTGCAACTGCCGAAGTAAAGTAAACGGCGTTAGATCCAACAGTGGCCGCAATTAAGGCAGCCCCAGTTGTGAGCAAATTTGAACGCATCGCAATTGCGATACCAACACCCAAAGCAGGTGCCAACATTTTTTGACCCATCAATCCAGCCTGTACTAATGGTGTGAAATGAAATGCGTTACCAAGCGATGCCATTAATAATCCCATACCCAAGACGGCAAGGATGGCGTGTGAAATGCCTTGTGAGACGTCATAAACAACTTCTCGAACAGTTCGTGGATTTGCTTTGCGGTCACTTAATTTTTCAGTTTTGTCAGTCGCATGTGATGATTGCGTTTTTGATAATGTTGCGTCCATAATAATTCCCCTTTGGGCTTGTTGCCCTTGCTCCATTTTTTGCTCATAAGCTGCGCATCTTATGAAAAAACTCTAAGAAAAAAGGAGCGCTAGATATACTAGCGCTCCTTTAAGTTATACGACTCAAGTCGACAACTTCACGCCAGCCTTTTTATCAAAGGCCAGCATCACAAAGTGAACCAACCTTGAAGTCAAATAATAATGACGACAATGTTGATTTGAATGCTTTGTGTGAAGTTGTTTACACTGAGACGTTGCATGTAACATTTTTCCTTTAAGTTAATAAAATTATTATGACACCATTGTTTTAAAATGTCAATAGTCTAATTTAAAAAAAGATAAATTTAATTTTAAAACAATAATTCGCTTATCCCCAAACTTCATCTAAAATTTCTTTTACCAACTGTAATTTAGCCCATTGTTGTGCATCAGTCAAAATGTTCCCTTCTTCGGTTGACGCAAAGCCACACTGGGTTGATAACCAAAGCCGATCCAATGGCAAATATTGAGTCGCTTCGTGTATTCTAGCAATGATAGTCGCCTTATCTTCCAGTTCACCAGATTTTGTGGTGATCAATCCCAGCACAACCTGCTTGTCGCCAGATACTTTTGCCAACGGTGCAAAGCCACCCGCGCGTTCAGAATCATATTCGAGGAAGTAATTGGTTACATTTTCTTGACCAAATAACTCATCTGCTACATCATCATAGCCACCACTTGTTGCCCAATCAGAATGATAATTACCGCGACAAACGTGTGTATTAATGGTTAAATCGTCAGGCAAATCAGCAATCGCACCATTATTCAAATCAAGGTATAATCTTTTCAAATCATTAATATCAAATCCAGTTGCGGCATAGACATCCTTAAACTTTGGATCAACTAGCAAACCCCAAGTACAGTCGTCAAGCTGAACAGTTCGTGCACCAGCATTGTACAAAGCTAGTATTTCTTCATGATAGACGCGTTTAATATCTTCAAACAATTCTTCATTACTATCATAGTATTCGGCAATGCGTTCCACATTAACGCCACGGCTCAGCTCACCATAGAATTGTGAGGGTGATGGAATCGTAATTTTAGCTGCCACACCAGCTTCATCTGCCAAAGCTTTGACGAATTTAAAGTGTTGGATAAATGGATGCGTATCCGCATTAAAACCTAATTTTCCTGTCAAACGTGCTGAATCATCCCGCGTTTCTTCATGTGCAAAGAAATAGCCTTCGCCGTAATTAAAGCGTTCTACACCATCAAATCCCCAGAAATTGTCCAAATGCCAATAAGAACGACGAAACTCACCATCTGTGACGACATCTAAACCTGCCTCAACTTCTTTGTTCACAAGTTCTGTGATTGCTGCATTTTCGACACCTTCGAGTTCCTCAGCTGTGATATTACCTGCAGCAAACGATTGCCGTGCCTGCTTCAATGATTCTGGTCGTAGAAATGAACCGACATGTTGGAATCCAATTTTTTGTAATGTTTGTGTTGTCATTATTATTCTCCTGTTGTTATCATGCAATATTTTTTAACATCAAATTAGTAAGCATTTACCCACTCATTTGAGCACCACTGCCTCGTAAAAACACTGCCGTCGCAACTTTGTCAGCGTGTAAATACTGTATTTTTTGGTATCTAGTCATTGCGACTTCCTTTCTAATTGCACACCGCGCTGCCTTTTCTAAATGCAGCCATCAAAAAACCGCAGTCTAAATTAATAGACTGCGGGACGACTTGTCGTGTTACCACCCGGTGTTTATGTGCTGCTCACGCGAACACACCTCACATCAATCATCAATTGCTGAAAAACAATTAAGAATTGGCGCGGCTATAACGGGCGCACCCGAACAATGCTTGTGTTCATATCTAATAAGCACTCACACTATTAATCACTCCAAGACCATATTCGTATTTTCTCACAATCCGCTCTCACCAAACGCGAACTCTCTTTATCTGATAGAATACTACTTATCTTTTCTACGTTAGAAACAATATATCTTATTTTAATTATTGTGTCAACTTATTTTCATTTAAGTCTAAACAATTTTGCGTTCAAAGGCATCACTTGAAATGCCTTGCACCAAAATAATTTTAGCCCACTCTTTGGCAGAATGAAGACTGTGGTCTTTAAAGTTCCCACAGCTTTCAATTTCAGCGGCTGGTACTTCAGTCACTTCATCACTGACAATTTTTTCCAAAACCTTTTTGAAAACCTTAGCCAATGTTTCAGAATCATAGTTTACCCACGAAATAACATGGAACCCAGTGCGGCAACCAAATGGCGAAATATCAATAATACCATCAATTTCATCACGTACTAGACCCGCAAACAGATGCTCTAAAGTATGTAACCCACCAGTTTCAATGGCTGTTTCGTTAGGTTGCGTGAGGCGCAAATCATAGTTGGTAATACTGCCACCATTGGGACCGGCTTGTGTTTCAATCACACGCACATAAGGCGCTTTAACTTTTGTATGATCTAAGGTAAAACTTTCAACAACTGTTTCTGACATTATTTCACTCCTTTAAAATACGATAGTGGCTTAACCACTTCTGTTTTTGTACCGTGATACTTGTCGGTGATGTATTTTTGCGACGCCTTATCACGGTATAATGTTAACAACTTTTGATACGTCTTATTGCCTTTATTTTTAGCTGCTGTTGCTAAAATATTGACATTTGCGCGAGTGTGATTATTGATATGTTCATAGTAAATGGCATCCTTTAAAACATTTAATCCAGCAGCTTGTGAAACCGAATTAGATATTAATACAGCATCAACGCCATTGTCATTTAGTAGCCGCCCACCGGTTGTATCATCAATTTCTTTAAATTTGAAATGGTGCGGGTTAGACGTTACTTTTTCCAAACCATCTAAAGCGCCAAAATTAGACGCAATTTTAATCAAACCAGCATCGGCTAATAATTTTAAACCACGCGCTTCATCGGCTTGATCCTTGGCAATCGCAATCGTTGCCCCATCCGGAATATCTTTTACCGACTTATATTTACCAGAATAAATACCCAGCGGTTCCAAATAAGTTGTTCCAATTGCAACTAATTTTCCATCTTTACTGTCTTGATTAAATGCTTGAAAGTAGCTATATGACTGAAAAGCGTTAACATCTACTTGCCCCTCCGCGGTTGCTTTGTTAAGCGTCAAGCCATCTGTAAACTCTTTGACTTTGATGTTTAATTTTAAGCGTTTGGCAGCATCACTTTTCGCTAAATGTCGCCAAATATCGGCGTCACTGGTGACTGAACCAATTGTAATGGTGTTAGTTGATGCCTTTTTTGAGGCGTTTGCATATGTCACACCACCCACAATAATGACCAAAACGGCCAATATCACAAACCAAGTTTTTTTGCCCATACCATCTCCTTATTTAGTCTAATTAAGCTAATTCTGCATCCGCAATCCGCTTAATCAAGTCAAGTTTGCGCCACTGATCAGGAATTGTCAAAATATTTCCTTCTTCAGTGGACGAAAAACCACATTGTGTTGACAATGCTAATTGCTTTTTAGGTACAAATCTGGCAGCTTCGTTAATCCGTGCCACCACATCGTCAACATTTTCTAAATCAGCAGATTTAGACGTCAACAAACCTAGCACAATTTCCACATTGTCTCGTCCGTTATAAATGGTCGTCAAAGGTTCAAAATCACCGGAACGATCATTATCATATTCCAAGAAAAAAGCGTCATAGTTTAGTTGACCCAAATATTTAGCCACCGGTTCATAGCCACCCTCAAATAAATAAGTTGACTTAAAGTTACCACGACAAATGTGCGTCGACAATTTAAGATCATCAGGTAGCCCTGCTAGTGCTTTGTTAATGACATAGACATCATCTTCAGCAGTCTTAACAAATTGTGCGTGTTGTTCTAGATTTTCTGCACTCGCATTGAGTTGTGAAATCAAATATGCCCAAGTTGTATCATCGAGTTGAATATAACGGGCGCCCAAATCATAAAAATGTTGTAACGTGTCATGATAAGCTTGTGCCAAATCATCTAAAAAGGCTTCCCATGTATCATAATACTTTGACCACAAATCAGAACGGTGATCACGATTGATGATTAAACTAGGTGATGGAATCGTCTGTTTAGGTTCCACACCATCTGGCACGATTGATTTCAAATATTGAAAATCTTTAAAGAATGGATGATCCAAATTAGCATGGACCTTACCATTGATACGTACGTTAGTAGACCGCGTTTTTTCACCATGAAATTTGTAAGAATCTGCTTGATCATAAAATTCAAAACCACCCAATTGACCCAAAAAATCCAAATGCCACCATGAACGATTAAATTCACCGTCTGTCACTGCCAGTAGACCAGCTTCTACTTGCTTAGTTACTAACTTTTTAATTTCTGTCTGTTGTACCTCACGCAATGCATCAGCTGTGATTTCGCCATCAGCGTACTGTTCACGTGCCTCTTTCAAGTTTTTGGGACGCAAATACGAACCTACTTGGTCAAAATGATAGTTTAATTTTCCTGCAGTTGTCATGTTTTCTCTCCTTCTAATATTCAAATTGTTGCCAATCCAGCGTCTAAGTCACTAATTAAATCAGCCACATCTTCTAATCCGACTGAAAATCTCAATAATCCAGGGCTAATACCAGTCTTGTCCAATTCTGTTTGATTGAGTTCAGCGTGACTCATTTTAGGTGGATAGCTGATGATACTTTCCACTGCACCCAAGCTAACTGAAAATGCGGGTATTTTAAGTGTGGAAACGAGTCGTCTGGCATTGGCTTCACTACCAACATCAAAACTCAATACTGCCCCACCGTTTTTTGCTTGTGCTAAGTGAACCTCGTGCCCTGGATGTGTTGCCAGCCCTGGATATAGTACGTTCACGATTTTAGGATGTTGTGCCAAATGTTCCGCAATTTCTTGTGCCGAATGAGCAGCATGAGACATTCGAACTCCCAATGTCTTAATACCTCGTAATAATAACCATGTATCCAAAACACCAAGCGTTGCGCCAACAGCATTTTGAATAAAGTAAATCTTATCAGCTAATTGCTGGTCATTGACCACTACTGCCCCTGCCAAAATATCTGAATGGCCCGCCAAAAATTTGGTTGCTGAGTGGACAACGATATCTACGCCTAAATCTAATGGCTTTTGCAGAAATGGTGACATAAATGTATTATCAGCAATTGTGAGTAACCCGTGTGCTTTAGCAATGGCTACTACTGCTTTAATATCCGTAATATGCAAAATAGGATTGGATGGCGTTTCAATATACAGCGCTTTGGTTTCTGGTTTAATAGCTGCTTCAATAGCCGATTCATCAGCAAAATCGACAAAGTCATGTGTAATCCCCCAACGCGGTAAAATTTCTTCTAACACGCGGAATGTCCCACCGTATACATGCTGACTGACAACTAAATGATCCCCAGCCGATAAGGTAAACAACACACTGCTGATTGCCGCCATGCCAGTACTAAACAAATAACCATGTTTTCCATGCTCTAGTGTTGCAATTGCTTGTTCGCCTGCCTCGCGTGTCGGGTTGCCAGATCGTGCGTAGTCATATTCACCAAACTGATCAAATGATGGTTGATCAAATGTCGAACTTAATTGAATAGGCGTGTTAATCGCACCAGATATAGGATCGTGCACAGTTGCTGCCTGAATAATATCTGTCCACTCGCTCATTGCCTTGCCCCCTGTATTGCATTTACCAAATCATCTAGAATATCATGTTTTTCCTCAAGACCTGCACTGACACGCACAAGATGATTCGTAATTCCTAATTTTTCTCGTTGCTCTGCTGTCATATCATGATGTGTTTGAACAGACGGTATTGTAATCAACGTCTCAGGTCCACCTAGACTCTCAGCAAATGAACAAATATTAAGCCCTTTTAAAAAACGATCAACATCATAATCTTCTGACAAATAAAAACTCACCATACCACCTAATCCTGCATACAAAACGTGATCTACTCCTGAAACATTTGCTAATTTTTCAGCAAGAAAATGGCCATTTTCATTATGCCTTGCCATTCTCAAATGTAAGGTCTTCAAGCTCCTTAACAACAACCAAGCGCTAAATGAATCTAGCACCTGCCCACGCGTGACCAATGTATCTTCAATTTTTTGGGCTAAATCATCTCGCCCAGCAACGACAACACCAGCTAAAATATCATTGTGCCCACCTAAATATTTTGTAGCCGAATGAACGACAACATCAGCGCCGAGTGGTATCGGATTTTGGAAAATGGGTGTTAAAAATGTGTTGTCTACTGCGACTAATATATCCGGACGCACCGCTTTGACCGTTTCACATAACCAATGAATGTCAATAACTTTCATAGTTGGATTGGAAGGTGTCTCAATCCAAATTAACTTGGTCTCTGGTTTAATGAGTTTGAAAATATCATCCCCATCTGTCCAGACATCATAGGTCACACCATTATGTTCGACCAATCCATCAAAATAGCGATATGTCCCACCATATAAATCATCGGATGTAATAAAATGATTACCTGATTTAATTAAAGCATCAAAAACTAAGTCAATTGCTGCCATGCCGGAACTTGTAGCAAATGCTTGCCGACCATGCTCTAACTCGGCCAATTGTTCTTCCAAAATGCTTCTGGTTGGTGTATTCATTCGGGCGTAGTCAAATCCTGTTGATTCTCCTAAACCCGGATGCCGATAAGCCGTTGAAAAATACAGTGGACTTACAACGGCGCCAGTTTTCATGTCATCAGTGCCATTACCACCTTGTGCTAATAAAGTGTCTATATTTGTCATAAGTTTCTCAATTCAATGCTGATATTAGGTTAATTGCTGTTATTTTGTTTGTCTTTGCCACAATTAGTTGCCCCCAATTTTTAAAAAATTGGTTTGCTGTGTCTTGCCAACTGTTGCGTGGACGCCCATTAACAAAATAATTTTCCGGTTCAAGTGTCTGATTGTCACCGGCTGAGTCTCGATAATATTCATCAGCCAGAGTTGTTGTGTCATACTCCAGATGCCCGCTGATATACGTCGAGTTCACGCCTTCATCTCGGAGAATAAAAGCACCCAATTCGTCATCATCAGCCACTCTTAGCCGCCGTGGTATACCCAATGACGGTATAGTAAAGTATCGAGATTGTGGCATTTTCAACACATCTAAGCCCCAAGTTAGCTCACTTTGCGCGACATGCCCAGGGCGATAGACGCCCGACACTTTGTTTTTAATCGCTTTGACTGGAAAATTTCTTTCAGCATAACCTGCCGCATAAGTCGCCCAACAGGCAAATAAGCTTTCCGTAACATGCGTTTTTCGCCATTCCAATAAATGTTGAAATTCTTGCCAATAATCTACTTGCTCAAACTTAATTTGGTCAACAGGCGCGCCAGTTACGATCAACCCATCATATTGTTGGTGCCAAACGCCCCCTAATGTCAAATAATGATTAGTCACTTCGACTGCATTATGTCTTAAATTATGAGTGGCAGGTATTGCAAAAGTAATCCGCACGTTGACTGGCAGGCAATTCAACAGCCGGACAAATTGTTTTTCTGTTTGTAAACGATTAGGCATCAGATTAACTAATAAAATGGTTATTGTTGGTTGTAGTAATTTGTATGACCCAATAATTGTTTGCTGCTGTTTTAACAAGCCATTTTCTAAAATAACACTCATAACTTACCTCCTTAATTTGACAATTTAGCAAAATAACACAAAAAAACCGCAATCTATTAATAATAGATTGCGGGACGTGAAAAACGTGTTACCACCCGGTGTTCATGTAGGTTCTCGCACCCACACCTCCAAACGTACGCCGCCAATCTTTCGTCGAGAACATCTGTGAAAGTCTTTGGTAATACGTCGTCTGGTAACGGGTGACACCCGATTTCAACTTACTGCGTTGCACATATGAGTGTACGCCTGCTCGTATCCGTGAAAACTCCAAGACCATTTTCCCAGAATCAACCTTATCTGCTTTCACCAACGACAGACTCTCTTTTTAAGGCATTTTATGGTACTTATCTCTTCAACGTTTATGTTGCTTCTAACTATAACTTTATATCCACATAATGTCAATAGTATTTTCATAATTAACAAATGAAATCTCACAATAACCACATAAAAAACGATATCACTGAATCATGGCATGCCGTTTAACACGTTTAATTTGATAATGATACATGATGATTCCTAGCAACAGCCAGATTCCCGCGACAATACTATCAAGAAATAGATTCCCTGATCCAGTTAGAAACCATTGCATCGTCTGAGAAAAAGGTAAGCATTGCGTGAGAAAAGCCAACCACTTGGGATAAAGTGATACCGGTACAATAACACCGCTCAATAGAATGATAACTGTCCCTAAAATGTTTGCAGCCAAATAAGGGTCGTCATGTTGCCACGATATAATAATCGCCACAAAAGCAATGATTTCACCATAAATCAAGAGTAATGGTAACACTAGAGCAGCTCGACTTATCCACGAAGTATCTCGCGTTACAATTGTCACTAAAAATAAGGTAATGATTACCTGCCCTAACGCAACAATCAAGGCTGCAGTAAATTTACTGGTCCAGTATTTTATTGAGTATGGTGATACAACAGCCATCTCCAAGGCAACTCCGCGGACTTGATCGTTAACAAAAAGCGCTGATAAACTGCCTAATAGTGCACCAACAGCGGTCATTAAACTAATGGCAACCACTGATTTAATCGCTGCAATTGAACTAAATTGGGCACGCAATAATCCAATCATTAAAATTTCTAAAACGGGTGTAATCACAAAACTAACCACAAACGTTCGCCAATTTCTGAAATAAGGCAATGAAAGCAAGTCTATTTTTAACATTAGATCACCGCCATATCGCCAGTAACACGTAGTCGCCGTAAAGAAATTTTTAACAAAAAATGTGCCATTATCAGCCATACTACACTGAGTATTAACATTTGCAACACATCGATACCCGTGACTAAGTTAGGCTGTAAAATCATTTTTACAGGCGTTGCCATAGGCAGAAACAACCGTAACACTTCGACCACCATTTGATAGCGTTGCGGAACAGTGTAGATGCCAGCACCAATCAAAATCGGTATTAATAAAAGACTTTCATACAGCATGGCATTTGGCGTTAATACAAATAAACCGGCTACAACAAAATCGAGTAATATGACACTTAACCACAGCGTTATAACGCCTAATCCCAAAATCCAAGTAATGCCTGTAGTACTAACTCCTAAGACCGTACTCGTCAGCCATGCCACAGGAAAAGCTAACAAACCAAAACAGGCTGCCGGTATTATCAAAGTCGCTAAGCTAATCGCTTCTCCTTTAGTGGTATCAAGAATATAAGCCAATGTACCTTGTGCACGTTGATATGGTATGACACCTGCTGCAGAAGTACCAGCCGCCCAAGTACCGATAATGCCTGCTCGCACCCAAATCGTTTGGTTTCCCAAATCATGAACAGCGTTTGCAGCGACATATTGCATCAATACATAACCAATCGTGGTCACAAAAACAATCGTACGAAAATAGCTGTTTTGAGCAAACAACTTCAAATGAAACCAAGTTAACGTTATAAAGTCAATCATGTTAACGCCTCAGTTCTGGCGCAAGCGCCAAATAGGACTCTTCAAGCGTTGCTGGACGGTCAACTTTGGTGACACCTGATAAAGCTACAACGCTTGCCACTGTTCCATCATGAAGAATTTTACCTCCGCCGATTAACAAGACACGATCTGCTAAATCTTCAACCTCAGTCATTGTATGACTCGTCAGCAAAATTGTCTTTCCCTGAGCTGCTAATTTGCGTATTAATCGTCGTATTTCATGGGAAATTTCCACATCCAATCCGCTGGTGGGTTCGTCAAGCAAAATAACATTTGTTGCCTTCAATAAAGCACGAGCGATATGCATTCTCTGTCGCATACCACGAGAAAATTGTGCTAATTTTTTAGCGCTAACATCGGCGAGGTCAACATCTTGTAGTGCCTGATATATTCGGTTACGTCGCTCTCGACGAGAAATACCAAACAATGTTGCAAAAAAGTTCAAATTATCATAGGCTGTGGCTCGTGCATAAAAACCTAATTCACCCCCAAAAACCGTAGCAATATTTGTAGCCATTAATTTTTGATGCGTTAGTATATTCACACCGTCGACTAATACATCACCACTCGTTGGTGCCAGATAACCAGAAATCATTTTAACAGTCGTCGTTTTGCCAGCACCATTTGGTCCTAATAGCGCTACTATTTGGCCAGATTCAATCTTAAAAGAGACATCATCAACTGCTACAAATTCACTTACTTCAGTAAATGTTCTTCTTAAGTGGCGTACCTCAATCGTTGTCATGACGTACCTCCACCAAGCAAGAAACACATCGTTTATTTATTCTATTCAATTTTTTATCCTTGTACTCTAAATAAGTAGGTTAAAGTTTCGAACAACCTACATGCAATCTAGTGCACAATTTTGAAAGTTATGCTTGCATAAATTGTACACACTCAACATCAAAATTATTATTCATAGCAATCATTGCGCTACCTCCAAGATGCTTTAGGCGATGACAAACATCATCGCAACCAATTTAAAAACGTTTTGATATCAAACGATATCAAATTTTCATTATACAGATATGAGAGTAAATGTCAATAAAATTATAATCATTTACCATATTTTTACCTGAAAAATATGCTATAATGCTGACAAGTATTAGAAAGGATAAAAACATGTACGAACAATTACATCACACAGATGAAGAACTCAATCAAACTGTCGCACAATCCGGTCGCCACGTCTTATTCTTATCGGCCGGCTGGTGTGGTGATTGTAAAGCAATTAAACCCTTTGTTCAAAATATTAAAGATATCGTTACAACTACTGCAGATTGGATTGATGCAGACCGTGATGATAACATCGACTTTGCTACGAGTCACAACATGCGAGGCATCCCATCTTTTGTTTTATTTGAAAATGGAAAAGAAATTTCTCGTGTCGGTCATGGTGAGCGCTTAACGCCAAAACAAGTACTAGATTGGTATCAAAGTACAATATAAAAACCACTGTCTAAACTAAATTAAACCTGCTAACTTGGTGATCATCAATTGACCAAGTTAACAGGTTTAATTCAAAACGAGACAGTGGTTTTTACTTTTCTGTTTTAGCAATAAAGGATTGAACAATATCAGCAGGAATAGCAAATCCCATTCCTTCAACACTTGTGCCATCAGTCGATGAAACAATTTTTGAGGAGGTAATCCCTATAACCTGTCCTTTAAGATTAATCAACGGTCCACCAGAGTTACCAGGGTTAATAGCCGTATCTGTCTGAATGGCAGTTGTAGCAGTTGAGCCAGTCTCCTCTGCTGTGAGTTCGCGACGTGGTGCTGAAACGATACCACTAGTTAACGATGTGGCATAATCCGATCCTAAAGGTGACCCAATCGCTAATACTTGTTGCCCTGCTAGTAGTGATTTAGAATTACCAAATGATGCGGATACTTTGATGTCAGTCGCTTTGGCCTTTAACAAGGCTAAGTCTTTTGTTGTATCAGTACCAACAATAGTTGCCTCAACTTTTTTCCCGCTAGCCGTAATTAGCTGCAACTTATCTGAATCAGCGACAACGTGATTGTTTGTGATAATATAGGCATATCCATCAGCAATTTTATAAACAACACCAGATCCTTCTGAAGCTGTCTCTAGCTCTGAACTACTGCTTTGTTCTTCTTGATTAAAGAAAGACGACACCCCATCACTCAGCGTGGCTGCTTTTTGCAAATTTTGTACCGTAACAACGGCATTCTTCACCTTATTGTAAGCCGTCGTTGCCGTGTCACTGCTTGTGTAGGCGGTAGTTGCTACCGTTGTAGTTCCAGCAGAGTTCGACGTTTTTGACTGTTTAGTTGTTTGTTGAAACCATGAGTTTGATTGCATGCCTGTATATACTGTCAAACTGGCGACTAAAGCTGAAACGATCGCAACGACAAAAAGAGAATATTTTTTCATGTTTTTCCTCCATTTTGGTTCCCTGTCGCTCAAAAAAATTGTCAGTGAACATATTTGTTATGATTATCATATTTAATCAACATAAATTCTATATTAAAGTGGTAGGGCAATCCTAAAAATAGTACCTTGTGGGGTATTATCCAAAACCGTTATTTTACCACCATGCGCCTGTACCACCCATTCAGCAATTGATAAGCCTAATCCAGTCCCACCGGTTTCACGATTTCCAGTCTTGTCTTCGCGATAAAAGCGGTCAAAAACATGCTTCTTAGCTTCATCACTAATGCCGCGACCAGTATCCGCAACACTCAAAATGAACTTTTTCTTTTCAATTCCGGCCTTAACCGAGACCAATGCGCCCTCATCTGAATATTTTAATGCATTATCAAGCAACAGTACCAACAATTGATGAATTCGTTTTTGATCAATAAAAACTTCTTGATCCACATCAACGTTTAACGTCACCTTCTTACCATCAAACTGTGCCATTTCTTCGTATGGTGCAATGATTTCACCCAAAAATTCCGACACATTCGTCGCTTTTTTCTCGATTTTAGTCATATTTGATCCAGATTTTGCCAAAGTTAACATATTGTTAGTTAAAGAGGTTAATCGGCGAACTTCTGAAAGTGACAAAATAATGGCATTCGATTGGTCACGCACCGTTGCCTCAGGCTTCATTAACATGTTTTCCAACTTACCTTGAATAACAGCCATTGGTGTCCGCAACTCATGTGCTGCATTATTGACAAAATCTTGTTGTTGCTGCCATGATTTCAATATTGGACGCATATTGAAACGAGAAATAACATAAGAAACCAACACAGCCATTAAACCAAACAATCCAAAGGACCAAAAGAGCACTTTCTTGAAATGGGCCAAATTAATCATCGTATCAGTAACATTAACCATAATCATGCCATTTACAGCGATAGTATCATAGCTCTTCGCAGCATTTTTTTTGAATTTAACACCAATCACACGATAATAATTTCCGGCTATTTTATACGTTTCTGCCTTATCTGTTAATGTCGATTTTTTAAACTTAACCGTGGCTTGAAGTGCTTTCGCCATGGCTTTTTGTCTTGGATCAGTAACAGAAGTATCGACAATCAACTTGCCATTTTTATCAAATGACCAAGTGTCTGCACGAGTGCTTGAACTTGCAATTGGTTGAGATTTCTTGACATCATTTTCAGAAGTTGATAACAAACCTTCGTTATCGTACAACCGTATGGCTTGGTTAATCGCATTATCAGCACTGAGAAAAACTGTCCGAGTATAAGAAAGAAAAATGACGCCAGCCAAAATAGAAAAAATAACAAAAAAGCTGGCGAGGAGCCAAATAAATCCACGGACTTGCTGCTTTTTGTTAATAATACTAGGCATCGCTTACCTCTAAAATAAATCCAATATTTCGTAGTGTTTTGATTAAGTCATTTTGGCCAACTGCCTCTAGTTTGCGACGTAAATTGTTCAAATAAATATTAACAACATTAATTGTAGTATCAGAATCAATGCCCCAAACGCGATCGAATATTTGATCGCGCGTCACAATAATATTTTTATTTTGAGCTAAATAAGTTAATATATCAAATTCTTTACCAACTAATCTGACTTGTTGGCCGTGAACTTGAACACCTCTATTTTCCAAATTAATTAACACATCGCCAACTGTAATCGTATTATCCTCAGAATAAACACCTGAACGACGCAGCAAAGCTTTCACTCTCACTAACAATTCTTCCCTGTGAAACGGCTTAGTCAAATAGTCGTCAGCACCAACGTTAAAGCCTTCTATTTTATCGTCTAGTGAGCTTTTCGCCGTTAAAATGAGCACTGGTGTTTCAATATTATGGTGCCTTAGATTTTTAATGACCTCAAGCCCATTCTCGCCAGGCAACATCAAATCGGAAATAATAAGATCGTAAGGCACTTCTTGCGCCTCAAATTCACCATCCAAACCATCCGTAACTGCCTGAACATCAGCAAAATCCTGCAAAAAACCAACCACGTTATCCGCTAAATTGACATCATCTTCGATTAATAATATTTTGATTGCTTTAGACATTTTCATATCTCCATTGTACCTATTTTATATCACTATTGTACGAATTCAAAGTTAAAAGGATGTTAAATGACACTACATCCCATTTTACCATGATTTTCAATATTTTCTTTTCGTGCTAAAAACTACTATTCCAGTAAATATATACCATAAATAATATAGTTATCGTTTTATTCACTGGACACATTTTAATAATATGACCATTTTAAATGAAAAAATAACTCATATAATATGATTAATGGTGTATCAGGAGATAGAATACAATGTCGAAAACTGCAAGCCGTGAAGCAACTCAAGACAAAATTCTTGAGACTGTTATTGACATACTTCACGAGGTTCCATTATCAAAAATCACAGTTGCCGAAATTGCCCGACGAGCCAACATCAATCGCAAAACTTTTTACAAATATTTTGATACGCCCACTCAAGTTCTTCTTGTCCGTTTAGAGGATAAAATTTTATCTGAAATTTTGTACGAATTAACGCAGCAAACTTGTGATCCGATTGGTCATACACTTGATGTTACTAATCATAAACAAACAAAAATTGTCCTTAATGTTTTAATTCGTTACCGTGAGGCTATCACAGCTGCCTATCAAAATGCTGGCGGGTTAGATTTTGAATTATTCGATGACTTTCTCGCCCGCTTACGCCGTGATTGGTTACCATTTAAGAATTGTCATACAACTGAACAAAAATTTGTCGCAAACATTCTCAGTCAAATGCTAATTAAGCTGATGGTCGATTGGCTAACAGCAGACGTTCTTTTACCAGTACCCCAACTCATACATCGTGCTGACATTTTATTCAAAACATCTATATCAAATTTAAATCAACCAAAAAACCGATAAAATCAATCGGTTTTTATTTTAGCCCAACGCTAATGCGCAGAGCATGCGCAACTTGTTGCATTTCCTTAGAGTTAGCCTGAATATGAGCAATTTTGTCTCGTAGTCGACGCTTGTCAATTGTTCTAACTTGTTCCGCTAGAATGACTGAATCTTTTTTCATCCCACCTAAATGTGCAGGAAGTAAAACATGCGTTGGTAACTTTGGCTTCGTAATCTGTGAGGTAATCGCCGCTATAATTGTCGTTGGTGAATTAGCATTACCAACATCATTTTGAATGATTAACACTGGTCGGACACCAGCTTGCTCAGAACCAAGTCCCTGTTTGAGATCGGCGTAAAAAACGTCACCACGCATTACTGTTTGTTGTTCTATTGTCATAATATTCTCGCTTCAATATGTACACGCCATTTGGCGCTTTATTTTAGTAGTGTCGGGGCAACCTTGACCCTAACGTTGTTAAAATTTCATGTGGGATAGTCTTTGCATAGTTCGCAACATCTTCTAACGTAATTTTCTGCTCACCATCTTGACCAATCAAAGTAACCACTGTGCCGACAGGATACATTTTATCTAATGTTATCACAATTTGGTCCATAGTGACACGTCCAATCACATGCTCGATATGCCCATCAACTAATACTTTCATCCCCGACATCCGCCGTAAATAGCCATCGGCATAACCAATGGGTAGTGTGGCCACCCATTGTGGCGTTTCAGCAGTATATGTTGCACCATAACTGACAGATTCACCTATCTCTAAGCGGTGTACAGAACCCATTTTAGATTTTAGTGACAGGACAGCTGACAACTCAAAAGGCATTGGCAAATCAGGTGTTCCTGGATTATAGCCATATAAAACTGATCCAACACGAATGGTATTGGTATCAATTTCATTATGATGCCAAATTGCTGAGCCTGAATTAGCTAAATGCCAATAGCTCGCGGGAATATTAGCTGCCTGTACCCATTGATAAAAGCTATCTACTTGTTTTTTATAATAGGTCTCATTATTATCATCCGCGGTTGCGAAATGCGTGAATACCCCTGACAAAACAAGCTGTTCAGAAGATTGAATCACATCATAGAGCGATTTAACCGCTGCTTCAGAATGTGCGCCCATTCTTCCCATACCAGTGTCTACCGCTAATTGAACGTTTAACTGTTGCCCAGTTGTAATTTGGGTCATTGCCTCTTCTAACCAAGCAGTCGTCCCCACAGCAGGAGCCAGCCTATATTTAACCATTACAGGTGTCTGCTTAACATCTTGAACACCCAGTAATGTGATGGTCACATTTTCCTGTGACAGTTTTTCGCGTAATGCAACACCTTCACCCACTGTTGCAACAGCAAAGTCCGTCACACCGATCTCTAATAATGCTTGAGCAACAGCCGCCATGCCATGCCCGTATGCATTAGCCTTTACCACTGCAATTAAACGTTTTGCCCCAGCATAACTCATCACTTTTTTGGCGTTTTCTTGTATGGCCTTCAAATCAATCTCAAGCCATGTTGGTCTCAAATCTAAAATTTCATCATTTGTCACGAGAGGACACCTCTTTTTGGCAATAACCTTGCACTTATTTTTTCCCAAATTGTCAAACGCTCAATAATAACAATCGTGTTAACTTGATCGCCACTATGGGTGATGGCAACATAAGTATGGTACGGAAAATTTTTAACAGTCATAACTGGTCGTCCATTAGTTTCATTTAGAATTTCAATATCCTGCCAATGGACTTTTTCACCAATGCCATAACCAGTAGCTTTTGAGAACGCTTCTTTAGCGGAAAACCTGCCCGCAACAAATTCAGCAAAATGTTTACCATTCCGCTGTTTAGCCGCTTCTTGCTCTGCCGGTGTCAATATTGACAGCATGAAGTTTGATTGTCGGTCAACAATTTGTCTCACGCGACTAATTGATTCCGTATCGTTCCCAATTCCTATTATCATGTCTCTATTGTAGCAAAAGGTTAAGCAATGACAACACTAATTTGTCTCACTTAACCTTCTACATTCCTGTTTTATTTAAAATTAGCTAAATTATTAGTCGTTGGCAATAAATTTTGCCATTTTTCTGATAAATAATTATTGTTAATTTTGTATTTAGGTGCTTGATAACCCTTGGCGAAGAAAGGTTTGAGAGCCTGATCGGTGGCAAGCCAACCGCGCCAGCCCATATGAATAGTATCCTGCATGAAATACTTTTTCCCACCATCGTGTGAAAAGTCAGCAATGTGATTGAAGCCTTGCGATTTCAATTGTTTTTTAACTTTGTTAACACTTTGATAGTACATTTCAGTATTCAATCCAGTATATTTTGACCATTTTTGGTTCACAGGTTGAATAATAAACAACACATCTGTATGTTCCTTAGCAAATTCTTGCAAAACTGCTTGAAAATCACTATATTCTTCCGACTGGCGGTAATCAAAGTTTGTCTGTGATTGTGCTAAACGCTTCAATCTTGGTTTGACACGCTGTTTAAAGAAACTATTTTTAATACCAAATGGATTATTGTTTGTTTGCTTTTTAGCAAACTTATCCGCCTGTTTAATCAAAAGACTTTGATTATCAGCATTTGGTAATCTTTTTAACGCCGGCTTAACTGTTTTGTTCCAGTTATTGGTTAACGTTATATTTGAGAACAATTGATCTTCACGAACCAACATACGATTACGAATGATTAACATATTCTGATCAGTTTCAGACAGTGGTTGATTATTCTTAATTTTAGTGATTAGGTTAGCATAAAAATCACTATCGCACACTTGTTTTTGCTGTAACAATCGGCGCGCAATGAACCGATCAGTTGGTGTGATTTTAGTAATATTGCGTAACCAATTCACGGTTTGCAAAGGTGAGTAAAATTCTGGAAATGCCCATTTTGTATCTCGCTTAGTGAACCATTGTTGCGAAATAACAAAAACTGCCTGCTTTTTATGCAATGCTGGCGTCATTTCCTGCATCCCCAAATAATGCGCTAATGACTCTGTTCCTGCCTGTCCAAGTAAAAATGGTCGATAATTTCGATCATACTTCTCTGCTAACATGCTAGGGTGCATAGTATCTAATCGTAATAATTCACTTGATCCAAAGAATGGCACATAATGCGTATCCGGATCATTAAATGCTTGCATTTTAACTGTTTCACCTTTAAACACATTTTTTGAAAATGAAACTGATGCCTCTTGAATATCTTTATTTGAGATTTGACTTAATGAAAATGGTACTAATAACAGTACGGTAACCATGACAAATGCCAAAATTACCGGACCAAAAATCCACCACAGCCCCCGCTTTTTATTCATCGTATTAACCCATCAAAGATTCAACTTTAGCAATCACCTTATTAGGCGTGTTCCAATCATTGCGATCAAATTCTGAAACTGGTGCTTGAATGTCGAACTTGGTTTCTAAATCAAGTAGCAATTCAACAGTTGCCATTGAATCGAGCAATCCACTTTCGAAAAAATCGTCGTCCATTTGATCTGAAATGTCTTCACCAATAATAGTGTTTAAAATTTCTACTACTTCTGTTTTTACATCCATGTTATTTCTCCTGTAAATTATATTGTACTACGAACGATTAATGATGATGATGGAACCACAAGGTATCCAAAAAACCACTAAAGAGTAAGAAACTAACCATCACGACGTGGAACGTCAAGACAATGGCGAACGCTTCTGTAAACTTATTATGCGGTACATGATGCTTTTTCTTATATCGCAGCCATGCATCGTTGACCACTAGACCAACACCATGGAATAAACCATAGGCGATATAATACCAAGTTAATCCGTGCCAAAAGCCCATTAACAACATATTGGCTATATAAGCCACGTTAGAAGTCGTAATTCGACTCTTGAACCATTTGTTTTTCATCATCATGAAGACCAACCTCATGAAAACAAAATCACGGAACCAAAAGGATAGTGTCATGTGCCAACGATTCCAAAATTCTTTCAAGTTTTTGGACAAGAATGGCAAATTAAAGTTCATTGGCACTTCTATACCCATGACATAACCAGTTGCAACTGCAAACAATGAATATCCAGCAAAGTCAAAGAACAAATCAAATCCATACGCGTACATGACACCAATTAGCCACCAAGACCATCCACCATTAGCATGCGCCGATAGCATTGCCATATGTTCGACTCTTGGCAAAATCAATGTGCCAAAAATGTAAGATAAAACAAATTTGTACAAAAAGCCAAGAAAGAAAAAGTGAACAGCTTTTCCAAGCATGTCTAAGTATTTTTCTCGCGCTGGTACAGTTTCAATATCTTTCACAAAACGACGATATCGATCAATCGGTCCAGATGATATTGTTGGTAAGAAAAGCATGAAGCGCAGGAATAGCCAAGGGTTAAACGCTTTAATAGTGCCATCTCGCGTTTCCATAATCATAGCAACTGATCGGAAAGTTAAATATGAAATCCCCATAAAACCAAGCAGCGTTGTAACATGTGTCCAATGTGCAGCAGGAGCAATTTTTACGAGTGCCAGTGGCACAATCGCCAAGACGGTTGCGCTATAAAACACCCAGCTATTGTTAGCTTTTTTACGATATATCGTATAAGCCCAGACTAGTAACCATTGCCAGATCATATAACCAATTAAGGCGAATCCTTCATGATACTTATGCCCATCAAACATCAAAAAGATAAAGACAACTGAGACTATTACTTCATACCAGGCAAAACGCTTGCCAAAGTACAAGCCGATAGCCAAGGGCAATAATGCCAGTAACAAAATAATAAAATATTTTGGATCAGCATAAGGTTGTAAATTAAGCATCCCCATTCACCTCAGCAATCAATCCTTTTAAATCAATTTTGCCGTTGGGTGTGAGCGGCATCGCTTCTCGATAGATAAAACGACCAGGTACCATATAAGGCATCATAATGTCTTTCAATTCGTCTTTAATGGCATTGGTTAGTTGCATAGGCTTTTCAAATGAGTTGTCGCTAGCAACAATGACGGCTAGCAATTGTTTCACTTTTCCTTCGTCATCATAGCGTGGTACTGCTGCTGCTTGTGCCACATAGTGACTTTGTTGTAACTGTTGTGCAACCTCTTCTAGTTCAATTCTGAAACCATGCAACTTTATTTGAAAGTCACTTCTACCACGATAATGCAACAATCCAGAAGAATCCATGGTTGCCAAATCACCAGTTTTATAAGCCTGATGTCCATCAATTTGTTTAAAAGCTTGTGCCGTTTTTTCAGGATTATTAAGATATCCCTTTGAAACAGAAGGTCCACAAATTACAATTTCGCCAGTTTCTCCGGCTGGCACGTCTTGCCCATCGGGATCCTGAATTTTGATTGTTGTATCTGATTTGACGTAGCCGATTGGCATCTTGTCGTTAGCAGCAATAACCGCCTTGGTAATTGGCAAACCAGAGACCGCCACGGTTGCTTCTGTTGGCCCGTATGTATTATACACGGTTGCCTTTGGAAAACGTGCTAACAGCTTTTGAGCAGTTGTACTCGTCAACACTTCCCCACAAAAGAGAAAATGCGTCAATCGTGGTAGATTTTCTTGTGTAAAATTAGGATCCAGCAACGC
This sequence comes from Leuconostoc sp. S50, assembly GCF_016624925.1. Lineage (NCBI taxonomy): Bacteria > Bacillati > Bacillota > Bacilli > Lactobacillales > Lactobacillaceae > Leuconostoc > Leuconostoc sp. S50. Next base: position 13,084 of record NZ_JACVUE010000004.1, on the reverse strand, counting down.
AACATCAGCAAACGACGGTGTCGAAACCCAAATGTTGAGGTCCAATTTTGGCAATGTTGCAAACAATGTTTTGAAATCATCTGCCGTTTCTTTTGGCAGCGCTTTTAGTGTGCTGCTAGACAATAGTGCCGGCGCCCAATCCATAACCGATAGGTCAAATGAATAAGGTGGCTGCGACAAAACTTGGCTTTTTTCTGGCCAATTGAAGTCATCGCTCAACATCCAATCTGCAAAACTAATTAGGTTACGATGTGAGATCTGAACACCCTTTGGTTTACCGGTTGTACCTGATGTGAATATGATATAGAAATTATCGTCACCCTCAACTGGATGTGTTATTTGATAAGGCGTTTCATTGTCAAAAATATCGGTTAGTGCTTTCGGATCAATCACCGGCACTGAAGCAATCTTAATTGGTAGTTCATCAACAGCAATCACTAGCGCTGGCTTGCCAATTTCTAATATATCAGTGAGACGCTCATCAGCAGAACTCTTGTCAACTGGAATATACGCATGTCCTGACTTGACACTGCCTAAAAAGCTGGTAATCATCTCAAACTGTTGCCCACCGTAAACCATGATTGGCGCTTCAGCTGGTAAATTAAGGCTATCAATGTGAGCTGCCAAACTGTCTGAGCATGATTTTAGCTGAGCATATGTGTGTTTACGTCCTAATTCATCGTATGCAATCAAGTCACCGGTATTTTCGGCAATTGCATCAATTTGATTAATCACGTTACTAATCATGTTAATTCCCCCATTTAAAACTCGTTATAGATAAAGTGTCCCTCACCAACACCTGAATAACCATAAAGGTATAATAATACCAAAATGATGATGAAATAAAAGAGTGTACGACCAATGAAATTAACTATTGGCCGCTGAAAAAACTGTTTTATCATTCAAAATACCCCCATCTGAATGGATTAATGTATAATCGAAGTAACGAAAAAATACCATCACAACGACATAATGGAATTAATTATAACACATATATTTCAATATGTTAATATTGTGTTTCAATATTGGAGCGACATGAATAAAAAATTAATCAGTACCATTGTTAATTTGGACAATTTCGTCCTAAAAAATAGAATGGTTAACGCCACACTCGTTGCGATGCAACAAACACTTCCTTTATTAGCGATTTGCGTTTATGTACAACTCATGTCACATCTCATTTTGTCACCAAATGCACTGTTGGTGACATTATTTAATTGGCATTTACGGATACCTGCTGATATACAATTGCAAGAGATGCTTTCACTATTAGAAGTATTCGTCTTGATGATTCTATCAGCCAGCTTTACCAAACACTTTTTATCGATGCGTAAAGTAGCGCAAACTACTTTACCCACTCTTACTAACTTTCTAGGCACTTATTTTTTGTTCTTAGGTAAAGGGCAAACACCAACTTATGATACTTCACAGTATTTGTTAGTCATTCTGCTGTCTTTCATTAGTTGTGAAAGTTTCTATTTTTATCAAAAATTTGTCAGCGGTGATAACCCGCAACCGTTTGCTGTCAGATTTTTGATTTGGGCTGCCCTGATTTTATTGATTGATGTCGCTTTGCATTTTGCTATTCAACGTAGCGTAGTTCGATCTGCATTGAGTACCTTGCTATCTAACAATTTTTTTACAACCTTCATTGGTCTTGTCATTATTAGCGTTGTGGCGCCACTACTGTGGTGGCTAGGAATTGGTTTGCCGCGTGAATTAATTAATAATCCCAGCACTATTAATGCTGTCATTAAAAATTTAGATACAATTTTGACAAACACAAATGCTACACTGCCTTATCCAACTAACCTTTATAGTGTCTACACCGCTTTTTCTTTATTTGGTGGTGTTGGCAGCACATTAGCAATCAGCTTTATTTTACTATTCTCTGTTCGAAAAAAACAACAGCATTTAGGAATGCTGTCCCTCCTACCTAGCTTGTTCAATAGTAATCAGCTGTTATACTTTGGTTTACCAATATTTTTACGACCGTTAATGCTTGTCCCCATGATTTTGACAAGCTTACTTGGCACATTAATCGGTTATACCGCTATTGTGACCCATCTCATTAAGCCAGCAACACTTTCAACACCCAACACGACGCCAAGTACACTTGTTGCTTTTTTAGGGAGTAATGACAGTTGGTCCCTGCTAATTGTCGCTATCATTTTTGCACTATCCGTTGTTATTTACAGACCATTTATAGCCATAGAAACGTCCGAGGTCAGCTATGAGAAATAAAGTAATTATCATATTAAGTCTAGTCCTCATGGTTACCATTGGTTTTTTCGGACACGATTGGGTAACACATACTAATAATAATCAAGCAAAAATTCAAAACTCTCGAATGGCACCGATTATTTTTATTCCCGGATCTAGCGCCACAATTAATCGATTTGATAATTTACTAAGTAAATTAAATAATCCTAAATCAACGCACAGCATTTTAAAGGTCCAAGTCAATACTGATGGCAAATTAGTATACTCAGGGCATATTAGAGCTAATGATGAACAACCATTTATCGTCATCGGTTTTCAAAACAATCAAGATGGGTATGATAATATCAAGAAACAATATCGTTGGCTAAACACAGCCATGACCGATTTGCAAGAACGCTATCATTTTAGAAATTTTCAAGCAATCGGTCATTCCAACGGCGGCTTGATTTGGACTGGATTTTTAGAAAATTATTATAGTTCTAACAGCTTTAACATGACAACGCTCATGACGTTAGGCACACCCTATAACTTTTCTGAAGTGACGTTGGCTCGTCGGACAGTGATGTTAACTGATTATATTAACAAGAGTAAAAACTTGCCCAAAGGATTGTCGGTTTACTCAATTGCCGGCACAGAAGATTATACAGACGACGGTATTGTGCCTGTACAAAGCGTCATTGCTGGAAAATACATCTTTCAAAAACATGTTAAAGCCTATACCCAAATCACTGTTTCTGGCAGTGATGCCCAACATTCAAGCTTACCGGAAAATAGTGAAGTTGTTTCACTAATTCAAGAGTATTTGTTGACAAAAACAGATAACACTGGCCGTCCAACACCTTAAAAACTCTACACCCAAAAAGCCTTGTAGCGTGAATAATAATCACGTTACAAGGCTTTTTTCATTATTTCACACCAGCTTCTATCATTTTTTTGAGACGATATTGCATTTGTTCAAACCGTCGTTTATCACTCTCAGCAATATCGTATTTCAAAGCACCTATCATTTGTAAGACTGCATGCTTGAATGAAGTCGATTTTGCTAAACTTAATTGGTTAATAGACTCTCGTAAACCAACAATAACTTCTGGATTATACGTGTCTGTAGCAATATCTATGGGTTTTTCATCATCATCGACCCAAAGCATCTTTTGACAAAACTGTGCTTTTTCAGTGTTATGATGTCGCAACAAATCAATAGCTCGATTTGATAGCGCAGAAATAAAGTAAGTCGAAAATTTTGCACGCGGGCATGCTACTTCATACCGTTTCACACACCTCATTAGTATTTCTAGTCCCTCGGAATACCAATCATCCTTTTTAATATGCCCACTTATTTTTCGCTTATGAACGTTAAAAATAGCAGGTTTTAAATGTTTTATTAGCACACTGTATGCACAATCATGTCCTTTTTTTGCCGCAATTACTGTGGCTAACAGCCTATCTTTCGTCAATATTATGCTCCCGTTTGGCGCATACATTAACAGAATATAAGATAGATATCATCGTGCTATTCTGTTTATTTGGTATGCGTATTATAACGGATGACGTGAATTATATCCTTGATATATCAATAAACTAGCTGCAACACTGGCATTTAAACTCTGAACATGCCCAATCATTGGAATTGTTAACATACCATCCACCTTTTTCTTCAAAAGTGGCGAAATGCCCTTCCCCTCGTTGCCAATGATTAAAGCCGTGGCTCCCTTGGCATCCCAGCGACGATAATCTTCACCAGACATGTCGGTACCAAATATCCAGACGCCACGCTTTTTGAGTGACTCGACAACTGCTGCCAAATTAGTCACACGGGCGACTGGCACGTGTTCAATAGCCCCCGTGGATGTTTTGGCCACTGTCGCGGTCAGTTGAACCGCGCGACGTTTAGGAATGATAATACCGTGGACACCAGCAGCGTCGGCCGTTCTTAAAATTGATCCTAAATTATGTGGGTCCTCAATACCATCTAAAATCAAAAAAAATGGCTCTTCATCTTGTTGGCTGGCTCGATCAAATAAATCATCAATTGAGGCATACTCAAAAGCGGCAACACTCAGCACAACACCCTGATGGTTCCCGCCGTCAGTTAATTCATCTAATTTCGATTTAGGGGCTTGCTGAACAACTAATCCCCTTTTTTTTGCAAACTGCAAAACTTCATTGCGAATTTTATCTTGCAGGCCAGTCTGTACCCAAACTTTGTTGATTTCTTGTTTGCTTTTTAGTGCTTCAACACTGGCATGATGACCATAAATGAATTCACCTGCTTCATCACGTTTCATTTCTTTATTCTCCCAGTTTCAATTTCGTCAAAGATCCATGCCATTAACGTTTGCAATCGTTCTTGACGGTTAGACAAATATAAATAACCAAACAACGCTTCAATTCCTGTCGAAATTCGATAGGTAACGACATCAGTATTTTTTGCTTTTGTGTGTGATTTTGCGTTTCGGCCACGCTTAAAGTAGATTAGCTCATCTTCGAAAAGAATTTGATCGTCTGACATGCGTTGAAAAATTGCTGCGTGGGCTTTAGCCGATACATAATGTTTGCTTCTTTTTTGAAGATCATTTACCTTTGTCAAACCCATTGCTAACAAATGTTGTCGCACTTCTAATTCATAAATTGCATCTCCAATATAAGCCAATGCCAATCCGTTCATTTGTTCGTAATTTAAATTATGCATAATTCAATTATACGCAATTATGATAGATTGCGTATAACTTTTCAAACATCGTTCTGCAGAACAATAATTATTTTATCTTAAACAGTTGAAAACACATACCCTTTTGGCATAATTGACATCATTTTTGGCATAACGTGCACACTCGCCTGTTCATTTTATTTTCTTTAAATCAAAAAAACCGCTCATTTGAAAAATGAGCGGCTTTTTAATCATCACTATTAATCTTCAAATGCCTTAGCGACATCATCTAATTTTGGAATGTCGGGTGTATCTTCTGTCTCAAGTTCAGGTTGTGCGATAACATCACCAACAACCTTACTCTTAATCTTACGATATTCCGCCATACCCGTTCCGGCAGGAATGATCTTTCCAATAATAACGTTTTCTTTCAAACCAACTAGTGGGTCATTTTTACCACGAATAGCAGCATCAGTCAAGACACGTGTTGTTTCTTGGAATGACGCAGCTGACAAGAATGAATTTGTTTCTAACGCAGCCTTAGTAATACCAAGCAAAACTGGACGAGCAGTTGCCGGCACAAGACCTTCAAACAATGCTGGTTCATTAGCACGCTTGAAATCAGCAATATCCATTAATGTTCCTGGCAATAAGTCTGTTTCGCCCGGATCCATCACACGCACTTTACGCAACATTTGACGAATCATAACTTCAATATGCTTATCCGAAACTTCAATACCTTGTAAACGGTAAACTTTTTGAATTTCTGTCAACATGTATGATTCTGTTGTTAACGTATCTGTAACAGCTAATAATTCCTTAGGATCAATCGGACCTTCGTTAATAGCATCACCACGTTGAATCTCGTCACCTTCTGCAAAACGCATGCGTGCAGTGAGCGGCAAAGTATACGTACGCGTATCCGTTTCACCTTCAATAGTGACAGCTTTCGTACGTTCTGCTGGGTTTTCTTCAATTGCAGTCACAACACCAGTCACTTCAGAAATTTCTGCACGTCCCTTAGGAATACGTGCTTCAACAATTTCTTGGACACGAGGCAAACCTTGCGTAATATCATTACCACCGGCAACACCACCAGTATGGAAGTTACGCATTGTCAATTGCGTACCTGGTTCACCAATTGATTGTGCAGCAACGGTTCCCACAGCTTCACCCACTTCAACTTCTTCACCAGATGCTAAGTTACGACCATAATCGAGTACTGAAACACCGTGCTCTGTTGTTGACGTAAAGACAGAACGAATCGTTACTTCTTCAATGCCAGCATTGACAATCGCTTTGGCAACATCTTCATCAATCATTTCATTACGAGAAACAATCTTTTCACCAGTTTCTGGATCAAACACTGACTTCATTGCATAACGTCCCAAAATACGATCGTAAAGTGGTTCAACAACTGATGTGCCATCCATGATTGCTTTAACGGCAACACCACGATCAGAATCATTGTCGAATTCACGAACAATAACATCTTGCGCAACATCAACTAGTCGACGCGTCAAGTATCCTGAGTTAGCCGTCTTCAAGGCTGTATCTGACATTCCCTTTCGGGCCCCGTGAGTAGAAATAAACATTTCCATCACTGTCAAACCTTCACGGAAGTTAGCTGTAACTGGCAATTCAATAATTTTACCACCAGGTCCGGCCATCAGACCACGCATACCAGCCAATTGAACGAAGTTTGAAATGTTACCACGAGCACCTGAGTCTTGCATCATGAAAATTGGATTAGTTGGTTCAAATGATTCAATCAGCTTATCTTGAATGATATCCTTGGCTTTTGTCCAAATTTCAGTAACTCGTTGGTAGCGCTCAGCATCCGTAATCAGTCCTCGACGGAATTGCTTGGTTACAGTAGCAACTTGGTTATGCGCATCTTCAAGAATAGCAGGCTTTTCTTTCAAATCTGTCACATCAGTCATAGCAACTGTCAAACCAGATTCAGTTGACTTTTCATAGCCTAAGTCTTTCATGCGATCCAGTAACAGTGACGTTTCCGTCACTTTGTAGCGCTTGTAAACTTCAGCAATAATATCTGATAAGAATCCTTTTTTGAAAGCACCAATGATTGGCGTTTCTGCTAGATAATCATGAATATCTTCGCCTGACTCAATGAAGAAACGATCATCAACGCCCTTAAAGTTGTCCTCAGATGGTTCGTTGATAAACGGAAAATCAGTTGGTAAAATTTCATTAAAAATTAGCTTTCCAACTGATGTAACCATTACTTTAGAACGTTGTTCGTCTGTAAATGGCTTTTCAGCTGGGAATGAAGACGTTTGGATTCCAACACGTGTATGATAATGAACAACTTTACTTGCAAAAGCAATGCGTGCTTCATCAACACTTGAGAAAATCATTCCTTCGCCTTCGCGACCAGCTTCCTCAGTAGTTAAGTAATAGTTACCAATAACCATGTCCTGTGATGGCGCAACAATTGGCTTTCCATCTTTTGGTGCCAAAATGTGCCCAGCGGCAAGCATTAGCAAACGTGCTTCAGCTTGTGCTTCATCAGATAATGGCACGTGAATCGCCATCTGATCACCATCAAAGTCGGCGTTATAGGCTTCAGTAACCAGCGGATGCAAACGCATTGCTTTACCTGAAACTAACACTGGCTCAAACGCTTGAATGCCTAAACGGTGCAACGTAGGTGCGCGGTTTAACAAAACAGGGTGTTCTTTAATAACATCTTCCAAAACATCCATGACATCGCCGTCAGCTTTATCAATCTTACGCTTAGCAGATTTGACGTTGCCAGCCAACTTACGTGTTGTTAATTCCTTCATGATAAATGGACGGAACAATTCGATTGCCATTGGTACAGGCAATCCCATTTGGTTCATCTTCAAGAAAGGTCCAACATCAATAACTGAACGACCAGAATAATCGACACGCTTACCAAGCAAGTTTTGACGGAAACGACCTTGCTTACCTTTTAGCATGTGTGAAAGTGATTTCAATGGACGGTTACCAGGACCAGCCACTGGACGACCACGACGACCATTATCAATCAAGGCGTCAACAGCTTCTTGTAACATACGCTTTTCGTTTTGAACAATAATACCTGGGGCATTTAAGTCCAACAAACGCTTCAAACGATTGTTGCGGTTAATCACACGACGATACAAATCATTCAAATCAGAAGTCGCAAAACGACCACCTTCCAATTGAACCATTGGACGCAAGTCTGGTGGGATAACAGGCACAACGTCCATTACCATCCATTCAGGCTTATTGTCAGATTGTAAGAACGCTTCAACAATGTCCAAACGACGTACAGCGCGTACACGTTTTTGACCAGTAGCTTCTTGCAATTCGCGCTTCAACTCATCAGCTTCGCCAGCTAAATCAACATTAGCCAACAATTCTTTAATTGCTTCCGCACCCATACCAGCCTTAAAGCCAGCACCATATTCTTTTTTCAATTGGCGGTATTCGCGTTCTGTCACCATTTGCTTCTTCTCAACTGGTGCATCACCAGGTTCAATGACAACGTATGACGCAAAGTAGATAATTTCTTCAAGTGAACGAGGTGACATGTCCAAAACAAGACCCATTCGTGAAGGAATACCTTTGAAATACCAAATATGCGTAACAGGTGCAGCCAATTCGATGTGACCCATACGCTCGCGACGTACTTTTGATGATGTTACTTCAACACCACAACGGTCGCAGACGATACCTTTATATCGGATTCGCTTGTATTTACCACAGGCACATTCATAATCTTTTGTAGGTCCGAAAATGCGTTCATCGAACAAACCGTCTTTTTCAGGCTTTAATGTTCGATAATTAATCGTTTCTGGCTTTTTTACTTCACCATAAGACCATGAACGAATCTTATCTGGTGATGCCAAACCGATTTGCATACTTTCAAACTTGTTAACATCGATTGCCATCTATTTGCTGTTACCTTTCTTAATTATTGCCGTCTGATGCAGCTGTATCTTGTGCTTCAACCTTAGAAAAGGCTGCTGCAACTTCTTCGTCTTCTTTATTTAACAAATCTGGATTTGTACGAGCCAATTTTTCAAGTGCATCAACTGGCAAAATCGAATCATCTTCATCCATTTGACGCAATTCTACTTCATCGCCTGATCCATCTAAGACCTGCATGTCTAGACCAAGTGCTTGCAATTCTTTTACCAAGACACGGAATGATTCTGGCACACCAGGGCGTGGAATTGGTTCACCCTTGATGATTGACTCATAAACTTTAACACGTCCAGCAACATCATCTGACTTGTATGTCAAGATTTCTTGCAAGGTATAAGCAGCACCATAAGCTTCCAATGCCCAAACTTCCATTTCACCGAAACGCTGTCCACCAAATTGCGCTTTACCACCCAAAGGCTGTTGCGTAACAAGTGAGTATGGCCCAATAGAACGCGCGTGGATCTTATCGTCGACCATGTGGGCTAACTTCATATAGTGCATGACACCAACGCCGACACGTTTGTCAAATGCTTCACCCGTACGACCATCATAAACAACTGATTTACCATCTTGTGGCAAGCCGGCTTCGCGTAATGCGGCTTCAATTTCATCATCACTAGCACCATCAAAGACTGGTGAGGCAACGTGAATACCAAGTTGTTTTGCAGCAAATCCTAAGTGAAGTTCCAAAACTTGCCCAATGTTCATACGTGAAGGCACGCCCATTGGTGAGAGCAAAATGTCAATTGGTGTGCCATCTGGCATGTATGGCATGTCTTCTTCAGGAACAACCACAGAAACAGTTCCCTTGTTTCCATGACGACCAGCCATTTTATCACCAACTTGAATCTTACGCTTCTGAGCAATGTAGACACGTACCATCATATTAACACCTGGTGCTAACTCATCACCATTTTCTGGTGTATAAATACGTACGTTTTGAACAACACCACCGCCACCATGAGGGACACGTAATGACGTATCACGCACTTCACGTGCTTTTTCTCCAAAGATAGCATGAAGCAAGCGTTCTTCGGCAGATAATTCTGTCACACCCTTTGGTGTCACTTTACCAACCAAAATATCACCATCATGAACTTCAGCACCGACACGAATAATACCATCAGCATCCAAATCCTTCAACTGGTCTTCACCAGTATTAGGAATTTCGCGTGTCATTTCTTCCGGCCCAAGTTTTGTGTCACGCGCTTCTGAGTCATATTCTTCAATATGAATTGATGTATAAACATCTTCACGAACCAAACGTTCGTTCAAAACGATAGCATCTTCGAAGTTATAACCTTGCCAAGTCATGAAAGCAATCAGTGGGTTTTGACCCAAAGCTAACTCTCCTTGTTCCATTGATGGACCATCAGCCAAAACTTCATCAGCTTCAACGTGCTCACCAGCATGAACAATTGGCTTTTGGTTATAGTTTTTACCACCATTTGAACGACGGAACTTCATCAATTCGTACGTATCAAGTTGCCCATCTTCACGACGCACACGAATTTGACGTCCATCAACATATTCAACTTCACCAGCTGCACGAGAAATCATAGCAACACCTGAATCGTGCGCGGCCTTATATTCGATACCTGTACCAACAAGTGGCGCATGTGGGTCAAGCAATGGTACAGCTTGACGTTGCATGTTGGCACCCATCAAAGCACGGTTGGAATCATCGTTTTCTAAGAAAGGTATCGCAGCTGTTCCAACAGAAACAACTTGTTTAGGCGAAACGTCCATGTAATCAATGCGATCAATTGGTGTTTCAATGTTTTCTTCACCAAAACGCGCCATAACCGTATTGTGTACAAAGCTACCATCTTCATTCAATGGTGAGTTAGCTTGTGCAACAATGTAATTATCTTCTTCATCAGCCGTCAAATAGTCAATTTTGTCGGTAACTTTGTGTGTTGTCCAATCAACACGACGGTATGGTGTTTCAACAAAACCATACTTGTTAATACGACCATAAGTAGCCAATGAGTTAATCAAACCAATGTTAGGACCTTCAGGTGTTTCAATTGGGTCAATTCGACCATAGTGCGTGTAATGAACATCTCGGACTTCAACACCGGCACGATCACGAGTCAAACCACCTGGTCCAAGTGCTGACAAACGACGCTTATGGTTCATTTCACCCAATGGGTTGGTTTGATCCATAAACTGTGACAACTGTGAAGAACCAAAGAATTCCTTAACAGCAGCAACAACAGGACGAATATTAATCAATTGTTGTGGCGTAACTGTATTGGCATCTTGAATTGACATACGTTCGCGAACAACACGCTCCATACGCGTTAATCCAATACGGAATTGGTTTTGTAGTAATTCTCCAACTGATCGAATACGACGATTTCCAAGATGATCAATATCATCGACTGATCCAACACCTTCTTGTAAGTTCAAGAAGTAGTTCATGCCAGCCAAAATGTCGGCTGGACGAACTGTACGATCATGTTCATCAATATGACCGTTTCCGATCAATAGTAGCGTCTTATCAGGATTTTCAGGTGCCTCAATTTTGATCTTTTGTAGCGTTACAGGCTCCTCAAGAACAGCATCACCTGAAGGTGTATAAGTAGTTGTCTTGAAGTCATCACGATCCAAAAATGGTGATAATTTAGCCATCACTGACTTGTCAACTAAGGTTCCTTTTTCGGCAATAATTTCACCTGAATCAGGATCAGCCAAAGTCTCTGCTAATGTCTGATTTAACAAGCGTGTCTTCAAAGACAACTTTTTGTTGATTTTGTAACGACCAACAGAAGCTAAATCATAACGTTTTGGATCAAAGAAACGTGCAACCAACAACGCACGTGATGAATCAGCTGTTTTAGGTTCACCTGGACGCAAACGCTCATAGATGTCTTTCAAAGATTCTTCGACACGAGAATCTGACATGTCTTTGTGAACGTCTTTTTCCAAAGTCATATTCAAAGCATCATACTGATCTGAAAAAATATCAATAATATCAGAATCAGAGCCAAATCCCAACGCGCGAACCAACTCAGTCATGAGCAATTTACGTGTACGATCAATACGAACGTTTGCAATACCTTTTGCATCAGTTTCATATTCTAACCATGCACCACGGTTAGGAATGACGGTTGTGCCATAATGAGGACGACCGTTTTTATCTGTTTCTTGATTGTAATAGATACCTGGTGAACGTACCAATTGAGAAACAATAACACGTTCAGCACCGTTGATAATGAACGTTCCTTGCTCCGTCATCAATGGAAAATCACCAAAGAAAACATCTTGAGACTTGATTTCACCAGTTTCATGGTTAGTCAAACGCAACGTGACGTGTAATGGTGCTGAGTAGTTAGCATCATGTTCACGTGCTTCATCAATGTTATATTTGGGTTCCATCAACTGGTAATCAACATATTCCAATGATAATGTTCCTTGGAAATCATCGATTGGCATGATGTCTCCAAACATTTCTTTGATACCATCATCTAAGAACCATTGATATGATGCCGTTTGAATTTCGATCAAATTCGGTACATCTAAGACCTCTTTGATACTTGCATAAGACCGACGAGTACGGTGCTTACCGTACTTAACTAAATGTCCTGCCACACTTATCACCTCATTAATTATTTACCGTGTTTACATTACTGTTTGATTACAAATCAAGCTAAATGGCTTAAAAAAGTAACCTATGAGCACAAAAAAAGCAATCGCCCCTGTTTCCGCAGATAACGTTTGCTTCAATATAAAGAACTTGCGGACAATATTTCGCAAAAATCATATTTATTCACAGTACTACAGATACTAATTATACATGAAATATAAAAAAAAACAACCTAAAAGGTTGTTTAATAATGCCGCCGGTGGGAGTCGAACCCACACGGTGTTGCCACCACTGGATTTTGAGTCCAGCGCGTCTGCCAATTCCGCCACAGCGGCATATGATAAAGCTCTAAAGCTTAGGGCGGTAGAAGGGGATCGAACCCTCGCATGCTGGATCCACAAACCAGTGTGTTAACCACTTCACCACTACCGCCATGGCAGGGATAGAGGGAATCGAACCCCCATCAACGGTTTTGGAGACCGCTATTCTACCGTTTAACTATATCCCTAACACTAAATAATTTATATATCGACTCTAAGCCGAAATAACATGGTAAGGAATTGCGCCTTACTTTACACTGAAAATTGTACATGTCTTTTTAAAACTTGTAGCGGTCACAGCGGGGCTCGAACCCGCGATCTCCTGCGTGACAGGCAGGCGTC